>NZ_JBWQXA010000015.1:0-48415 GCF_056746695.1 Caldimonas hydrothermalis | reverse complement strand
CGTCGCCCAAAGCCTGCATCCACACCGCCGCCAGCGCGCCCGCATCGAAAGGCTCGCTCATCAGGCCTCCCTTGCTTGTCCTTGTCCCTGAAAGCCGCGCGATGCTAGCAAGCCCCTCCCAGCACGGGCCAGCAGGTTTTGGAAACAGGGTGTGACAAAGGTAAAAAGCGGGCCGGGCAGAGGGCACGCGATCAGCGCCCCCGTGGATCAGGGGCTCAGTGCGCCTGGTCCCAATTGGGGCCCACGCCGACTTCGGCGACCAGCGGCACCGAGAGTTCGGCCACCGAGGCCATGATGCGCGGCACCTCGGCTTTCACCCAGTCGAGCTCGTCCTCGGGCACCTCGAAGACGAGTTCGTCGTGCACCTGCAGGATCATCAGCGTGCGGCGTTGCTCGCGGTCGAGGGCCCCCTGGACGGCGATCATCGCCAGCTTGATCAGGTCGGCCGCCGTGCCCTGCATGGGGGCATTGATGGCCTGGCGCTCGGCCGCACTGCGTCGCGGGCCGTTGGCGCCGCGGATGTCCGGCAGGACGATGCGCCGGCCGAAAAGCGTCTCCACGTAGCCCTGCTGGGCCGCGCGGGCCTTGGTGGTGTCCATGTAGCGCTTCACGTCGGGATAGCGCTGGAAATAGCGGTCGATGTAGTCCTTGGCGGCCTTCTGCTCGATGCCCAGGCTGGCGGCCAGGCCGTAAGCGCCCATGCCGTAGATCAGACCGAAGTTGATGGTCTTGGCGTAGCGGCGCTGCTCGCTGGTGACCTGCTGTGGGTCCAGGCCGAAGATTTCCGCCGCCGTGGCACGGTGCACGTCCAGGCCTTCCTGGAAGGCACGGCGCAGGTTCGCATCGCCCGAGATGTGGGCCATGATGCGCAGCTCGATCTGGGAATAGTCGGCCGAGACGATCACACGGCCGGGCGGGGCCACGAAGGCCTCGCGGATGCGCCGGCCCTCGGGCGTGCGGATCGGGATGTTCTGCAGATTGGGGTCGTTGCTCGACAAGCGGCCCGTCACGGCCACGGCCTGCGCGTAGTTGGTGTGGATGCGGCCCGTGTGCGGGTTGATCATCTGGGGCAGCTTGTCGGTGTAGGTGCCCTTGAGCTTGGACAGGCTGCGGTGCTCGAGGATGCACGCAGGCAGCGGATAGTCGGCCGCGAGCTTTTCCAGCACCTCCTCGTCGGTAGACGGGGCGCCGCTGGCCGTCTTCTTGACCACCGGCAGGCCGAGCTTGCCGAACAGGATCTCGCCGATCTGCTTGGGGCTGCCCAGGTTGAAAGGCTGGCCGGCCAGTTCGTGCGCACGCGCCTCCAGCGCGAGGATACGCTGGGCCAGCTCGTGACTCTGGCGCTCGAGCACCTGCGCGTCGACCTTCACGCCATTGCGCTCGATGCGCTGCAGGATGGCTGAAGTGGGCATCTCGATGGACTCGTAGACGTAGCGCAGCCCCGATTCGGACTCGATGCGCGGCCACAGCACCTGGTGCACGTGCAGGCACATCTCGCTGTCCTCGCCCGAGTATTCGGTGGCGCGCCGCACATCGACCTGGGCAAAGGGGATCTGATGGGCCCCCTTGCCGCACAGTTCCTCGTACTCGATGCCGTGGCGACCGAGATGGCGGTCGGCCAGGCTGCCCAGGTTGTGGGGCCGGTGGGCCTCGAGCACGTAACTTTGCAGCATCGTGTCGTGCACATAGCCGCGCACCGCGATGCCATGGTTGGCGAACACGTGCATGTCGTACTTGATGTGCTGGCCGATCTTGGGACAGCCCTCATCCTCCAGCCAGGGTTTCAGGCGCTCGAGCACGCCGTCCAGCGGCAGCTGCGCAGGCGCATCGGCATAGGCATGGCCGGTGGGCACATAGGCGGCCTCGCCGGGCTGCACGGCGAAGGACAGGCCGACGATGCGTGCACGCATCGCGTCGAGCGAATCGGTCTCGGTGTCGAGCGCGGCCAGCGGCGATCGCTTCAGGCGTTCGATCCAGGCCTCCAGGCGGTGCCAGTCGAGCACGGTCTCGTAGTGTCGCGCAAGCGTCGCTCCCCCTCCGGTGGGCGGCGGGTCGGAGAACAGGTCGGCCACATTGCCGGGCGGGTCGGCCTGCGCCGCGGTTGCAGCGGCCGGTGCGGTGCGCGACTCCAGCTCGCGCTTCCAGGTTTTGAAACCGTGGCGGGTGTAGAAGTCCAGCAGGCCGGGGGTGTCGACCTCGCGCATCGTCAGGGCCTCCAGGCGCGGCCACATCGGGATGTGGGCGGAGAGGTCGCAATCGGTCACCACGGTAATGAGACGCCGCCCCAGGGGCAGCCAGTCCAGAGCCTTGCGCAGGTTCTCGCCGGCCACGCCCTTGATGCGGTCGGCTGCGGCGATCACGCCGTCGAGTGAGCCATACTCGGCAATCCATTTGGCGGCCGTCTTGGGACCGACCTTGTCGACGCCAGGCACGTTGTCCACCGCATCGCCGATGAGCGTGAGGTAGTCGACGATGCGCTCGGGCGGGACGCCGAACTTGGCCTTCACGCCCGCGACGTCGAGCGACTCGTTGCTCATCGTGTTGATGAGGGTGACTTCTTCGTTGACGAGCTGGGCCAGGTCCTTGTCGCCCGTGGAGATGATGACCCGGTGGCCGGCCTCGCGTGCCACCCGGGCCAGCGTGCCGATCACGTCGTCGGCCTCGATGCCGGGCACCTCCAGCACCGGCCAGCCCAGCAGCTTCACCACCTCGTGGATGGGCTCGATCTGCGCCACCAGGTCTTCGGGCATCGGGGCACGCTGGGCCTTGTATGGCGCATACCACTCGTTGCGGAAGGTCGGCCCCTTGGCGTCGAAGACGCAGGCGGCGTGCGCGGCCGGGAACTGCTCGCGCAGCCGGCGCAGCATCGCGATGATGCCGTGCACGGCGCCAGTGGGCTGGCCCTGCGGCCCGCGCAGGTCGGGCAATGCGTGGAAGGCGCGGTACAAGTAGCTGGAGCCGTCGACCAGCAGCAGCAACGGTGCGGTGGGGATGTGCTCGTCCATGGGCGCGATTGTGGGGCAATCGGCCCGCCGCCCCGGCGGGCTGCGCCTACAATGCCTGCATGCGCAACCGAGCCTGTCTTGCCATCCTCCTGGGAGCCGCGGCCTGCTCTGCCTGGGGCGAGGTGGCCGCCCCGGCCGTGGCCGCAGGCACGCCCGAGCCGGCGGTCCAGGTCATCCGCGTCGAGGACGAGTCCACCCGCATCGACGAGTTGCGGGTGCGTGGGCAGACCCTGCAGATCCACGTGCAGCCCAAGAAGGGCGGGCGCGCTTACGAGGTCGTGCCGCCCGACAGCGGCCGCGATCCGTCCCAGCAGGGCGCTCGCGGAGCTTCGGGCCAGCGCGTCTGGCGCTTCCTGACCTTCTGAAGCCGGGGTCTCCTGGCAACCGCCCGTCCATGGCCGTTTTCACGACCGTCTCGCCTGAACAAGCCTCCGACCTGGTCCAGCGCCTGAACCTGGGCAGCCTGGTGGAGCTGCGCGGCATCACCTCCGGCATCGAGAACACCAACTACTTCGTCACCGCCGAACGCGAGGGCCGGCGCACCGACTACGTGCTCACGCTCTTCGAGCGCCTGAGTTTCGAGCAGTTGCCTTTCTATCTGCACCTGATGAAGCACCTGGCGGCGCGGGGCATCCCGGTGCCCGACCCGAAGGCCGATGCCAGCGGCGAGATCCTGCACACCGTGTGCGGCAAGCCCGCGGCCCTGGTGGACAAGCTGCGCGGCGGCCACCAGCTTGCCCCCAGCCACGTGCATTGCCGCCAGGTCGGCGAGATGCTGGCACGCATGCACCTGGCCGGGCAGGACTACCCGCGCTTCCAGCCCAATCTGCGCGGACTGGACTGGTGGGTCGAGACGGTGCCGTCCATCCTGCCCCACCTGGACGCCGCGCAGCGCCAGCTTCTGGAAAGCGAGCTGGCCTTCCAGTGCTCGCACGCCCGCTCGCCGGCTTACTTGGCGCTGCCGCGCGGGCCCATCCACGCCGACCTCTTCCGCGACAACGTGATGTTCGAGGGCGACACGCTCACGGGCTTTTTCGACTTCTATTTCGCCGGCGTGGACACCTTCCTGTTTGACATCGCCGTGTGCCTGAACGACTGGTGCACCGACCTCGATTCCGGCCGGCTCGACGAAGCACGGGCCGGCACCTTCGTTGCGGCCTACCAGGCGGTGCGCCCGCTCAGCCATGACGAGGTGCGGCTGATGCCCGCCTTGCTGCGCGCCGGCGCCTTGCGGTTCTGGATCTCGCGCCTGTGGGACTACTACCTGCCACGCGACGCCCACATGCTCAAGGCCCACGACCCGGGGCATTTCGAGCGCATCCTGCGCGAGCGCGTGTACACACCCTGGCACCCCGAACCATGAAGCTGCGACAAGTCGGGCCGCTGCAAGGCATCCTCTGGGTGCGCCGCGGCTTCCAGGTCTTCCTGCGCCAGCCGCTGGCCTACACCGCGCTGTTCTTCGCCTTCTTGTTTGTCGCGTTCGTGCTGGTGATCACGATGCGCCAGCTCGGGGCACTGGCGGTGCTGGTGCTCATGCCGCTGGTGTCGCTGGGCTTCATGCTGGCCACACGCAAGGCGGTGGACGGCGGTTTCCCTCTGCCCTCGCTGTTCATCGAGCCGCTGCGCGGATCACGCCGGCGAGTCGCCGCGCTGCTGCAGATCGGACTGGCCTATGCCGTGCTGTCGATGCTGACGATGTGGCTGGCCGACGCGATGGACGGCGGCAGGGTCGATGCCCTGCAGGGCGCCATGGCCAGCGGCGAGGCCACCGCCGAGATGATGGACGACCCGGCCATGCAGGGTGCCCTGCTCAGCCGGTTGCTGCTGACCGTGCCGGTCAGCCTGCTGTTCTGGCATGCCCCGGCCCTGGTGCATTGGGGGGGGACCAGCGCCGTGCAGTCAGTGTTCTTCAGCGTGGTGGCCTGCTGGCGCAACCTGGGGGCCTTCATCGTGTACTTCCTCACCTGGGCGGCCGCGGTGCTGGTGTTCGGTGTGGTGGCCACGCTGATTTTCACTGTGCTGTCGGCCCCCCAGCTCATGGCTCTGGTGGCCTTCCCAGCCACGCTGATGTTCGTGACGGCGTTTTACGCTTCGCTGTATTTCACCTACGCGGATTGCTTCACCGACGAGTCAGCGACCACCGTGGCTCTACCGGCTGCGCGCGACGAGGAATAAAACGAAAAGGCTCGCACGGCGAAGGCCATGCGAGCCACAGAGCCGCCCGCGCCGGGCGGCAATTTCGAAGCTCAGGTGCCGATGCGTCCGCCGTCGTTTTTCACGATCATCACGGTGGCCGAACGCGGGCGACGCCCCGCGCCATAGCCGCTATTGGCCGGCCAGTTGCTGGTGTAAAGGTCAGGATTGGAAAGGTTGGCCACGGCCGTATCGTCTCCCGGGTGCTGGACATTGACGAACATCACACGACCGTCGGGGGTTTCGCATAGCCCCGTAATTTCGTTGTCCTTCGGTCCAACCAAGAAACGCTTCAAGGTGCCCGTGGTAGGCATGGCACCGGCGCGAGTCTGTACCTGCTTGCTCCCATAGTCAAGCGTTACCGTACGGCCATCGCCCACCTGACCAGGCAGCGCCGCCAGCATCATGCAGTTGGTAACGTCGGTGTAGGCACCGTCATCGGTCTGGATCCAACAGATGCCGGTGGATGCCGAGAACACCAAGCCATCAGGGCTGGAGAAGTCGTTGTCGTCGGTCAGACCGGAAATGTTCATGGCCGCAGGCGTAGAACCAGCCTCAGCGCCGAAGACGTACACATCCCAGGTGAAGGTCAGGGCGTTGGCGGCACCGCCGTCTTCACGGATGCGGATGATGTGGCCGTGAACGTTGCCTTGTTGCAAGGTGCCGATGCCGCGAATGTCGCTGTAAGCGCGCGGGTTGGCCGCGTCAACCTCCACCTGCGAGCCCGTGGCCCCCACCCGGCGGCTGCTGTTATTGGTCATGGTGAAATAGATCTCGCCCGTGCCCGGGTGTACGCCGCACCACTCGGGACGGTCCATCTTTGTCGCCCCCACGGCATCGGCAGCGACACGGGAATGGATGGCCACATCCCCCTCATCGGCAAAGCTGTACGTCGCGTAACCGGCAATGTCCGGATTCGTGATCGTCAGCGGCAGCCACTGGCCGGTGCCGTCCTCATTGAAGCGGGCGACATACAAAGTGCCAGCATCCAGGTATTTGTCCCCCGTGGCGATGCGGTCGGCGGGGTTGGCGTCGGCAGCGCTCCACACCGCCTCAGAGACGAATTTGTAGACGTACTCGCGCTGAGCGTCGTCGCCCATGTACACCGCCAGCGGCTGGCCCACGATCGGACGCGAAAAGGCCGCGCTTTCATGCGCAAAACGCCCCAGCGCGGTGCGCTTCTTGACTGCCACGGTGCGATCATAGGGGTCGATCTCTGTGATATAGCCCTGGCCATTGATCTCGTTGCGGTAGTCGAGGTCGGCACTGGCGGCGGTGATGCTGGTGTTCCAGCGAACGTACTGATCATCGGTGCCGCCGGTTTGCCAACCGTAACGGCTGGCCGCCGCGCTCGTGGCCGTGACGTTACGGCCGTAGCGGGCCAGCGCAACATTGCGCTTTGCATCGCTGGCGGTGTTGTCGCCCGCTGCGCGGAAGAAGTAGCCAGACCAGTTTTCTTCGCCAGTGAGCAAGGTGCCCCAGGGGGTCTTGCCGGTGCCGCAGTTGTTCAACGTCCCGCGGGTGCGCGTGCCTTCGGGCGAATAAAGCGTGCGCAGCAAGGCATGACCGCGCGCCGGGCCTGAGATTTCGATCTCGGTGGCGGCCGTGACGCGGCGGTTGAATGCGGAATCTTGTACGTAGCGGAATACGCCGGCAGCGTTCTTGCGAATTTCTACGATGGACACCCCATGACAGTCCACCTCGATGTCCACCTCACCGGCCGGACGCGGCAGCGGCGACGGTCCGTTGGGGTGTAAAAAGGTCGGGATCACATACTCGTGGTTGATGCCCAGCAACGCACGATCGTTGTTGGCGGGGTCGGGCTGCCCGGAAGCGCTCAGGCCGAAATACTCCATGCCATCGTGGCAGTCCCCGGCACGCCGGTCGTAACCCGTATCGGTGCCGTCATTGCGGAACGCCGGGGTGTCCGCCGTGAGCGGATCACCCAGGGCATAAAGCACGGTGGCGGTGTAGCCCGCTGGCACGGTCACGGTATCGGCGGTGCTCTTGGCCACCGCGGTAAAGCCCAGCAGCGTCTCAGCCGGGGTCTGATCGCCATCGTCGCCGCCGCCACCGCAGGCGCTCAACGACAAGCCTCCGAACAAGGCGGTGGCCGCCGAGCCCAAGCCGGCTCGCAGCACGCCACGGCGGCTCAGCCGGGCATTGAGCACCGCATCGAAGCTGGGGTTGGGGCTGTGGTTGTTCACCTGATCGTCAGGGTCGACGAAGCTCTCGGCAGGCAGGTCGATCGGCTTGTTCATGCAAGGTCCTCTCGCAACGTGGGGTGTAATGAAGCGCGCAGCGTAGGAAACCCGGATGAAAGTGCGGTGACGCGACAATGTCAGCTCGATGACGAGCTTGCGCAGCAGCACCGCATCGCCTCGACGCTCGCGGATAATGCGCATACCGCACCTTCGAACAAGTTTTTGGCCATGCCTTTGCTGACCCATCCCGTGTCCCGTTTTGGGCTGCTGCGCGCGCCGGTGTGGCTGGGCTTGAGCCTGCTGCTGTCGGGCTGTGCCGTCGTGACGGTGGCAGGGGCTGTAGCCGGTGCAGCCATCTCGGTCACGGGAGCCGTCGTGAGCACCGGCATCCGCGTGACGGGTGCGGTGGTGGAGGCCGGCGTCGACGCCGTTGCAGGGTCGGACGACGAAGACGACGACTGAAGGGCTGGTCCGCCCGTGCCGTCAGTGGCCGGCGTGCTCCAGCCGCGCCCCCAGCGCCATCAGGCGGGGTCGCACCTCGGTCATCAGGAACTCGGGGCTGAGCTGGAAGGCCGGGCCGCCGCAGTTGATCGCCATCAGCGAGCGCCCCCCGGCCGGCCGCAAGGCGATGGCGATCGCGTTGACGTCCTTCTGCCAATCGCCGAAGGATGCGCACACGCCGAACTCGCGGTACTGTTGGATCGCCCGTTCGATGCCCTGGCGGATGCGCGGCCAGGCCACCTCGTCCAGTTCGCGAATGCGGTCCATCAGCTCGTGGCGTTCGCCCTCTGGGCACATTGCCAGGTAAGCCCGGCCCATGGCCGTGGTGGCCAGCGGGATGCGCGAGCCCACATCCAGGCTGAGCGTGAGCGTAGCATGGCTGCGGCAGTTTTCCACATAGATCATGCTCAGCCGGTCACGCGTGCCCAGCGACACCATGGCCTGAGAGAAATCGGCCAGCTCCTGCATCAACGGCCGGGCGATCTGACGGGCATCCATGCGCGCCAGCATCGTGCTGCCCAGCGAGAGTGTGGCACTGCCCAGGCGGTAGCGGCCGGTGTCCTCCACATACTCCAGGTAGCCCAGCTTGGTCAGCGTGTAGGTCAGCCGCGAGATCGTGGACTTGGGCAGGTTGCAGCGCCGGGCCAGTTCCTGGTTGCCCAGCATGCGGTCGCCCGAGCGGAAACAGGCCAGCACCTCCAGGCCGCGCGCCAGCGCCGTGACGAAGTGGCGGTCTTCCTTGACGCGACCCTTCGGGCCGGGGCGGGCGGATTCGGTCTGCGGCGGCATCGGGTGGTCCATGCAGTCAGGCCTCCTTGGAGCTCGAGAGTTGCAGTGCCTGCTCGCGCAGCCGCTGCTTGTAGAGCTTGCCGGTGGCCGAGGCGGGCAACTGGGGCATCGCGACGATCTGCGCCGGCAGCTTGTAGGGCGACAGACGCTCGCGCAGCCAGGCCATCAGCGCCTCGGTGTCCAGCGTGCGGCCCGGCACGGGCTCGACGAAGGCCACCACCTCCTCGTTGCCCGGCACCGGGCGGCCCACCACGGCCGAGAGCACCACGTCCGGATGGGCGTTGAGCACGTCTTCCACCTCCACCGGGTAGACGTTGAATCCCGAGCGGATGATGAGCTCCTTCGAGCGGCCCACGATCGACAGCGTGCCGTCGGCTTCCATGCGGGCCAGGTCGCCAGTGTGCAGCCAGCCGTCGGTGTCCACCGTCTCGGCCGTCAGTGCCGGGTTGCGGTAGTAGCCCTTCATCACATTGGGCCCGCGCAGCCACAGCTCGCCGGTCTCGCCCATCGGCACCGGCCGGCGCGACTCGAGATCGACCACCTGCACTTCGATGCCGGGGATCGGCGGGCCCACCGAGCAGTCACGGCGCGGCGCATCCAGGCGGGTCTGGCAGATGGAGGGCGACGCCTCGGTCATGCCATAGCCGTTGTGCAGCGGGAGGCCAAAGTGCTGCTCGAAGCGGTCCTTCAGCGCCTGGTCCAGCGGCGCGCCACCGGACTGTGCCACCCGCAACGCGCTCGCGCGCAGGGTGTTGCCCGGCCGATCGCCCCACTCCAGCAGCTTGGCATACATGGCCGGCACACCGTGCAGCACGGTGATGCGTTCGTCCGCCAGCGCCCGGGCCATGGCCTCGGGGGCGAAGCGGGCGGCCAGCACCAAGCTGGCGCCGGCCGACAGCGTGGCCAGCAGCACGGCGGTCAGGCCATAGACATGCGACAGCGGCAGCACGCCATAAACCCGGTCGGCGTTCGTCAGGCGTCGCTGGCGGCGGCTGTTGGCGGCGATGAAGAGCAGGTTGGCATGGGTGAGCATCACCCCCTTGGGTGCGCCGGAGGTGCCCGAGGTGTAGATCAATGCGGCAACCTGGGCGTCCGCCGCCTCGCTCACCGGTTCGGGTGAGGCCTGGGGGTGGCCGGCGGCGAGCAGCACCTCGCCCGCGCCGGGCCAGCGCTGTGACCTGCCGCCCAGGCGCTGCAGATGACGCAACGCCTCGGCCGAGGCCTCGCCCAGGCCGACCACCACGCGGGCCTGGGAGTGCTCGAGGAAGGTGTCGATCTCGCGCTCGGACAGGCGGGCATTGACCAAGGACACCCAGGCGTCGAGCCGGCTGCAGGCCAGCACCAGGATCGCGGCGGCATTGCAGTTCTCGCCCACCACCAGCACACGGTCGCCCGGCTGCACCCCGGCCTCACGCAGGCCTTGCGCGGCCGCCTCCACGGCCGCCGCGAGGGCCCCATAGCTCAGCGCGGCGCGCTCATCCTGCAGCGCAGGCGCGTCGCTTTGCCGCTGCGCCCAATGGTCGAGCCAGTGGTGCAGGCGCTGCGGCTGCAGATCTTCCGCAGCCCCGGGGGTGAACAGGTCGGTCGAACTCAAGGCGAAGGCTCCCATCCGGCCCGGCCAGACACCGGACCGCCGAATGATAAAGCCGATTCCGCTCTTCAGTTTTTCGTTCTGCCATGCAGAACAAAGCCCCCCCCCCCTGCTCAGCCCTCCACCGGGGTGAGCTTGGCCACGCTCAGGGCCAGCCACTTGACGCCATGGCGGCCGAAATTGATCTGTGCACGTGCGTCGGCCCCGCTGCCTTCGAGGGTGAGAATCACGCCCTCGCCGAATTTGTTGTGGAAGACGCTCTGGCCGGCGCGCAGGGCTTGGCCTTCGTTGGTGGTGGCCCTCGGAGCCGCCCAGGCGGGCGGCGTCTCGGGCTGGCGGCCGGCCCCCACGATGCTGCCCAGTCCCGAGCCGCGCTGCCAAGCGGCGCGGTAGTCGCGCTCGAAGCCGGAGCCGAAGCCTTGGGTGCGGGGCGTGATCCACTTGAGCGCCCCCTCGGGCAGTTCGTCGAAGAAGCGGCTCTTGACGTTGTAGCGTGTCTGGCCGTGCAGCAGGCGCGTCTGGCTGTGGCTCAGGTACAGGCGCTTGCGCGCGCGCGTGATGGCCACGTACATAAGCCGGCGCTCCTCTTCGAGGCCGTCGGCATCCGACAGCGAGTTCTCGTGCGGGAAGAGGCCTTCTTCCAGGCCGGTGATGAAGACCACGTCGAACTCCAGGCCCTTGGCCGCGTGCACCGTCATCAGTTGCAGCGCGTCCTGGCCGGCCTGGGCCTGGTTGTCGCCGGCCTCCAGCGCCGCGTGGGTCAGGAAGGCGGCCAGCGGTGAGACGATCTCGCCGGTCTCGGCATCGGGAGTGAGGTCCACTGCGGCGATGGCCGGTGGGCTGCCTGCAGCGATGGCGCCAGCCTGCTCGTCCACCGGCAGGGCCACGGCGTCCTTGCCGAAGCCCTCCTGCGTCACGAAGGCCTCGGCGGCATTGACCAGTTCGTCCAGGTTCTCCAGCCGCTCGCGGCCTTCCTTTTCGGTGCGATAGAAGTCGGCCAGGCCCGAGGCCTCAATCACGTGCTCGATGATCTCGCGCAGCGTCAGGCCCTGCGTGGCCTCGCGCATGGCGTCCACCAGGGCCACGAAGGCCGCGAGGTTGGCCCCGCCCTTGCCAGCCACTGCGCCCACGCTCTGGTACAGGCTGCGGCCGCTGGCGCGGGCGGCGTCTTGCAACTGCTCGATCGTGCGAGCGCCGATACCACGGGTGGGGAAGTTCACCACGCGCAGGAAACTGGTGTCGTCGTTGGGGTTCTCGATCAGGCGCAGGTAGGCCAGCGCATGCTTGATCTCGGCGCGCTCGAAGAAGCGCAGCCCGCCGTAGACGCGGTAGGGGATCCCGGCGTTGAAGAGCGCGCTTTCCAGCACGCGCGACTGCGCATTGCTGCGGTAGAGCACCGCCGTCTCGCTGCGCGGCACGCCGTCGCGGTGCAGTTGCTGCGCCTCCTCGACCAGCCACTGCGCCTCGGCGAAATCGCTGGTGGCCTCATAGACGCGCACCGGCTCGCCCGGCCCGGCCTCGGTGCGCAGGTTCTTGCCCAGGCGCCGCGTGTTGTGAGAGATCAGCGCGTTGGCCGCATCGAGGATGTGGCCGAAGCTGCGGTAGTTGCGCTCCAGCTTGATGACCTGGTCCACACGGAACTCGCGCTCGAAGTCGGCCATGTTGCCCACCTGCGCGCCGCGAAAGGCATAAATGCTCTGGTCGTCATCGCCCACGGCCATCACGGCGCTCTCAGGGCCGGCGAACATCTTCAGCCAGGCGTACTGCAGCTTGTTGGTGTCCTGGAACTCGTCCACCAGGATGTGGCGAAAACGGCGGTTGTAGTGTTCGCGAAGCGCGGTGTGGTCGCGCATCAGCTCGTAGGTGCGCAGCATCAGCTCGCCGAAGTCCACGACACCTTCGCGCTGGCATTGGTCCTCGTAGGCCTGGTAGACCTCGATGAGCTTGCGCGTGTGCTCGTCGCGCGCCTGCACGTCCTTGGGTCGCAGGCCGTCTTCCTTGCAGCCGGCGATGAACCACGCCACCTGCTTGGGCACGAAGCGCTCTTCATCCAGGTTCATCGCCTTGATCACGCGCTTGACGGCCGAGAGCTGGTCCTGCGAATCCAGGATCTGGAAACTCTGCGGCAAGGCCGCCAGCTTCCAATGCGCGCGCAGGAAGCGGTTGCACAAGCCGTGGAAGGTGCCGATCCACATGCCGCGCACGGGAATGGGCAGCATCGTGCCCAGGCGCGTGAGCATCTCCTTGGCGGCCTTGTTCGTGAAGGTGACGGCCATCACGCCGCCCGGACCCACCTGGCCGGTCTGGATCAGCCAGGCAATGCGGGTGGTGAGCACCCGCGTCTTGCCCGAGCCTGCACCGGCCAGCACCAGCACGTGGCGCGGCGGCAGCGTCACCGCCGCATACTGCTCGGGGTTGAGGTGCTGCAGCAGGCCGGCCGGGGCCGCAGGAGGCGCCGCAACGGGCGCGGGATCGGGAGGGAAGATGCTCATGGGCCGATTCTAGGAGAGGGGTATGCGCCTGCCCGAGGTTCGGCGTAGAATGCGCCACCGGGCCCAAATGTTGGAGCCCGGTTTTTTTGTGTCCACCGCCCTCGCTGACGGTTTCGGACCCGACCGGCTCCAAATCAAGCGCTCGCAGCCATTGGGCCGCGCACTGCCTCAACGCGCCGCCCGCAAGCCTGCCACCGCCCATCGGCAGGCCCTACTGCCACCCGGAGCCTTGACCATGGAAATCTTCGACTACGACAACATCCTGCTGCTGCCGCGCAAATGCCGCGTGGAAAGCCGCAGCGAATGCGACACCTCGGTGGAGTTCGGCGGCCGCCGCTTCAAGCTGCCGGTGGTGCCGGCCAACATGAAGACGGTGCTCGACGAGCGCATCAGCGAGTACCTGGCCGCCAACGGTTACTTCTATGTGATGCACCGCTTCGATCTGGACAACGTGGCCTACGCAAAACGCATGCGCGACAAGGGCTTGTTCGTCTCGATCAGCTCGGGCGTCAAGGCCGCCGATTACGCAGTGATCGACCGCCTGGCCGCCGAGGGCGTGGGGGCCGACTACATCACCATCGACATCGCCCACGGTCATGCCGACAGCGTGCGCAAGATGATCGACCACATCAAGCACAAGCTGCCACAGACCTTCGTGATCGCCGGCAACGTGGGCACGCCCGAAGCCGTGATCGACCTGGAGAATTGGGGGGCCGATGCCACCAAGGTGGGCATTGGCCCCGGCAAGGTCTGCATCACCCGTCTCAAGACGGGCTTCGGCACCGGCGGCTGGCAGCTCTCAGCGCTGAAGTGGTGTGCCCGTGTGGCCACCAAGCCCATCATCGCCGACGGGGGCATCCGCCACCATGGCGACATCGCCAAGAGCGTGCGTTTCGGCGCGGCCATGGTGATGATCGGCTCGCTGTTCGCCGGCCACGAGGAGTCCCCCGGCCAGACCGTCGAGATCGACGGCAAGCTCTACAAGGAGTACTACGGCTCGGCCAGCGACTTCAACAAGGGCGAGTACAAACACGTCGAGGGCAAGCGCATCCTCGAGCCGATCAAGGGCAAGCTCGCCGACACGCTGCGCGAAATGCGCGAAGACTTGCAAAGCTCCATCAGCTACGCCGGCGGGCGCACGCTGGCCGACCTGCGCAAGGTCAACTACGTGATCCTCGGCGGCGAGAACGCCGGGGAACACCTCTTCATGTAGGCTCCTTCTGCCGCGCCTAAAATTGCGGCATCCCAGGTTTGGCGGCGTCCCGTGGGACGCCGCTTTCGTTTTCCCCTCGCACGCCCGGCCCCATGACCGAACTCGCCAAGTCCTTCGAGCCCGCCGCCATCGAGGCCCACTGGGGCCCGCTGTGGGAGCAGCGCGGCCTGTACGCGCCCACGCTCGACCCGGCCCGGCCCTCGTTTTGCATCCAGTTGCCGCCGCCCAACGTCACCGGCACGCTGCACATGGGCCATGCGTTCAATCAGACGATCATGGACGCGCTCACGCGCTACCACCGCATGCGCGGCCACAACACCCTGTGGGTGCCCGGCACCGACCATGCCGGCATCGCCACCCAGATCGTGGTGGAGCGCCAACTCCAGGCCAAAACCGGCCAGTCGCGCCACGACCTCGGACGCAAGAATTTCGTGGCCAAGGTGTGGGAATGGAAGGAGGCCTCCGGCTCCACCATCACCCGCCAGATGCGCCGCATGGGTGACTCGGTGAGCTGGGGCCACGAGTACTTCACGATGGACGAGAAGCTGTCCAAGGTGGTCACCGAAACCTTCGTGCGGCTCTACGAGCAGGGTCTGATCTACCGCGGCAAGCGCCTGGTGAACTGGGACCCGGTGCTCAAGTCGGCCGTGTCCGACCTGGAGGTCACCAGCGAAGAGGAAGACGGTCATCTCTGGCTGATCCGCTATCCGCTGGCCGACGGTTCCGGCGAGGTGGTGGTGGCCACCACCCGGCCCGAGACGATGCTGGGCGATACCGCCGTGATGGTGCACCCCGAGGACGAGCGCTACACCGCCTTCCACGGCAAGCAAGTGAGGCTGCCGCTGACCGGCCGCACCATCCCCGTGATCACCGACGAATACGTGGACCGCGAATTCGGCACCGGCGTGGTGAAGGTGACGCCGGCGCACGACTTCAATGACTACGCGGTGGGCCAGCGGCATGGGCTGCCGATGATCACGATCTTCACGCTCGACGCGAAGACCAACGAAGAGGTGCCCGAAGCCTATCGGGGCCTGGACCGCTTCGAGGCCCGCAAGAAGGTGGTGGCCGATCTCGAAGCCCAGGGCCTGCTGGTGCAGGTGAAGAAGCACAAGCTCATGGTGCCGCGCTGCGAGCGCACCGGCCAGATCGTCGAGCCCATGCTCACCGACCAGTGGTTTGTGGCCGTGAGCAAGCCCGGGCCCGACGGCAAGAGCATCGCGCAGAAGGCCATCGAGGTGGTCGACAACGGCTCGGTGAAGTTTTTCCCCGAGCAGTGGGTGAACACCTACCACCAGTGGATGAAGAACATCCAGGACTGGTGCATCTCCCGTCAGCTCTGGTGGGGCCACCAGATCCCCGCCTGGTACGGCACGGGCGGCGAGCTCTTCGTGGCCCGCAGCGAAGAAGAGGCCCGTGCCAAGGCGACTGAAGCCGGCTACACCGGCGCTCTCACGCGCGACGAGGACGTGCTCGACACCTGGTACTCCTCGGCCCTGGTGCCTTTCTCCTCGCTGGGCTGGCCTGAGAAGACGAAGGAGCTCGAACTCTTCCTGCCCTCGTCCGTGCTGGTCACCGGCTTCGACATCATCTTCTTCTGGGTGGCCCGGATGATCATGATGACGGTGCACTTCACCGGCCAGGTGCCTTTCCACCACGTCTACATCCACGGCCTGGTGCGCGACGCCCATGGCAAGAAGATGAGCAAGTCCGAGGGCAACGTGCTCGACCCGGTGGACCTGATCGACGGCATCGCACTCGAACCCCTGCTCGAAAAACGCACCACCGGCCTGCGCCGGCCCGAGACCGCGCCCAAGGTGCGTGAGGCCACGAAGAAAGAATTTCCCGAGGGCATCCCCGGCTATGGGGCCGATGCGCTGCGCTTCACCTTCGCTGCGCTGGCCAGCCTGGGTCGCAACATCAACTTCGACAGCAAGCGCTGCGAGGGTTACCGCAACTTCTGCAACAAGCTGTGGAACGCCACGCGCTTCGTGCTGATGAACTGCCAGGGCCAGGACTGCGGTCTGGCCGAGCACGGCGCCCAGGAGTGCGTGAGCGGCGGCTACCTCGACTTCTCGCAGGCCGACCGCTGGATCGTGGGCGAGCTGCAGCGGGTGGAGGCCGCCGTGGCCCAGGGCTTCGCGGACTACCGGCTGGACAATGTGGCCAACGCGATCTACCAGTTCGTGTGGGACCAGTACTGCGACTGGTACCTCGAGATCGCCAAGGTGCAGATCGCCACCGGCGACGCCGCCCGGCAACGCGCAACGCGACGCACCCTGATCCGCGTGCTCGAGACCGTGCTGCGCCTGCTGCATCCGATCACCCCGTTCATCACGGAAGAACTCTGGCAGAAGGTGGCCCCGGTGGCCGGCCGCAAGGCGGCGGGCTCGGAGGCCTTCATCGTGAGCGCGCCCTACCCCGTGGCCCAGCCCGAGCGCATCGACGCCCAGGCCGACGCCTGGATGGACAAGCTCAAGGCCCTGGTGGGCGCGTGCCGCAACCTGCGCGGCGAGATGGGCCTGTCGCCGGCCGAGCGCGTGCCGCTGTATGCCTTGGGCGACGCCGCCTTCATCGAGGCCGCCGCCCCGCTGCTCAAGGCCCTGGCCAAGCTCAGCGACGTGAAGCTGTTCACCGACACCGCCGCCTTTGCCGAGGCGACGAAGCTGGCGCCGGTGTCCGTGCTGGGCGAGGCCCACCTGGCGCTGCATGTGGAAATCGATGTGGCTGCCGAGCGCGAGCGCCTGGGCAAGGAAGTCAAGCGACTGGAGGCCGAAATCGCCAAGGCCAGCGCCAAGCTCGGCAACGAGAGCTTCGTGGCGCGCGCCCCGGCGGCCGTGGTCGAGCAGGAACGGCAGCGCCTGGCTGACTTTGGATCGACGCTGGCCAAGCTGCGTGAGCAGATCGCCCGCCTGGGCTGAGCAAGGCCGGCCCCATGTTCAGGGGCCCCCTGTCCGCGGGAGGCCGACAGACAGCCCTCCGCGGAAACGAGTACAAACACGCCCATGATCACCAAAGCCGTTTTTCCCGTTGCCGGCCTCGGCACCCGCTTCCTGCCCGCCACCAAGGCGCAGCCCAAGGAGATGCTGCCCGTGGTGGACAAGCCGCTCATCCAGTACGCCGTCGAGGAAGCCTACGACGCGGGCATCCGCGAGATGATCTTCGTGACCGGCCGCACCAAGCGCCCGATCGAAGACCACTTCGACATGGCTTACGAGCTGGAAACCGAGCTCGAAGCCGCCGGCAAGCACGAGCTGCTGAAAGTGGTGCAGTCCATCAAGCCCGAGGACATGGAATGCGTGTTCGTCCGCCAGCCCAAGATGCTGGGCCTGGGACACGCCGTGCTGTGCGCCGAGCGCCTGGTGGGCAACGATCCCTTTGCCGTGCTGTTGGCTGACGACCTGATGGTGGGCGCCAAAGGCATCACCCGCCAGATGGTCGAGATCTTCAGCGAATGGCGCGTGTCCATCCTGGCCGTGCAGGAAGTGCCGGCCGAGCAGACGCGGCGCTACGGCATCTGCGCCGGCACGCCGGTGAACGAGCGCCTGATGGACCTGACCCAGATCGTCGAGAAGCCCGCCCCCGAGAACGCACCCTCGCGCCTGGGGGTGGCGGGCCGCTATATCCTCACGCCGGGCATCTTTGAGGAGATCCGCCGCCAGCCGCGCGGCGTGGGCGGCGAGATCCAGCTCACCGACGGCATCAGCGGCCTGCTACGCCGCGAGAAGGTGTTCGCCTACCGCTATGAAGGCATCCGCTACGACTGCGGCAGCAAAGAAGGCTTCCTGCAGGCCACTGTCGAACTGGCGCTGCAGCATCCGGAACTGGGCGCGAGCTTCCGCACCTACCTGAAGGGCCTGGAGCTCTGACGGGCCCGGCCCCAATGCACAAGGGCTGCCGACGGGCAGCCCTTGTCACATGGCGGCCTGGCGGCTCAGCGGCGACGCAGCACGTGCACGAACTCCTTGTCCAGCGTCTGCTGTTCCACCAGCTCGTTGCCCGTCTGCTTGGCAAAGGCCTGGAAATCGCGGATCGAGCCCGGGTCGGTGGCCACCACCTTGAGCAGCTCGCCGCTGTGCATCTCCGTCAGGGCCTTCTTGGCCTTGAGGATGGGCAGGGGGCAGTTCAGCCCGCGGGTGTCGAGTTCCTTGTGGATGTCCATGGTCGATCCGAAACGAGTGACGCCATATTCTAGGGTTGATCGGCAGCCGTTGAGTTGTGCGTCCTTCGAACATGTAGGCCTGCGGGTTCAAGGTCTCACCGGGGTCGGTCGTCCAGCCAGCGCACGGGATGGCCCCGCGAGCGCAGCCAGTCGGCCAGGGCCTGGCCGGTGCCGGCCGGCCAGCACTTCACCGACTCGGGCGCCAGCAGCTTGTATTCGGCCAGCTCCGGCGACAGGACGATCTCGCCGCGCGCCAGGGCGTGGTAGGCGATGATGACCTGGTTCATGCGCTGGAAGTCGTAGGCGCCGATGATGGACAGTTGTGTGACCGTCAAGCCCGTCTCCTCGGCCACTTCGCGGGCGACGCCTTCCTGGGGGGTTTCGCCGGCTTCCATGAAGCCGGTGACCAGCCCGAAGAAGCGGCCCGGCCAGGCGGCGTTGCGCGCCAGCAGCAACTGCCCGCCGCGGTCTTCCAGCTCGATCACCGCAGCCAGCACCGGCGTGGGGTTGTTCCAATGCGTGAAGCCGCAGCCTGCACAGCGCAGACGCGATTTCTCGCCGCCGTCTTCCATCTGGGCCTGCCAGGCCAGCGGGGAGGCGCACTGCGGGCAGAATTTGTAGGTATAGGCCTGAATCGTCATCGTGCACCGTCGAATCGTGGAATCCCATCCTAGCGCCGAAGCCGGCCGGGCGCTGTCGCGTCCGGTGAGCAGCAACCAGGACGCCCCCCACCCCCGGCTGGACGAACTCGTGCGCCGCCATCTGGCCACCCCCTTTCGCAAGCCGCCGGCCCCCTACAGCGTGGCCGCCTTCGAGGCGGTCGCCCGGTGCCGTGAGGGCCGCCCGCTGGTGCTGGACAGCGCCTGCGGCACCGGCGAGAGCAGCGCCCGGCTGGCCTGGCGGCATCCGCAGGCCCTGGTGGTGGGCATCGATCAGTCGGCAAAGCGCCTGGAGCGAGGACAGCGCAAGCTGCGCACCGCGTGGCCCCCCAACCTGATGCTGCTGCGTGCCGATGTCGGCGACGTGTGGGCACTGATGGCCCAGGCCGGCTGGCGCCTGGCCGAGCACCATCTTCTATACCCCAACCCCTGGCCCAAAGCCGAGCATGTGATGCGCCGCTGGGGCACCCACCCGCGCCTGCCGGCCCTGCTGGCCTTGGGCGGGCGAATCGAGCTGCGCAGCAACTGGGCCGTCTATGCGCAGGAGTTCGCACGGGCGCTGCGCCTGGCCGGTCGGCAGGCCACGCTGGACGTGCCGGGGCCGGCCGAGCGGGCCGATCCGGTCTCGCCCTTCGAACGCAAGTACCGCGATGCCGGCCACACGCTGTGGCGGGTTCTCTCCCCCGAGGTTCAGGCCGGAAAGACGCCCGTGGACAGGTAGCGGTCGCCGCGGTCGCACACCACGAAGACGATGGTGGCGTTTTCGACCTGCTGGGCGATCTGCAGCGCCACCCAGCAAGCCCCGGCAGCAGAGATGCCCCCGAACAGGCCTTCCTCGCGCGCCAGGCGGCGGGCCATGTCCTCGGCGTCGGCCTGGCTCACGTAGATCAGCTCGTCCACGGCGCTGGGGTCGTAGATTTTCGGCAGGTACTCCTGCGGCCACTTGCGGATGCCCGGGATGCGGGACCCCTCGCTGGGCTGGGCCCCGATGATGCGCACGGCCGGGTTCTTCTCCTTCAGGTAGCGCGACACGCCGGTGATGGTGCCGGTGGTGCCCATGGCGCTGACGAAGTGCGTGACGCGCCCTTCGGTGTCCTCCCAGATCTCCGGGCCGGTGGTCTCGTAGTGGATGCGCGGGTTGTCGGCGTTGGCGAACTGGTCGAGCACCACGCCCTTGCCCTCGCGCTGCATCTGCTCGGCCAGGTCGCGGGCGTATTCCATGCCGCCAGCCTTGGGCGTGAGGATGAGCTCGGCCCCGAAGGCTTTCATCGTCTGCGCCCGCTCGATGGACAGGTCCTCCGGCATGATCAGCAGCATGCGGTAGCCGCGGATGGCCGCAGCCATCGCCAGCGCGATGCCGGTGTTGCCCGAGGTGGCTTCGATCAGGGTGTCGCCGGGACGGATCTGGCCGCGCTCCTCGGCGCGACGGATCATGCTGATGGCCGGACGATCCTTCACCGAGCCGGCCGGGTTGTTGCCTTCGAGCTTGCCGAGGATCACGTTGCCGCGGCGCTCGTTGTCCGCGCCGGGCAGGCGCTGCAGTCTCACCAGCGGCGTGCGGCCGATCGCGTCTTCCAGGGTCTTGTAAGTGGGCATGGCAGGGAACTCTCCTGCCGCCATTGTGGCAGGCCAGCCGCGGCCCTCGCGGTCCATGACATAATCGCCCCTCTTCCAGCACCCTGCCCGGGTGGCGAAACTGGTAGACGCAGCAGACTCAAAATCTGCCGGTGGCAACACCGTGCCGGTTCGATTCCGGCCCCGGGCACCACTGCACAGCAGCGAACGGGCGCTGACGTGTATTGCACGTTCGCTGCGCAGCCCCTTGCGCTGCCAGGCGGCCCCGCCCGGCCCGCTGCTCACCCCGACCGGGCCAGGTCCCCCGGTGGCGTCTCCCGCTTGGGTGGCGTGCAGGGATGGCCGTCGATCCAGGGCCACAACGTCGGCAGCAGCGACTTGAGCAACTGCGTGGGCAAGGCGCTGGTGAAGCGGTAGCGCTCGGCGTCGGGGCCGGCCACATAGACCATCAGCACACCATGGTGGCGCTCGCCCAGCACAAAGGCGAAACTGGCCGAGCGGTTGAGCACCTGCGAGGCCAGCACCCGGCCGTCGCGGCCCTGCACGGTGTAGCGGTGGTCGCCGGTGCCGGTCTTGCCGCCCAGTTCCACCGCCCGTCCATCGGCGCTGCGCACGCTGCCCAGCAGCCGCCGCGCGGTGCCCTGGGCCACCACGTCCACCAGGGCCCGGCGCGCAACGCGCGCCACCTCGGCCGGCAGCACGCGCTCGGGCGCGGCCGGCTGACGGGTCAGGTGGGTTTCGTACGGCGTGCCCCGCCCGAACTGCAAGCCCTCGATGCGCACCGTCGGCAGTCGCAGGCCTTCGTGGGCGATCACGCCCATCAACTCGGCCAAGGCCGCTGGCCGATCCCCCGAGGCCCCCAGGGCGCTTGCATACGAGGGCGTGAGGGTGTCGAAGGGATAGCCCAGCCGCTGCCAGCGGCGGTGCAGCTCGGCAAAAGCGGCCTGCTCCATCACCTGGCGGATGCGCTGGTCTTGCGCAGCCTTGTGGCGTGTGCGAAAGAGCCAGTCGTAGGACTCCAGCCGGGCCGCTTGGCCGGCGGCCAGCAGCTCGCGCAGGCTGGTCGCGGGATGGGCGCGCAACCGGGCCGCCACCCACAGCTCCAGCGGGTGCACGCCGGCGAGGTGGGCGCGGTCGGACAGCGACAGCCGGCCAGGGGCGGCCTGTTCGTGCAGGCGCTGCAACACCGCCGGCGGCACCGCCTCGCCCCCGCGATGGCGGGCCAGGAAATCGGCGAGCCCGGTCACGCCTGCCTGGGGTTCCAAACCGTAGTAAAGCGCGGCCAGGCGCTGCAGCGTGGCCGCTCGCCCGCCCACGAGCTGGCGCTCGACCTCCTCGGGCGAACGTTCCCGCAGCGCGGCGTGGAAGCGCACGATGAACTGCCGCCCCTCCTGGTCGGCGAATCGTTCGAGCCAGCGCTGCCGGGCAGGGTGGGCCGGGTCGTCGAACAGGCGGGGGTCGAAGTCCGGCTGCTGGTGCACGAGATGCTGCACGACGTCACGCATGAGCCGGATGAAGACCAGGTTGACCGAGCGGCGGAAGGCTTCGCGCACCGTCATCGTGCGGTGATCGTCCTCGGCATCGAAATTGCCGAAGCGGTGCAGGCCCCCGCCGGTGAAGAAGGTTTCGGCCGGGCTGGCCGTGTAGCGCCGCTCCATCGCGGCCTCGAGCAGGGCCTCCAGGCTGCGATCCTCGGTGCGCAGCAGGTGCTCGCGCACCCAGCGCGCCAAGGTGTCGCCCGGGGCCGGTTGCAGCGCGGCCAGCGCAGCCGCGTCCAGGCCAGCCCAGCGCTCATGCAATTGCGCCACCACTTCGAGATAGCTCACGAGCGTGCGCAGCTTGGCAGTCGAGCCCATGTCGAGCCGGGCACCTTCGTTCAGATCGAAGGGTTGGTCGAAGTTGTCCGTCTGCACGCGCACACGGCTGACTTGGCCGTCGCGCTCGAAGAGCGTGAAGCTGTAGCGCAGGGGTGCCGGATCGTCGCCCTCGCCCAGCAGGCGGTGTCCCACCAGGCCCGCCGAGCGCACGCCCTCGGGCGTGCGCAGCCTCAGCAGCGCCTCGGTGACCGCCCGCTGGGCCCGGGCGTCGAGCGTGCTGTCCACCACCAGGTCCAGACGGTCCAGGTCGTAGCTGCGCGACACGCCCAGCAGGCTCGACAGGCGCGTGCGCGCGGCGCTGGCCGCCTTGCGCTCGACGAAGCTGCCCAGGGACGGCACGGTCTGCTGCGGCAGCAGCTCCAGCGGCAGCGGCAGGGCGGCATCGCGCAAGGCCATGGGAATGACCCCGTCACGGGCGAGCAGGCGCAAGTGGCTGTCGGTGAGCTCGCGCAGCCCGGGCGCGCGCTCGGCCAGGTAATGCGAGGGCCGGCGCTGCGCGACGATGAGCGACAGCGCCTGCTTGTAGGCCAGGGCCTGCTCACGCAGCAGCACCTCGCGGAAGGCCCGGGCCCGGCTGGCTGCGGGCGGCGCAGCTCTGACCTCGCCATCCACCAGGGTCGACAGCAGACGGTTGACCTCGTCGAAATCGCGGCCATACCAGGCCCACAGGCCCTCGCCCAGGCCGTGCACCTCGCCGAAGCCCACCTGGGCAGCCAGCGGCACGGTGTTGAGATAGTCCAGCAGGATCTGCTGTCGGCGCGCCAGGGTGTGTTCGCCGTGCAGGTAGGCCCGCAGCGAGGCCGAGGCTACCTGCCGCAGCTTCTCGCCCACCGAGTCGGTGCGGCCCTGGGGGGAATGGCGGTACTTCTCGATCTGCGTGGCCAGGGTGCTGCCGCCGGCGGCGGACTGGCCCGGGTCCACGGTGCGGCGGGCCTGTTCGAGCACGGCCTTGCCGAGCCGGTCCCATTCGATCGCAGGATTCAGGTGCACCCGCGTGGGGTCGAGCAACTCGCGGTTCTCGATGTAGAGCAGGCTGTCGGCAAGCACACGGGGGACGGCCTGCACATCGGGGTAGACCTGCCGGGGATGCAGGCTGGCCGACAGGGTCTCGCCACGGCAGTCGAGCACCTGCAGGCCCGCCTGGCTTTTTTCGGGGTAGATCGTGAACAGGCCACGGTCATGCAGCTCGATGAGTTTGGGCGACCAGCGGGCTTGGGCCTGCACCTCGAAGCCGCGGGCGGACAGGCGCTCGATCATCGCCGGCAATCCGTGGTAGCCCAGGCGCAGGTCGTAGGGCCCGTCCGCGGGAAAGCGGATGGCCTGGCTGCGGCCTGGCTGCACCGAGACATGCAACTGGGCGGCCAGGTCGGCCAGCCAGTGGGCCTGAACGCGCGAGGTTTGCATCTCCTGCGTCACGCCGCGCCAGGCCACGACGACCACCAGGCCAATCAACCCTGCGACGGCCAAACGCCAGCCCCAGGGCGCTAGGCCCGCTGACTGAAGGCGCTGCACGGCACGCGCAGGCATCGAGGCTCCCCGTCACGCTATGTCGGCTCTCACAACGATAGCGCGAAATGGGGCCGCCCGGAGCCCATCGCAGTCCTGCCCCCTCGGCTCCAGGGGGGCATCGACCGCAAATCCGCCAGGCCAAGGCCCTTGGAGGCATACTGAATTGCTGTGCAGCACCGGCCCCGGTGCCGCTGGCCCGCCTTCGTCACGGCATGTCAAGCCGCACCGCAGGGCCTTCGCAGACCGACCGCGGCAAGGGGCTGCCGCTATGATCCCGGGCACCGCATCCGAAACGCCCAAGCCTCATGCCCCCACTGCCCCCCGTCACCAAGGTGCTGCTCCTGGCCAACGTGGCCGCCTTCTCGATCGACATGCTGCTGGGCCTGATGCTGACGCGCGTGTTCGCGCTGTGGCCGGTTCTCAGCGACTTTTTCATGCCCTGGCAGGTCGTGACCTATGCCTTCTTGCACGGCGGCATCGGCCACCTGTTCTTCAACATGTTGGGCCTGTGGATGTTCGGCAGCGAGCTCGAACGCCTGTGGGGACAGCGCCGCTATCTGCAGTTCCTGCTGGCCAGCGTGCTGGCCGCTGCGGTGCTGCAGCTCGTGGTCACCTACCTCGCCGGCGCACGCTACCCCACAGTGGGGGCCTCCGGCGGGCTGTTCGGGCTGCTGCTGGCCTTCGGCATGCTGTTTCCCAATCGCATCATCGTTCCGCTGTTCCCGCCGATCCCGATGAAGGCCAAGTACTTCGTCGCTCTGTTCGGTGCGCTGGAGCTCGTCTTCGGCATGTCGGGCACGGCCTCGGGCATCGCCCACTTCGCCCACCTGGGCGGCATGCTGGGCGGCTTCCTGATGATCCAGTACTGGCGCGGCAAGCCGCCCTTCCAGGGACGCCGGCGCTTCTGACCGCCCCGGCGGCGCAATGCCCCTGCGCCGGGCGGGGTCGCGTGAAAGCGCGATGCTGCGGCTGTGCATGCTTCGGCGCGGAGGTCTGCCATGGCACCCCTGTCCCTGATCGGCCGCCTGGTCTGGCCGCAGTGTCTGGGCCTGCGAGTGCGCGCGGCCCGCGGGTGTTCACGGTCAGGCTGGTGTCGATGGATCGCATGAAGCATCTGCGTGCGGCCCCAGGCATCTGACTCAGGCCAGCAGCCCCTCGCGCACCGTCGGGTAGCGCAGACGCAGGCGCAGCTCACGCAGCAGCCGGCCGTTCTTCAGCCGGCGCGACTCGCTCATGAAGGACAGCAGGGTGGGCGCGAGCTGCTCGCGCGCCTGGGCCCGGCCGATGCGCGGTGGGCGCGGCAGGCCGCACAGGTCGGCGGCCAGGTCGAAGTAATCACCCATCTTCAGCTCGGTGTGGTCGCTCACGTGCACCACACGCTGCGGCTTGCCGCGCGCGATCGCGGCCACGCAGGCGCGGGCCAGGTCGTCGGCATGGATGTGGTTGGTGTAGACGTCGTCCTCGGCCCGCAGCACCGGCGTGCCGCGCAGCAGGCGTTCGCGCGGATGCCCTCCCGGGCGGTCAGCCGCGTAGATGCCGGGGATGCGCAGGATGGACACGCGCACGCCGAAGGCCCGCCCGAACCATCGCACACGGGCCTCGGCATCGACGCGGCGCCGGGCGCGGTCCGAGCGCGGCGCCACCGGGCGGGTCTCGTCGAAACGCGCCCCCTGCGCATCGCCATAGACGCCGGTGGTGCTGGCATAGACGAGGCAGCGCGGGACGCCGCGGCGGGCCAGGGCCTGCAGCAAGGCGGCGGTGCGTGGGTCGCCCCCCCCCTGGCCGGGCGGCGGCGCCAGATGCAGCACCGCATCGGCCAGGCCGGCCAGGCGGGTCAGACTGGCCGGCTCGTCCAGGTTGGCCACGAGGGGCACCGCGCCAGCCGCGCGCAACTCGGCCACCCGGCCGGGCTGCGAGGTCAGGGCCAGCACCTTCCAGCGCGGCACCAGCAGGCGCACCACCCGCAGGCCCACATCGCCGCAGCCGACGATGAGCAGGCGCGGACGGCGTCGCAGGACAGCGGGGACGGGCGAGGTCTGGAGCATGGCGCACAGGCCAGCCGGCGGCCCGCAAAGGGGCTTTGCACCAGCGGGCAAAATAGGGGATTTCGCAGTTTACGAGGCTTGCCATGACCTTCACCGTGACCGTGCAGCCCAGCGGCCACACCTTCACCGTCGAGCGCGACGAGGCCGTGCTCGCCGCTGCCATCCGCCAGAGCGTGGGCCTGCCCTATGGCTGCAAGGACGGCGCCTGCGGCTCGTGCAAGAGCCGCCTGAAGGACGGGCGCGTGATCCACGGCGCCCACCAGCTCAAGGCCCTGAGCCCGGCCGAGGAGGAGGCCGGCTACATCCTCACCTGCTGCGCCACGCCGCAGACCGACCTGGTGATCGAGTCGCGCGAGGTGGTCGCTGCCGGCCAGTTCCCGATCAAGAAGATGCCCTGCCGCGTCAGCAGCATCGACAGGCCCGCCCCCGACGTGGCGGTGCTCAAGCTGCAGCTTCCGGCCAACGACCGGCTGCAGTACCACGCGGGCCAGTACATAGAGTTCATCTTGCGCGACGGTGCACGCCGCAGCTATTCGATGGCCAACGCGCCGCACACGCAGGAAGCCCAGCCCGGCATCGAACTGCACATCCGCCACATGCCCGGCGGCAAGTTCACCGACCACGTCTTCGGCGCGATGAAGGAAAAGGAGATCCTGCGCATGGAGGGGCCCTTCGGCAGCTTCTTCCTGCGCGAGGACAGCGACAAGCCCATCGTGCTGCTGGCCTCGGGCACCGGCTTTGCGCCGATCAAGGCCATCCTCGAACACATGGAGTTCAAGGCCCTCGCACGGCCCACGGTGCTGTACTGGGGCTGCCGCAGCCGCGCCGACCTGTACCTGCACGAATGGGCGCAGGCCGCCGCCGCTCGCCTGCCCTGGCTGCGCTACGTGCCCGTGCTGTCCGAGCCCAAGGCCGAGGACGGCTGGAGCGGCCGCACCGGATTCGTACACCAGGCCGTGATGGCCGACCTGCCCGACCTGTCGGGCCACCAGGTCTATGCCTGCGGCGCGCCCGTCATGGTCGAGTCGGCCCGGCGTGACTTCGTCGCGCATTGCGGATTGCCCGAGGAGGAGTTCTACGCCGACGCCTTCACCTCTGAAGCCGACAAGCACTGAAGACCGAACATCCCAACCAGCCGACGAGGAGACACACATGAAGCGCCGCCATTGGTTGCTCGCCCACGCCGCCGTGGCCACCACGCTCGCCCTGCCCGGCCTGGCCCAGGCCCAGGCCCGCACCGTGCGCCTGGTGGTGCCCTACCCGGCCGGCGGGCCGCTGGACACCATTGCGCGGCTGTTGGCGGAGAAAGCCAAAGACAGCCTCGGCCCGGTGGTCGTGGAAAACCGTGCCGGCGCCGGCGGCAACCTCGGCGCCGACCATGTCGCCAAGGCCGCGCCGGACGGCCACACCCTGGTGATGGGGGCGGTGGCCACGCATGCCATCAACCCTTGGCTCTATGCCCGCATCCCCTACGACCCGATCCGCGACTTCGCGCCGATCACGCTGGTGGCCCGTGTGCCCAACGTGCTGGTGATGAACGTCGAGACCGCGCAGCGCCTGAAGATCGACAGCGTTGCCGACCTGATCGCCTACGCCCGCGCCCATCCCGGGCGGCTGAACTACGGCTCGGGCGGCAACGGCAGTGCCGGGCACCTGGCCGGCGAGATGTTCAAGGCCCAGGCCCGGGTGAGCATGGTGCACATCCCCTATGCCGGCGCCGCGCCGGCCCAGCTCGGCCTGCTGGCCGGTCAGGTGGACCTGAACTTCGACAACCTCGCCGCCGCCTCGGCCAACATCCGCGCCGGACGCCTCAAGGCCCTGGCCGTGACCACGGCGCAGCGCTCCAGCGCGATGCCCGAGCTGCCCACCATCGCCGAGTCGGGCCTGAGCGGCTTTGCGATCGACACCTGGTTCGGGCTGTTCGCCCCCGGTGGCACGCCGGCCGATGTGGTGCAGCGGCTCCACGACGTCTTCGTCAAGGCCCTGCAGGACCCCGACGTGAAAGCCCGCTTCGCCCAGTTGATGGCCGAGCCCTCCCCCACCACGCCCGCGCAGTTCGGGGCCTTCGTCAAGGCGGAGCTTGCGAAGTACGAGAAGCTCGTCAAGGCCAGCGGCGCCTCGCTGCACTGAGCCTGCCGCGTCGGGCCCCAGGCATGAACCTGCGCGACCTCGACCTCAACCTGCTGCGCATCTTCGATGCGGTCTACCAGCAGCGCAGCGTGAGCCGCGCGGCCGAGGTGCTGGGCCTGTCGCAGCCGGCCGTCAGCCATGGCGTCACCCGGTTGCGCCTGTTGCTGGGCGATGCGCTCTTCGTGCGGGTGTCGGGCGGTGTGGCCCCCACGGCCAAGGCCGACGCCCTGTCCGATGCCGTGCGCCATGCCCTGCACCTGATCGAGGAGGCCCTGCACGCCAGCGGCGGCTTCGATCCGGCCCGAGCCCGCAAGACCTTCCGTATCCACATGAGCGACATCGGCGAAGGGGTCTTCCTGCCCGCGTTGATGCATGCCGTGCGCCGCGCCGCGCCGCAGGTGCGCATCGAGACCCATCAGCTCGAGCACGGTCAGATCCAGGATGCGCTGGACACCGGCAAGATCGACCTGGCCTTCGGCTACCTGCCCGGGGTGGACGCCACCGAACGCTGCGAGCTGCTGCACGAGAAGTACGTGGTGCTCACCCGCGCCGACCACCCGCTGCTGCACGAGGCGCCCACACGCGAATGGCTGGCGCGGCTGGACTACATCGTGGTGCGCCAGCACACCGAGACCTCGCGCGTGCTGCACACGCTGGCCCTGCAGGACCGCATCCGCCTGAGCATCCCGCACTTCATGGTGATTCCGTCGATCGTGCGCGAGACCGACCTGGCGGTCATCGTGCCGCGCCGCACTGCCCTCACCTTCGCGCGCGGCGGCACGCTCGGCGTGGTGGAACCCGAGGTGGACCTGCCCGACTTCACCGTGGCCTTGCACTGGAGCCGCCGCTTCCACAACGACCCGGGCAACCGCTGGCTGCGCGAGCTCGCGATCGAATTGTTCGGCGAACTCGACGGGCGCACACCGCGGGCCCCCACCTTCGTGGAGCCCTCCGCGGCGGCCTGACCCAGCCTGCTGAGGCTAGCGCGAAGCCGCTGCCGGCGCGCGCACGGCGGGTGCAGCGGCCGAGGCCGCAGGCTCGGCGACGGGGAGCGACGCGGCCTCGTCCACACTGGAGGGCAGCTGCGCCGACGGCAGCCCCGGGCCCGGAAGAGGGCCCGAAGGAGCTGGAGGCTCCAGGAACCACACCCCGATGAACAGGGCGGCCAGCGCCGCGCCCACCAGGCCCTGGCGCCAGCGCTGCCGCCAGGGCGCCGCCGGCGGGTCGGTCCGCATCGCCCGCAAGCGCTCCAGCGCCTCGTCCGGCGAGCGGGCCGCGCCGCCGGCTGCGCCCGTCGGCAGGGCGGGTCCACCGAGCGGGTCCAAAGGCATAGGCCGCGAACGCACGGAAGGGAACGACGCGGCCACCCCCGCGGACTGCGGTGACGGGGTCTGCGGCGAGGCCGCGCCCCCCGCCTGGACGGGCCCTGGCCCCACTGAGGCCGCCACTGCCCAGCGGGCCACACCCCGGCTGTCGAGCCGGGCCCGGAACTCCGCCACGCTGCGCGGCCGCTCACGCGGCACCGGCAGCAAGGCCGCGTCCAGCGCTTCCAGCAGCGCCGAGGGATAGGGCCGTTGTGGCCAGGCCCCATGCAGCCTGCGCAGCAGTTCGTCCATCGATTCCAGCCGCCGCCCTGCGGCCACCTGGGCCGCGGGGGGCGGCGCCATCCCCGTCATCCACCATCGCAGCACCGCCGCCAAAGCGTACAGATCGCTCCAGGGGCCCGGTGTGTGCTCCCCGATCGAGACGCTCAGCTCCGGAGGGGCGAAGGACGGCTCCAACCGTGCCATCAGCGACTCGACCAGGTCGCTCGCCGTGGCCCGGCTCGCATGGCCCGGCCCCAGCAGCACCGGCCGTCCGTCGGGACGCAACAGGATGTTGGACGGCCGCACGCCCCCGTGCACGCCCCCCGCGGCATGAAAGTCCTCCAGCGCCCCCAACAGCGCCTCGAGCACCTGCAGCACCTGCGCCTCGGAAGGCATCCACTGCGGCGACTCGCGGGTCTCGGACAGGCGCTTGCCCGGCACATAGGGCATCACGCAGCGGGCCGTGCCCTCGGTCTGCGCCAGGCGCAGCACCCGCACCAGCGCGGGGTGCTCGCAGCGTGCCAGCAAGCGCGCCTCGCCGACGAAGGCGCGCAATCCGGCCTCCCAGGCCTGCGTGTCGCGCCCTGGCAGCGGATGCACCTGGCCCAGGGCATCGCGCCAGGCCAGGTGCAGCGGGAAATACTCCTTGATCGCCACCGGCACCTCCAGCGCGTGGTCGGTGGCCAGGTAGACCAGGCCCGAGCCGGAGTCGCTCAGCACCCGTTCGATCTCGTACTCGGCCCAGCGGGTGCCGGCCGGCAGGATGCGGGCGCCGGCCGGTGCCGGTTCGTTCACCGCGGCAGTGGACTCGGGATCGACGGGCATGAGGGGGTGGGGACGGGCACGGACACCGCGAGCCTAACAGGCCGACGGCGGCTGTGCGTCATCCCCGGCCCTTCTTGCGGCGCACCTTCCAGAAGCGCGGCGCCCCGGCCAGCGTCTCGAGGCTGGCCTGGCAGAGCGGCAGCAGGGCCTCACGCCGCGCCGCCAGCCAGCCGCGCGCGTACCAGGCCCAAGGCGCGTCGATCCCGTCCAGCCGGGCCTGGGCCATGGCCAGATCGTTGAACTGGCCGAAGCACTCCTGAGCCGCCGCCAGGGCGCGCAGATAGCCTTTGACCGCCTCGGGTTCGTAGAAGCTGCCAGCGAAGTCCACCGCATAGCGCAGGCGTTTGATGCGCTTGCGCAGCGCATGCCGCGCGGTGTCATCCAGCACCAGGAAGTCGGGGGCCTGCGCCACCACCGCGCGATGCCTGGACCGCAGCCGTTTCGTCGCCAGCGGCTCGAAAGGCTCGTCCGCCCCCGGCAGCGGCCCGGCCAGACGCCAGCGCAGCAACTGCAACCACAGGCGCTGGACCTCGGTGGACCGCAACGCTTCGGCCACGCCATCGGGGCCGGTGGCTGCCGTGGTCCACGCATCGGGCAGCGACAGGTCCGCCGGGGTCAACACCGGCGCGAGCAGAGCCGCCACCACATCCCGGTCGCGGGCCTGCCCCAGCCGGGCGAACACGGCGCGGATGGCGTCCCGGGCGGCCCCGGTGTCAGGCACCCCCGGCCAGCCCCGGAAGAAGCGCATCGCCGTGCGCAGGCGCCGCAGGGCCACGCGGGCCTGGTGCACCTGCTCGACCCGGTGGCCGGCCGCCTCCGGTACGTCCTGCGCCAGCTCGCAGACGTTGGGCAGCAGGTGCGCCAGCGCCGCCCCGAGCACCGCCTGCCAGGCCTGAACGAGCGTTGCCTCGCGCGGCAAGGCCAAGGCTGTCGCCTTCGTGGCCGGCACACTGACCAGGCCCCGGGCCAGGCGGTCCCCCCGCTCGGCCTTGGAGCGGATGTCCAGCCACAAACCAAAACGCGCCATCCAGCGCCCGGCCACCTCCAGCACCGCCTCGGACTCACCGTCCACCCGCTCGACCTCGAACTCGCACAGCGGCGCCCGGCGCTCGCCGCTGCGGATCTCCCCCACATCGAGCGCCAGCTCCACCTGGCCCAGGCGATGCTTGAGGCGACACACGCGGCGCCACACCTCGGTGCGGTAGGTCTCGGCCAGGGGCCCGGCGCTGCGCACCAGGGCCAGCAGACGATCCCCCTGCGGCGTGCCGGCATGACGGGTCGGATCGACCGTGGCCTGCGCCGCCTCCAGCACCACGCTGTGCTCGAAGCGCGTCAGCGCATCCTCTCCCGCGGCCTTGAGCGTTTGCACCCAGCGCCGGCCTTCCTTGCGCAACCGCAGGGCCAGGCCCGCCCGCGCCAGCTCGCGTCCCGGGGTGTCGAAGTAGGCTGCCCGCAGGCGCACGCGCCGCGTGCCGCCGCAGCGCTGCAAGGCCGCCTCCAGGGCCGCGCGCCGCGAGGGCGGCACCTGGTACTTGATCTCGAACTCCTGCATGGGCCCTCCGTCAGCGGGCGATGCGCTGCGCGTCGCCGCCCACCCTCAGGCCCAGTTCCTCGCTCCGACCGGCCCACCGTCCAACCATGCCGCTGCCCCGGTAAAATTGAAAGCTTCACTTTAGCGGCCCTGCGCCGCCCGTCCACCATGCCGCTCTTCTGGAAGCCCTACAAGTCCGACGTCACGCAGTTCATCGAGGAACTCAAGGCCAGGAAGCCCACCCTCGAAGAGGAGCAACGCCGCGGCCGCGCACTGCTGTGGGATCGTGAGATCGACCGGCAGGCCCAGAGCGAGTTCCAGCGCGCCCGCGTGCCCCAGCAGCCCTACGTCTACCAGACCAAGGGCCTGGGGGAGTGAGCCCCCGCGCCCTGCCCAGCGACCCGGAACGTCCGTGAGCGACGCCGCCCTGGCCCCTGAGGCCGACCCCACAGGCCCGGCGCTGGCGCCGGGCGAGGACGGCCTGCCCGAGGTCGTCGACAGCGTGGCCGCGGTGGCCAAACTCTATGGCGCCCCGCTCTTCGAACTGCCCCAAGACCTCTACATCCCGCCCGATGCGCTGGAGGTCTTCCTCGAAGCCTTCGAAGGCCCGCTGGACCTGCTGCTCTACCTCATCCGCAAGCAGAACTTCAACATCCTCGACATCCCGCTGGCCGACGTCACGCGCCAGTACCTGAGCTACGTCGACCAGATCCGCAGCCGCAACCTCGAACTGGCCTCCGAATACCTGCTGATGGCGGCCATGCTGATCGAGATCAAGTCGCGCATGCTGCTGCCGCCCAAGAAGACCGAAGAAGGCCAGGAACCCGAGGACCCGCGTGCCGAACTGGTCCGCCGCCTGCTGGAGTACGAGCAGATCAAGCTCGCCGCCGCCAAGCTCGACCAGTTGCCCGTGCTGGGCCGCGACTTCCTGCGCGCCCAGATCCACATCGAGCAGTCGCTCAAGCCGCGCTTCCCCGACGTCAGCGTCAACGACCTGCGCGAGGCCTGGGCCGAGATCCTCAAGCGCGCCAAACTGGTGCAACACCACCGGATCACCCGCGAGCAGCTCTCGGTGCGCGAGCACATGAGCCTCGTGCTGCGCACCCTGCAGGGGCGCCGCTTCATGGAATTCCACGAACTCTTCGACCCCTCGCGTGGCCCCCAGGTGGTGGTGGTCACCTTCATCGCAATGCTGGAACTGGCCCGCGAACGCCTGCTCGAAATCACCCAGGCCGAGGCCTTCGCACCGATCTACGTCCGGCTCGCCTATCAGCCCACATGAAGCCATAGCAACGGCGTTTGGTGCGCCGCAGCGAAGATCGCACACGCCTCGCTAGAATCCGCGCACTTTCTCCCGGAGCCGGTGCCCGCGATGAGCAGCCATGCATCCCCTGCCGACGAGCCTTGCGCCCCCACGCGCAAGCCGCTGAGCCTGTTTCGCCTGCGCGAGATGCACGCTGCGGGCGAGAAGATCGCCATGCTCACCTGCTACGACGCGAGCTTCGCGCGCGTGCTCGACGCGGCCGGGGTGGACTGCCTGCTGGTGGGCGACTCGCTGGGCATGGTGCTGCAGGGCCAGCCCAGCACCGTGCCGGTCACGCTCGACGACGTGGCCTATCACACCCGCTGCGTGGCACGCGGCAACCGCAGCGCTTGGCTGATCGCCGACCTGCCCTTCGGCAGCTACCAGGCCGGCCGCGAGCAGGCCCTGGCCTCCAGCGTCGCGCTCATGCAGGCCGGTGCCCAGATGGTCAAGCTCGAAGGCGGCGGCTGGACGGCGCCGACCGTGCGCTTCCTCACCGAGCGCGGCATCCCGGTGTGCGCCCACCTCGGCCTCACGCCCCAGAGCGTGTTCGCGCTGGGCGGCTACCGTGTGCAGGGCCGCAGCGACGAAGCCGCCGCCACACTGCGGGCCCACGCCCGCGAACTGGCCGACGCCGGCGCCGCGATGCTAGTGCTCGAACTCGTGCCGGCCGACCTGGCTGCGCGCGTGAGCGCCGAGAACCCGCAGCTGCTCACCATCGGCATCGGGGCCGGCACGGCCTGCGCCGGGCAGGTGCTGGTGCTGCACGACATGCTGGGCATCACGCGCGGCAGGCTGCCGCGCTTCGTGCGCAACTTCATGGCCGAGGCCCACGACGTGGAGGCCGCCGTGCGCCTGTACGTCTCGGAAGTCAAGGCCGGCCGCTTCCCCCACCCCGAACACCACAGCTACTGAGCCCCCGCCCGCGGGCCCACCCCATGCGCATCGTCCACACCATCGCCGAACTCCGCCAGGCCCTGGCCGGCAGCACCCGCACCGCCTTCGTGCCCACGATGGGCAACCTGCACGAGGGGCATCTGTCACTCGTGCGCCTGGCCAAGGATCACGGCGGCCCGGTGGTGGCCAGCATCTTCGTCAACCGCCTGCAGTTCGCCCCGCACGAGGATTTCGACACCTACCCGCGCACGCTCGAGCGCGACTGCGAGCTGCTGCGCAGCGTGGGCTGCAATCTGGTCTTCGCTCCCAGCGAAGCCGAGCTCTACCCCGAGCCGCAGGTCTACACCGTGCAGCCGCCGGCCGCGCTGGCCGGCCTGCTCGAAGGCGAGTTCCGCCCCGGCTTCTTCACCGGCGTGTGCACCGTGGTGCTCAAGCTCTTCCACTGCGTGCAGCCGCGCGTGGCCGTCTTCGGCAAAAAGGACTACCAGCAGCTCCTGGTGGTGCGTCGCATGGTGCAGCAACTGGCCCTGCCGATCGAGATCGTGGCCGGCGAGACCGCCCGCGCCGAGGACGGCTTGGCCCTGTCCTCGCGCAACGGCTACCTGAGCGAAGCCGAGCGGGCCGAGGCCGTGCAATTGTCGATGACGCTCAAGGATGTGCAACTGCGGCTGCGCCGCGGTGAGCGGGACCTGGCCGCGATCGAGGCCGCCGCGATGGCCCATCTGCGCGAGCGGGGCTGGCAGCCCGACTATGTGAGCGTGCGCCGGCGCGCCGACCTGCTGCCGCCGACGACCGGACAACTGCAGGCTGGCGAACCGCTGGTGGTGCTGGCCGCTGCGCGGCTGGGCACGACCCGCCTGATCGACAACCTGGAGATCTGAAGCCTCGCCCGACCTCAGGTCGGGCCCAACGGCGGATTCGACAGCAAGCGCTCCAGCATCGCACGGATCTGCCCGACCGTCGGCGCATGCGCGAAGTAGCCGGTGTGAAAAGCCGGTGAGGCGTCGAAGGCCTGGGCGACGCCTTGGGGCTTGGAAGAATGCAACGGCACGATGCCGTCCCCATCGGCCTCCAGGCCGGCGAAGTCCTCGATCACGCGATGCCACACCCGGTCCTCGACCGGGCGTCCGTGCGGCGGCGCCCATTCCGACCCCCAGGCCGCCAGCCCTTCAGGCAGGGGCTGCCCCTTGGCCATGCGCTCCACCCCTTCGGGCTCGACGTCGCGAAAGCCCGGCGGGATGTCGTAGGCCAGCGCGCGCTCCAGGATGAGCAGATCGCTCATCTGCTGCTTGTCGAGCACGCCCGAGGCCACATCGCGGAACACACCGACCAGCACACTCACGCCGGCCCAGCGCCGACCGATCTGGCGGAACACCCGGGTGCCCAGGTGCGGGCTGCCGGCCGTCAGCGCCTGGAAGGTCCACTGCGGCCAGCGCCGGCGCAGGCGCGGCAAGGCGAATCGGGCCACGTTGCCCCCGCGCGAATGCGCCAGCAGGACCAGCGTGCCGCGCTCGCAGCGGCCGATCACCTGCCGCTCCAGCAGATCGATGAGCTGGTTGATGTTACGGTCCACACGCAAGAAGGTGTCGTGCTCGAAACGCCAGACACTTTGCCCATCGAGCAGCGGCAAGCCCTGCCAGGGGCCGGGGCGTGCCGCTGCCGCGGGGGCGTCGGCCAGCCAGGCCGACCAACTGGCGCGCGCGGAAGTCAACCCGCCGTGCAGCAGCACCACGTGCGACAGGCACTCGCCCCCATCGGTCGGCGGCCGATGGGCCGCGGCGGGCCGGGAGGCCGGTGCCAGCCGGGCCCCCGTCTTCACGGCCTGCGCCAGATCGGCATCGGTGGGGGCCGGCATCCCCAAGGCCTGGGCCCAGTAGGCCTCGTCGGCACGCAGGCGCCGCTCGAAGGTGGGATCGCGATCGACCAGGGGCTGCTTCCAGCCCAGCCAGCGCAGCATGCGCTGCGCCTGGCGCCTGAGCCAGCCAGCCGGCCCCTCCTGCCGCTCGAAGCTGATGATCGGCACCGCCACGAGCAGGCCCACACCCGGCCGCAGGGTGCGGCGGATCCGTGGAGCGGCCGCCCCCTCGGTGGGCACGAGCCAGGTCACCTTGCCGCGCCTGAACTGCAGGAGATCCTCGGACGCCGCGACCCCGTCGCCACGGAAGCTGCAGGGGGACCAGACCTGTGGCCCGTCGCCATCGGGGTCGCGCAGGCCGCAGCCGCCCCAGTAGATGTGTGTCTCCACCTCGAGCTGCACGACCACGCGCTCGCGGCGCCAGGCCGCAGGAAGGTGCTCGGCCAGCTCCTGAACGAGGGCTTGGGCGTTGTCGGCCAGCGGCACTCGCATGTTCAGCGGCGTGTCCCGGCGGCGCACCAGCGGTGACATCCACCAGATCTCCGGGTGCCACAGGTGCAAGCGGCGGGCGGTCGGGTCGGCCCGGGGCGGGAGCGAGGCCGCTGGCCGGCACAGGTCGGGATGGTCACAGCCGGGCAGGCCCTCGCAGGCCTGGCTCAAACGCAGCTCTTCTTCCAACTGGCGCTCGATCCCCTCGACGAAGGGGGCGAGCTGCGGCGAATACCACTGGTCACGCACGGCGCGGAAGCGCTCAAGCAGCTCGCGCGCCGTCAGGCGCCCCTCCACCCTTTCGATGAGCGGCCGCCGACGCCCCGCCGGGCGGGGGGCCCGCGAAGCGGGCGGCGGATCCCCGTCCTCGTCGAGCTGGAACTCCAGGGTCACCGAGGAAGCCATGGCCGGGGGCCCTCAGCGGGTGCGCACACCGAGTTTGAAGGCGATCATCGCGCGCAGCTTGTTCGGCACCACGGGCTTGATCAAGAGATGGAAGTCATGCCGGTGGGCCTCTTCCTCGAGCCCGGCGGTGGTGCTGCCCGTCACGACGATGGCGGGCAGTTCGGCCCCAAAGTGCTCGCGCAGGGCATGGATGGCGTCGATGCCGGTGTGCTGGTGGTCGATGCGGTAGTCCACGATGGCCAGATCGGGCTTTTGGCCCTGCGAGCTCGCATGCTCGGCCCACTGCCGGCAGGCGCTGACCGTGTCGAACACCGCCACCGTCGCCCCCCAGCCCTTGAGCAGCACCTCCAAGCCGTCGCGCACCGCCGGCTCGTCCTCGACCACCGCGATGAGCTTGCGCTCGAGCGTCAGGCCCAGCGGAGCCCGCGCCGGCAAGGACTCGGGCATGCGCTGCTGCGGCTTGCCCAGTGGCAGCTCCAGCGTGAAGACCGTGCCCCGGCCGGGCCGCGACTGCAGATGCAGGGGGGCGTCCATCAGCAGGGCAAGGCGCTTGACGATCGCCAGCCCGAGGCCCAGGCCCTTGCGGTCGTGAGCGGCCGGCGGCCGCTCGCCGGGGACCTGGTAGAACTCCTCGAAGATGCGCGACTGTTCAGACTCGGGAATGCCCACGCCACTGTCCCAGACCTGCAGCAGCAACCGCTCGCCACGCTGCCGGCAGGCCACCAACACACCGCCGTCCTCGGTGTAGCGGATGGCGTTGGACAGCAGGTTGCGCAAGATGCGGTCCACCAGCACCGGGTCGGCGTGGGCCATACGATGCCCGCCGCGGAATCGCAAGGCCAGGCCCTTTTCGAAAGCGGTGGGTTCGTAATGCAGCCGCAGGCGGGCAAAGAGATCCTGCAGCCGGAAGTGCTGGGGCGACACCTCCACCGCCCCGGTGTCGATCTTGGTGATGTCCAGCAGTTCGGAGAACAGGCCTTCGAGCGCATCGACCGAGCTGTTGATGCTGTTGACGAGCTGGATCACCTCCTCGTCGCGGCTCTTGTTGCGCAGCGCCTCGGCGAACAGCCCCAGCGCGTGCAGCGGCTGGCGCAGGTCATGGCTGGCGGCCGCGAAGAACTGCGTCTTGGCCCGGTTGGCCACTTCGGCCTCCTGGCGCGCTGCATCGGCAGCGGCCTTTTCCTTGCGCAACTGTTCGAGCAGATGCTCGGTCTGCAGCTTCAGTTCGATCACGCGGTCCATGGCCTGGCGGTAGTTGCGCCCGAGCAGGGCCGTCATGCCCATGGCCAGCAGCAGCACACCAGCGAGCTCGTAGCTGTACAGCGTGTGCTCTGCGGCGATGCGGGCGATCGTGGGCAGGAAACACAGGCCGAGGAAGGTCAGAAAGGCCCGCTGCTGGTCCGCCAGCACCGGCACCGAGGCCACGCAGTAGCTGTACACCGTGATGATCAGACCGATCTGCTGGATGCTGCCGCCCGCCCCGTAGAACAGCCACGCCGCCGCCCCCCACAGCGCGCCCGAGGCCAGCACGCCGGCCAGCCACAGGCGCCGCCAGCGGGCAAAGTCGGTGTCGGAGCGCAACTGCAGCGCCCTGAATCGGGCGGCGATCCAGGCCCGGTAGATCCACACCGCGGAGAACCCCAGGCACCACAGGATGAGCGCCGCCGGCGCGGCAAAGCCCGCATACAACAACACGATCACGATGGCACCGATCAGGTTGCCGACCAGACTCGACGACGTGTAGGTGTAGAGGTTGCGGACGTGGTCCGGGAGTTCGGGGTCGTGGGCCCCCAGGGGGCGCGCAGCGCTACGGGACATGGGCAGGGTCGAAGTCGGGTTCATCTCAGGCCGTCACGGCACTCTTGCGAAGGGCTTCCAGGTTGAACACCTTCTCGTGCCGGCGCCAGCCCGGCAGCACGCGGCCTTCCTCGTCGGTCACGAGCGTGGGGCTGCAGATGTCCAGTCGTTGGGCTTCGGAGTCGAAATCGTCGCGCTCGAAAGGCACGGTCTCCGGCGGCAGGGTGTCGGTGCCGGCCATGAAGGTGCGGCCCGGCACGGGGTCGAAGTTGGTGACCCACATGTCGCCCAGGTCGAGGGCCGCGGCCGTCCACGAGCCCCGCCGCAGCAGGCGCGGCAGGTCGTCGGCCAGCTTGGCCAGACGTCTGGGCGGCGCATAGATGCGCCGCATGGTCTCGTGGTAGGCCGCGAGGAAGGCATCCAACGGCGCCTTGTGCGGCTGCAGCACCAGCGTGTAGGCGCTGAAGTCGTAGAGGTTGGCGTTGGGCAGGAACAGGGGCTGCGGGCTGGCGGCCATGCGGTCGAAGAAGGGCGTGCCGGGGATGGGCGTCTCGAAGGACACGAAGCTCGGCACGTGCAGGCCGCAGGCGTCGAGGTGGTCGGGCAGCGAGCGGATGTAGGCCTCGTCGTCGTGCACGGGACTCACGATGAGGCCGGCGATCACCAGGATGCCTTCATCCCGGCTCTGGGCAATGGCCTGGGCCATCTTGCCGATGTTGTTCTGCGGCTTGGTGATGTCGGCCAGCGTGTCCGGGTTGAAGGTCTCCAGTCCGACGAACACGGCCCGGCAACCGCAGTCGTACATCAGCTTGAGCAAGTCGCGGTTGGCGATGACGTTGAAGGTCAGACAGGCCCCCCACAGCACGTCCAAGGGCTTGAGCGCAAGGCACAGCTCGCGAAACCACCGCAGGTTGCCCGCCAGGTTGTTGTCGTAGAAGACGATGAGCCGGCGCTTCCAGCCGGCCACGCCAGCCTCGCGCAGCGCCGCCTGGCCGGCCAGGATGTCGCGCACCACGGTGTGTACCGGACGCAGCGCATGGCGGGTGCCCACCGCCGTGAGGGCGCAGAAGTCGCAGGCATAGGGGCAGCCGCGGGTGGCTTCCACCGACAGCGGGAAGACCTGCTGGCGCGCCACCGGGGCGATGCGCGGCACGGGCACGCGATCGGCGAAATAGCCGGCCGAGCGATACACCGGCTGCAGACGGTTGGCGCGGGCATCCTCGACCACGCGCCCCACGGTGTCTTCCGGGTCGCCGATCACCACGGCATCGAAGTAGGGCGCGCACAGGTGCGGGTAGGTGCCCGCCATGCTGCCCCCGAGCACGGTGCGGGCCCCGCGGCGCCGGTAGTAGTGGCTGATCTGGCGGGCCCGGTCCCAATCGGCATGCACGCACGACAGGAAGACGAGGTCGTAGGTCTTGGACCAGTCCGGATCGTCCCAGGTGTCGTTGACGATCTCCACTTCGCACCAGTCGGGCAGCAGGCCGGCGATCAAGGGGCCGATCTGCGGCTGCAGGCCACCGCGGTGGTGGCGGCCCTTGCGGTGGTAGTCGGTGAAGACGGAGATGATGGCAACGCGCATCGGACGCACCCGGGGAACAGGATGCGTCTTCAGTGCTGCGTCGCGCGCCAGGCCTGGAAGCCACCGTGCTGCCGGCTCATCTGGCTGACGGCCAGCACGGCCTGGGTGCGCGAACTCACGCCGAGCGCACGCAGCACCGCGGCGACGTGGTCCTTCACGGTCTCGACGGACAGACCGAGTTCGCGGGCGATCAGCTTGTTGGGCTGGCCCTGGAGCAGCAGGGCCAGCACCTCGGCTTGGCGGGGCGTGAGGCCCAGCGAAGCTGGTGAGGGCACGCTCTGGTAGCCGCCCCGCTCGGCCTCGCCGCTCACCGTGTGCAGGTAGCCGTCTGGCTCGGTGTCGCTGTCGGCCGACGCGGGGGCAGGTTCGGTGTTGCGCCCCAGGGTCATCGGCGGCACATAGATGCCGCCGGACATCACCACCCGCAGCGCCTCGAACAGGATCTCGTTGGAGGCCCGCTTCGGCACGAAACCCATGGCCCCCAGGTCGATCGCACGGATCACGTCGGACGCGCGGTCCGAGGCCGAGACCACGACCACGGGCAGCGCCGGGTAGGCCTGGCGGAACTCGCTGAGCAGGTCGAAGCCGCTCGCATCGCCCAGGGCCAAGTCGAGCATGACCAGGTCGAAGTTGGCATCGCGTTGCAGCATCTCGCGGGCGGCACGGCCGCTGCCCACGCCCTGGACCTCGACACCGTCGCCCAGGCCCTGGATGACCGTCTGCAACGCCGACAGGATCAGCGGATGATCATCGACCAGCAGGACTCGCATGCCTTTTCCCCTCATGGAAACACCGGGCCGGACCGGCAGCACTCGCGGCAACAGCCGGCTGCCCGCGTGGCGCGCAGCGGCTTTCGTGGATTATTGATCCGCGACAGGCCGCAATGCTAGTGGACGCTCGCTGGCAACGTCACCCCCAAAGGGGGGAGGACAGGCATCGGCGCAAGGTCAGGGGTAGCGCCGGCTGATCGACTCGGCCACGCACACCGGCTTGGCCGAGCCTTCGCGTTCAACGGTGGCCTCCACCGTGAGCTGCACCCCGCCGTGATCGACGGGTTCGAAGGCCAGCAGCCGGAAGTGGGCCCGCAGCCGGCTGCCCACGGGCACCGGCGCGGGGAAACGCACCTTGTTGAGCCCGTAGTTGACACCCATGCGCACCTGGCGCACCTCGAAGCCGGTGGCAAAGAACAGCGGCAGCAGGCTCAGCGTGAGGAAGCCGTGGGCAATGGGGGCACCGAAAGGGCCGGCCCGGGCGCGCTCGGGATCGACGTGGATCCATTGGTGGTCGCCGGTGGCTTCGGCAAAGAGGTTGATGCGCTCCTGGTCGATGGTGATCCAGTCGCTGATGCCGATGGTCTGGCCCACCAGGGGGCGCAGCTCCTCCAGGGTCTCGAAGACTCTCATGCGTGTTCGCTCACAGTTGCAGCCATTGAATCAGGGGCTCCCATTGCTGCAGGTCGCGCTCGACCCGGCCGGGGGCCACGTCCCACAGTGTCAGGCCGCGTGCGGCCAGGTGGATGTAGATCTGGGTGTCGCGCAGGTAGCCGAGCGCCGCCACCTCGAGCTGGGCCACGAAGGCCCTGAGCTGGTCGGCCGCGATCGTGTGCTCGCGCACCCGCATGCCGACCACGCCCACCTTCACGTGGCCAGACTTGCGATGTGCCAGCACCTGGTCGAGGAAGCCGCGGGTGGCATAGATGTCGAAGATGCTGGGCTGCAACGGCACGATGATCTGATCGGCCAGCTTCATCACCTCGTCGAAGCGCCGGCCGTGCAACCCGGCAGGGGTGTCCAGCACCACATGGGTCGTGCCCTTGGGTGGACGCACGATGTTGTCGTGCGCCACGTCCCAGCCGGCGATGGGCCGAGCCGTTTGCGGCCGCAGGGCAAGCCAGGTGCGGGCGGACTGCTGGCGGTCGACGTCGCCGAGCATCACCCGGTGTCCCTGCGATGCGACATAGCCTGCGAGGTTGGTCGCGATCGTGGACTTGCCCACGCCGCCTTTCGGATTGGCCACCACGATCACCGGCATCGCACCCTCCGTCTTCGGGTTGGTATTCGGCTATGTTAGCGGCCATGTCCTCGATCCTTGTCCTGGCCGCGCATCCGCGCCTGCAGCTTTCGCAAGGGACGCGCCGCCTGATCTCCAAGCCGCCCGCTCGGAGGCGGGCCCGGCCGTCGCGGTGCGCGACCTCTCGGCCCTGTACCCCGACGCCCCCCCGACGACCTGATCGATGTGGCGCGTGAACAACAGGCCCTGGCCGCAGCCTGACTCATGGTGTGGCCCCACCCGATCCGCGGGTCCGGCATGCCGCCGCTGATCAAGCGGTGACGGGGACGAGGCGCTGACCTTGGGCTGGACCTACGGCCGCGGCGGACAGGACCATGGCAACGCCACCCGTCTCGGCCTGTGGCGCACCACCGGTGCCGAAACGCACGGGTGCGGATGATCGCAGTGGACGACGTGGAGCAGAGCCTGGCCATCGCCGATCTCGCGCGGCACCATGGGAGCATGTCCCCCACCCGCAGGTGCCGGCCCGCGTCCGCAGAATGGTCAGCGCAAGCCGTCCCAGAGCAGCTTGCCGCCGGTGAGGAACATGCCGGCGTACACGAGCCGGTAGAACCCCCGCTGCGGCACCCGGTGCACCAGGCGCACGCCGAGCCACACGCCCAGGGGCGCAAAAGGCATCAGGGCCAGGGCCGTGACCATGTTGCGCCAGTCGATCAGGCCCAGCCAGGCATACGGGATCCACTTGGAGGCGTTCACCGCCGCAAAAAACACCGCCATCGTGGCCGAGAACACCACCGGCGACAGGCGCAGCGGCAGCACATAGGCATTGATGGGCGGCCCGCCCGCATGGGCGACGAAGCTCGTGAAGCCCGAGGCCACCGCCAGCAGCCGGCCCAGCCACAGCGGCGGCGGCGGGGCATCGGCACGCGGCGGGAAGAACAGCCGCTGCGCCAGGAAGGCGAGCGTGAGCGCCCCCACCACCGCAGCCACCAGGCGGGCCGACAGCACACCGAACAGCAGCGTGCCCACCACCGTGCCCAGCAGGCCGGCCGGCAGCAGCGCCCGAATGAGCGTCAGGTCGACATGGCGTCGGTAGGCGGTCACGCCCAGGATGTCCATCACCGCCAGCAGCGGCAGCATGATGGCCGCGGCCTGGGGCACGGGGATCGTCAACGCCATGATCGGCACGGCCAGCGAGCCGAAGCCCGAGCCGAAGCCACTCTTGGACAGGCCCATCAGCAGCACGGCCGGGATGGCCGCGGCGTAGAACCAGGGGTCGGTGATGAGCCAGGGCATGGGCGGAATCTCGGCTGCGCAGGCCGGCAAAACGGGGGACAATTGTCCGATGTTTGCGCCCACCCAACACGATGTGCGGCGGTTCTTCTGCGAGACCTTCCGCAAGGAACGCGCCGGCGAGCCCCTGACGCCGATGGAGGCGATGGCCGCCGACTGGATCAGCCAGCACCCGGAATACCACCCGGATCTGGCCGATGCGCAGGCCGCCGTGGCGGCCAGTTACGAGGTCGAGGACGGGCGCACCAACCCCTTCCTGCACCTGGCGATGCACCTGTCGATCAGCGAGCAGACCAGCGTGGACCAGCCGCGCGGCATCCGCCAGGCCACCGAGCTGCTGGCGCGCCGCCTGGGCTCACTGCACCAGGCCCACCACGAGGTGATGGAATGCCTGGGCCAGATGCTGTGGGCCTCGCAGCGCAGCGGCCTGCCGCCCGATGGCGAGGCCTACATCGACTGCGTGCGCCGGCGCGCGACGCGCTGAGCCGGATCAGCTCGCCGGATAGCCTTCCTCAGCCAGCGCCTGGCGCACGGCCTCGAGCGGCTGCTGCGTCTCGATTCTCACGCGCTGGCTCGGCAGGTCGATCTCGACCTGTGCCTGCGGGTCCAGCTTCTGGAGGGTCTGCGTGACGGTACGCACACAGTGGCCGCAGGTCATGTCCTTCAGGGTCAGTTCGATCATGGCAAGGCCTTGTCGGTGGTAGAGATGACTTCACTTTAGACTTTGCCATCATGTCAAGGTCAAGCCCGAAATTCGCGCTTGACCTTGACATCAGGTGAAGGTCTACGCTGACGTCATTGTTCACTTCTCCCAGCCTTGCCATGACCACCTACACCTTGCCGATCGACGGTATGACCTGCGCCACCTGCGCGGGCCGCGTCGAACGGGCCCTCAGGCAACTGCCGGGCGTGGAAAGCGCCAGCGTCAACCTCGCCACCGAATCGGCCACCGTGCAGGCACAGTGTCCCCTGCCCACGCTCGTGAGCACCGTCCAGGCCGCCGGGTACGACGTGCCGCGCCACGAGCGCCTCCTGCGCATCGAAGGCATGAGCTGCGCCAGTTGCGTCCACCGTGTCGAAAAGGCCCTGATGCGGGTGCCGGGGGTGATCGAGGCCCATGTCAATCTGGCCGCCGAGACCGCCACCGTCACGGCTGTGCAAGGCGTGAGCGACGCCGCCCTGCTGGGAGCCGTGCGCGACGCCGGTTACACCGCCCACCGGCCCGACGCCGCCGCCGTGCCGGCGGCCACCCCACGGCGCGGCCTGAGCGAAGGCCAGGCCGTGACGCTGGCGGCCCTGCTGTCGCTGCCGCTGGCCGCGCCCATGGTGGGCGACTTCTTCGGCCGGCACTGGATGCTCGACGGCGGGCTGCAGTGGCTGCTGGCCACCCCGGTGCAGTTCTGGCTGGGTGCCCGCTTCTACCGCGCCGGCTGGAAGGCCCTGCGCGCCGGCACGGGCAACATGGACCTGCTGGTGGCCCTGGGCACCAGCGCAGCCTACGGTCTGAGCGTCTTCCTGCTGCTTGCCGGCGACGGCGGCATGCCACACCTGTACTTCGAGTCGGCGGCCGTCGTGATCACCCTGGTGCTGCTGGGCAAGTGGCTGGAAGCGCGCGCCAAGCGCCAGACCACCGAGGCCATCCGCGCGCTGCAGGCCCTGGCCCCGGAGACAGCCCGCGTGCGGCGCGGGGACGAGGAGCGGGAGCTGCCCCTGGCCGAGGTGGTGGTGGGCGACATCGTGATCGTGCACCCCGGCGAACGGGTTCCGGTGGACGGCGAAGTGCTCGAAGGCCACAGCCATGTCGACGAATCGCTGCTGACCGGCGAGAGCCTGCCCGTGAGCAAGGGGCCGGGCGAGCGCGTGACCGGCGGCTCGATCAATGCCGAAGGCCGCATCGTGCTGCGCACCGTGGCCGTGGGCGCCGAGACCGCGCTGGCGCGCATCGTGCGACTGGTGGAATCGGCTCAGGGCCACAAGGCGCCCATCCAGCGCCTGGTCGACCGGGTCAGTGCGGTGTTCGTGCCGGTGGTGGTCGGCATCGCGCTGATCACCGTGCTGGGATGGGGCCTCGCCACGGGGGATTGGTCCGCGGCCACCCTCAACGCCGTCTCGGTGCTGGTGATCGCCTGCCCGTGCGCGCTGGGCCTGGCCACGCCGGCCGCGCTGATGGTCGGCACAGGCATCGCCGCGCGCCACGGCATCCTCATCAAGGATGCGCAGGCCCTGGAAGTGGCCCATGCGGTGGACACCGTGGCTTTTGACAAGACCGGCACGCTCACCCTGGGCCGGCCGGCGCTGGTCTCGATGCAGGCCGTGCCCGGCATCGGCGACGACGAGCTGCTGGCCTGGGCCGCGGCGCTGCAATCGGGCAGCGAGCATCCGCTGGCCCGTGCGGTGCTGGACGCCGCCGCCCGGCGCTCGCTGCCCCACCCCGCCGCCGAAGGCGTGCGCGCCCTGCCCGGACGGGGCGTGGCCGGCCGCGTGGGCGGGCGCGAGTTGGTGCTGGCCAATGCCCGCGGCCTGCAGGAACTGGGGCTGGACGCCTCGCCCCTGGCCGGCCCGGCCCTGGCGCTACAGACCCAGGGCCGCACCGTGTCCTGGCTGGCCGAAACAGCGCCGGTGCCCCGTTTGCTGGGCCTGCTGGCCTTCGGCGACGCCCTCAAACCCCAGGCCCGCGAGGCCATCGCCCGGCTGCATGCCCAAGGCATCCGCACGGTGCTGGTCAGCGGCGACAACCGGGGCAGTGTGCTGGCCGCCGCGGCGGCGCTGGGCATGAGCGATGTGCGCGCCGAAGTGCTGCCCGAAGACAAGGCGCGTGTCATCGCCGAACTCAAGGCGCCTGCCGAGGGCGGTGCAGCGCGGCGCGTGGCCATGGTGGGCGATGGCCTCAACGATGCCCCGGCCCTGGCCGCCGCCGACGTGGGCCTGGCCATGGGCACCGGCACCGACGTGGCCATGCATGCCGCCGGCATCACCCTGATGCGCGGCGACCCGCGCCTGGTGGCCGATGCCATCGACGTGTCGCGCCGCACCACGCGCAAAATCCGCCAGAACCTTTTCTGGGCCTTCATCTACAACGTGGTGGGTCTGCCGCTGGCGGCCCTTGGCCTGCTCAGCCCGGTGATCGCCGGCGCGGCCATGGCCTTGTCCAGCGTGAGCGTGATCAGCAATGCGCTGCTGCTCAGGCGCTGGAAACCGTCCGCCAGGAGTGCGTCATGAACATCGGCCAGGCGGCGCAGGCCTCAGGGGTCAGCGCCAAGATGATCCGCCACTATGAAAACCTGGGGCTGCTGCCCCGGATCGCCCGCACCGCCTCGGGCTACCGGCAGTACGACGACGCGGCCGTGCACACCTTGCGCTTCATCCGCCGCTCGCGCGACCTGGGCTTTGGCATCGAAGAGATCCGCACGCTGCTGCAACTGTGGCGCAACCGCCGGCGCGCCAGCAGCGAGGTCAAGCGCATCGCGCTGGCGCATGCCGCCGACCTGCAGCAGCGCATCGAGGCCATGCAGGCGATGAAGCGCACGCTGGAGCAGCTCGCCGCCCACTGCCACGGCGATGACCGGCCGCAGTGTCCGATCCTCGACGACCTGGCGGCCGACGGGATTCCTGCTCACTGCCCCATGCCGAACACACGCTTTCGGTGAGAACAAACGCTGCCGCAGGCCCAACCTGCAGGTGCCAAGCCCCGGCGCCCCAGGGCGGTGATGCGCCATGCACAGGCCGAGGCCAGCTTGCGCGCGGGCCAGGCGCAGCAAGCTTCAATCGTCTTGCCGCACATCCCACTGCCAAATCGTCAGGCCCCAGTCGGCGTGCAGGTCCGGCATGATCTGGCCGGCCTGGAAGTGGCGGCGGCTGTTCGCCTTGGCCGGCGTGAACCACCAGCCCGTGCGCGGGCAAGGCGATCCGGCGTCGCATTTGAGGCGCAGCGCCGCCTCCCCGGTGGCCGGCATGGGATTGTCCCCACCCTCGTCGGCCACGCGCTCGACCAAGGTCCACAGCGTGGGCTCGCGGCGGCTTCGCGGGCGAGCGTCTTCAGGGTCTCGCAGCAGCTCCTCGGCATTGATGCACATCTCGGCATCGATGGCCTTTTGCCCCTCGATCAGCAAGGCGGCCGCGGACGGGCCGTTTTGCGGCAGGTAGATGCCGTTGCGCGGCACCTTCTCGCCAGTGCGCACCTGCACCTGCGGATTGAGGCGGTACACCGGCCAACTGGCCGGTGCATTCAGCGGACCGCGCGCATCTTCCCTGTATCTGAAACTCAAATCCCCAAAAGCCCAATTCCCCTGCTCGGTATGCGCGATGTTGGAGGCCATCTCGCTGGCCAGCCGTTCGGCTCGATCGTACTGGTCTTGAAAAGGCTGCGGCATCCACTCGATGCGGTAGTCGCGGCTGATGGAGGCGACGGTCGTCTCGACGTTGCCCGCGAACCCCAAGCCGTCCAGATCGCCATGCGAGATGCGGATGTAGCCGTCGTTCAGGCCGGCCAGCGCCCACTGCATGTTGGGAATGACGCGCTCGCCCCACACCGCATCGGGCTGCTGGTGCAGCGGGCGGCTGCGGTAGTCGGGCGGAATATGGCGCATGAATTCAGCGAGCGCGTCTTCGGCGGCCTTGACACACTCGGCGAAGTGGTCGCGCATCTGGCCGAAGTACTCCAGCGAGCTGTAGCGCTCGAGCAGGTAGATTTCTTGCGGAATGAGCGGAATGGTCATGGTTGGGTTGGTTTGGCTTGGGGTTCAGTTCGCTTCGAACCAGTGGTGTTGCAAAACGGGCACGCCCACCAGATCGACCTGGAGGCCGCCTTCGTCATAGCCCCAGCCGGTGAACTGGCGCGGCCCCAGGTGCCCGCGCTGGAGGTCGGCCGGGTTGACCACGATCTGCTCGGCGCCGCCGT
>NZ_JBWQXA010000014.1:0-53834 GCF_056746695.1 Caldimonas hydrothermalis | reverse complement strand
CGCCACGTTCACGCCGGCGTCAGCCTGCTTGATGAACCCAATGATCTGCTCTTCCGTGTACCTGCTCTTGCGCATCGCGCTTCCTTTGCGTTGCGCGGATTTTGTTCCTTTGCCGTGGTACGGATCTCGGGGAGCAGGTCAGTCCCATGAATCACTGGCTGCTCGCAGCGGCGTTCGCTGCAGTCCTGGTCGCGCCGACCGCAGAGGCCCGGAGAGGCGCCGTCTCGATCCGCCCCACGCCCATCGTCGTCCGCCCCGCTCCCGCGCCGGTCCAGAAACCGGCCATGCCGCCCGCTGCGGCGCCGAAAGCGCCGGCACCCTCACCGACCCCTGCACCCACCCCTTCGAGCGCCTCCTCGGCCTCGTGGTGGGCCCCGCTGATGGTGCTGCTCGGGATCAGCGCCGTGCAAGGCGGGGGCCAGGAGCAGAAGAAGGACTGAAGGGTTCGTGGGGGACAGGTAGAGAGACCTGTGCCCCGCCCATCGTCACGGGAGCTTCGGCTCCACCAACCAACCAAGGAAAGGAAGGAATGAACCCCTTCTACACCATCGGCGCCCTGATCGTCGCCATCGCCGCCCTCTCTGGCACGGCGCACGCCCGAGGCGGCCCGTCCGCCCCGTCTGGCAGCGGCCCGGTCATCATCGGCGTGGACAAGGAAGGTCGTCCGATCTACTCGGACAGCCAAGGCCACGTGGCCCGCCTGCCGGACGGCACCTGCGTGAGCCGCTACATCCACAACTTCAACGCCGAGGTCCCGTGCCCGGAGCCGAAGTCGCAGCGTAAGCAATGAAGGTCGTCGGTCTTCTCACCGCCGTCGCCCTGACCGTCCACACCATCGCTGATGCCGGCAACCCTCGCCGGTGGGCGCACGGTGGCACGATCCGCAACAAGACGGGCGGGCTGCACGACTCAGCCCACGCCCCTCGAAGCGAGACCCGCGCCCCAGAAAACGGGGGCCGCGAGTTCGTGGGGGACAGGTAGAGAGACCTATGCGGGCCCCACAGCGGGGTCCGCACAGCGGGGGTGACCCCACAAAAATCCCTCAGTAAGGATTCCACTGCACGGAGAGGGGCTTTTGTCCCTCAATTTGAAATCAGCTAAGTCGTTGATTTCAAAGGGTTTGGCGGAAGGGAGTCATCCGAATGAATTGTTCTTGATGGCTTGTTTACTGGGTTCTGCCCGGTCGGAACGAAGAATATGCCCCCAAATGTGCCCCCGCGCGGATTGGGTGGGCACTGCCCCCCGGGGGTCGCGTCTGGTGCATCGACCCAAAGCACGCGGGGGGCTCGGTTCGCGCGCGCGCGAAAGTCGCGGTTTGTGGTTTCTGGGGGGGCCGGCCGGTTTCCGGGCCCAGGCTTCCAGACTTTCAGCCCACCCCCCGGGGCGATAGGCGTTGCCTAAGCCCGCCCCTGCATGAAGGCCCCTTCGAAGCCGCTGCACCGCTGCAACAGCCGCACCACCAGATCGCGCGCCAGCGGCCCGCGCAGGCCCCGAGCGGATGCGCACCGCCAGCCGTCAGCGTCAGCGCGCAGGTGCCGGCACTCCAGGCACAAACGCCGGTCGTCGCGCTCACGGTCGCGCTGGTGCAGGCGGTCGGCCAGCGCGTCGGCTTCGTTGGCCGTCAATCCGGCGTTCAGTGCCTGCTCGGTGCGCTGGGCCATGCGCTCGATTTCCTCTGCGCTTGCCGGGGCGTGATCCCATCGCCGGGCTGGCGGCTCGGCAGGCCGGTGTGCGGTCTTGCCGATGGGCTCGTCATTGGCGGCAGGTGACGCAGCCAGCAGCGCCAGCAGTTCGCCGCGATGCAGCGCCACCAGCGGGCGTAGCCGCTGCACGGCCTCACGCGGGCCGCGCAGCCCGATGCGCTGCCCGTCGGTCAGCACCTCGACACCGGCAGCGCGGGCAGCTTCGAAGATGTCGGCCGGGCGCGTTGCAGCCGTCATAGCCAATCCTCCACGCGGTCCGCCTGGGTCGCTGGTGCGGGGGTGTAGCCCTGAAGATGCTCATCTTTCCTGAAGATGCTCACCTTTCTGGGTATGAGCACCTTCAGGTTTTCTTGAGCATCTTCAGCGGGTAGCGCCCACATCCACCGTTGCCCCGACGATCCGAAGTACCCGCCTTCTTTTCGGGCCTCGATGCAAAGCCGCTGTTTGGCCCGGCGGATGGTCGCCTCGCTGTAGCCTGCGCCTCGTGCCTCGGCCATCACCTGCTTTTGCAGCATCGGCCCATCCTCCAGCAGCCCGCGCAAGAACGCCATAGCGTCCGTCAGTGCGCCCCCTTCGGCTTCGTCGTCGGGGACCAACTCGGCCTGCGCGAGCAATTCGCGGGCCGCGCCCTCGACCAGCCCGGCCCACGTCACGCGCGAAGCCCACAGCCCCGGCTTGGCCTCGGCCTGCTCCAAGTCGTAGCCGATGCCTCCGGCGTCCTCGCCGATGTTGGACTTGCTGCGCACCAGCAGCCGCGTTGCCTCGCCCGGGGCCGTGTTCTCCCGCTTGGCGGCCACCATCACCACGCGGGCCAGTGCCGCAAACGCAATGGACCCCGTGACGCGCTCGGTAGGGTCGCGGCCTGTCGTGCCTTTGGTCAGGTGCGTGATTCCGACCACCGCGCAGCCCAGCCGCGCGGCCAGGTCCACAACGGGTTGCAGCGCCCGGCGCACTTCGCCGTTCTTGTACGAATCGGCGGCCACCGCCGACACGATAGGGTCAAGAATCACCAGCCTGGGCCGCACGCGCTCCAGCGCCTCGGCCAGCGCGCGCATGTCGGCGGCGGGGTCGAATGGCCGGGTCTCGTGTCCGGTGCGCACTTCACCCACGAAGTGCACGCGCTGCGTGTCGGCTCCAGCGGCCAGCAGTCGCGGCACCAAGGTGTCGGCGGGGTCATCCTCGCTGGACCACATCACCACGTCGCCCGCCTGCGGGCAGCGCGTGCCGTCCGGCCAGCACCCCGCCGTCGTGACCGTTGCGGCCAGGCCTAACGCCAGCGTCGTTTTGCCGCAGCCGGGCCGACCGGCCAGGATGTGCAGCTTGCCAGCGGCCAGCCAACCGGGCCACAGCCAGCGCACCGGCTCGGGCTCGATGCTGCTGGCTCTGCGCAGTTGAACACCCAGCGCTGCGGGTTCGGGCTGGCTCGCGGCCTCGATGCAGCACCGAACCGCCTCCAGCCCCCGGCGCCGGTGCAGGTCGTTGAAGTCGGTGTCTCCCGGCTCACGATCCGGCCCGAACTCCGGCACCGCCAGCCGCGCCCCGGCGGCCCGCGCGGCCTGTATCGCATGCCGGATGGGCTCGCCGCTGGCCTTGTCGATATCGGCCAGCACGATGATGTCGGCGTTGGGGTATCGCTGCCGCATCGCCTGCGCCACGGCTTGCAGGTTGGTGCACGCCAGCGCGGCAATGCCCACATGCCCCGTTGCCTCGCTCGCCGATGCCACGGTCGCCACCCCTTCGCCGATCAGCAGCGCGGCCCCGCCGTCCTGGGGCAGCTTGGCCGTGGCCCAGTAGCCCCCGGCCTTCGTGCCGCGCCCGGCCAGCGCGCTTTTGCGCCCAGCCTCGTCGATGAGTTCCAGCGTTGCCAGCCGGTCGCCTTGCTTGACGGGCACCACCAGCAGGCGGCCCGCCAGCGGCTCGCCTCGTGCCCGTGGCGTGTAGCCGAGAATCTGCACGGCCTTGTCGGCGTCGATCTCGCGCAGCGTCGGCACTGGCGCCACACCCTTGCGCATCAGGTAGGGATGCCCGGCCCGCGCCGGGCTCGCCGCGCCCCAGATGGTGGCGGCTTTGTGGGTCGTGTCCGCCCGCTCGGCGTCGTTCAGCGCTGCGGGCTGGTGGGGCGGATCGTCGCGCCAGCCATGGGCCCGTGCCTCATGAAACAGGCTCCCGATGCTCACCCCGCCGTCGGGCTTGATGGAACGCCATACGTCTTTTGCGGCCCGCGCGTCGTAGTTGCTGGCGCTCTGGCTCCAGGCATCCCACAGGGCAAAGCCCGCCTCGCCGAGTTCGGATTTGACGGCCATGGCCATGCGCACCCACGTGTCGCGGTCGTGGGCGTCGATGTGGCGCAGCGCGTCGCCGATGCGGTTTACTTCGTCCCAGATCACCATGCGCCAGCCTCCCCAGTGACCAGGGCCAGCACCATGTGCGCGGCAGGTGCAGCCACAGGCCCCACACAACCGGCAGCGCTGGCGCTGCACACCCACAGGCCCCAGCCCAAAGCCCTTGCGGCGTGCTGCCGGGCTGCCTCGATCGCGCGCGCAGGGTCACACCGGCGCCACACGCGCCCGATGATGAAGTCGGCCATGTCGCCCCCCTGTCAGCCCAGACTGGCGATGAACTGCTGAATCTCGCTGGAACGCCAGACGGTGGCGCGGCCCATCTTCAAGGGCTTGGGCAAGCGCCCTTGCTTGATCCACGCGTACACGGTCGCGCGCGATACCTTCAGGATCGCCACCACGTCGCGCAGCCTCAGCAGCGCATCGGCCATGGGGGCATGGTGCGCGCCGGTTAAGGATGGGCTAAACTCTGCTTTACTGTCCGGGCTGGCGGTCAATCTCGCCATACGATTTCCTTTCACGAAGGATCGTTCAATGACCGAAAGGAACCGTGCCCGGCGCGACCAGTTGCGTAGTGTTTGGCTTATGTTGGCCGGACACGGCCCCTTCGGGGCTTGAGCCCATCGACCTTGCGGGTCGGTGGGTTTTCTTTTCGTGACGCTGTTGTGCGTCACTGGAACGAATTATGTACAGCTAGACGAATGAGGAAAGCCCCTCGGCCTCTCATTTTTTGTCACTAGCGGCGCTAGTGACATTTTTTTTGCCCCGCTTCTGAGGAACATGGCCGGATGCGCGGTTAACCGCTCTGGTGACCGTGGAATCGCTTGCCGTGTACTTGCTATTGATCCGCTCGCGAAGCTTGCTGCGCGCCTGTTGGACCGACACGCCCTTGTCAATCAGCTTCTGATACTCGCCTTTCGCCCAATCGTCATCAACGATCCTGGCCCTTGGCGCCTTAGCAGCTTTACGCGAACCTGCGACCTTCTTGCGGTTTCCCTGCACGTCGGGGGCTGCGGCCAGGTTCTGGCCGTAGTACAGGCAGGCATTGCGAAGCGCATCAACGAGGGATTGCGCCAATTCGAAATGGCCTTGCAGGTAGGCGTGCAGCGCTTCGCTGCGGCGCTCGGCCAAGTGCTGGGCCACCCAGTCGGGCAGGGGGTGTTCTTTGCCCTCGATGAACGAATCGATGCTCGATAGGTCAATGCCCGTGGTCGTCAGCATTTCGAGCACGAATGACGCCTCTTTGTCGTCGTGGTACTGCCACGTGCCCCCGTTGCCTGCGGGGTTCGTGATCCACCGGCGGTTGGTGACCTTCATTTCAAGCAACATCTCCCAAGGTTCAGCCCCAGCCCTGCCGCGCTGTGGGGCGTTGTGTTGATCGTTCAGGCCGCCTTGAAGGGCAAGACCTTCGCGCCCTGCCTCAGCGCGTCCAGATGGTCGGCGTACCACTGCATCATCCGGCGCCGCTGGGGCAGGTACGTGGCGAAGTTGTAGGCCGCGCTCACTTCGTCGCGCTCCATGTGCGCCAGTTGAAGTTCGATGTGCGCGTGATCGAAACCCGCTTCGTGCAGGATCGTCGATGCCAGCCCCCGGAACCCGTGCCCCGTCATCCGCCCCGCATACCCCATGCGCTTGAGCGCGGCCAGGATGGTGTTATTGCTCATGGGCTTTTCATGGTCGCGCTCGCCGGGAAAAAGAAGCCCACCGCGCCCGCGCAGTTCATGCAGGCATCGCAGCACCTCCACCGCCTGCCGCGACAGCGGCACGATATGGGGGGTGCGCATCTTCATCCGCTCGGCCGGGATGCGCCACTCGGCCGCCTCCAGGTCGAATTCGTCCCACCGCGCCGCGATCAACTCGCCGGTACGAACGAAGGTCAAGGCCATGAGTTTCATGGCCAAGCGGGTGTAGGGCGAACCGTCGTAGGCCTCGATCTTGCGCAGCAACTCGGGTAGCTCTTTGGCCTCGATGCGGGCGTAATTCGTGGCCTTGCGAGACTTCAGCGCGTCCGACGGCCTCACGTCCGCTGCGGGGTTGCGTTCGATGAGCCCATGGGCCACGGCATAGCGGAACACCTGTCCGCACGTCTGAAAGCATCGCTTGGCGATGTCCAGGGCGCCCCGGGCTTCGATCCTCTTGGCCATCGCCACCAGTTGGGGCGCGGTAATCTCCCCGATCGGCTTGCGCCCGAGCGCGGGGAATACATCGGCCTCCAGGCGCCGTAGCACATAGTCCGCATGACGGGGCGATCTTGAACCCTTCCAATGCTCGAACCAGGAACGGGCCACTGCCTCGAATGTTTCCCCCAAGGCCAGCCGCTGGGCGAGCTTGCGCTCTTGCTTCAGGGCCGACGGGTCTTGCCCCTCGGACAACAACGCCTTGGCTTTGTCGCGCTCGCGCCGTGCCTCGGCAAGCGACACCTTCGGATAGATGCCCAGCGCAAGGCGCTTTTCCTTCCCGGCGTAGCGGTACTTCATACGCCAGTACTTGCCCCCGTTGGGCAGCACTTCGAGATACAAGCCGCCCGAGTCAGCGAACCGGGCGTGCGCTTTGCCCTCAGGGCATTGGGCGTTCTTACAAGCGGTGTCCGTGAGCGGCATGGGGGCACATTCGGGGGAAATGGCGGGGGCATCAGCCAGTTTGTGCCCCCAATAGTGCCCCCACTTCGGCCTGGCTGTCAAAGAACAACAATAGACGTTGGAAAACAAAAAAGCCCCGTCTGACGGGGCTTTACAGGGGGTTGTTCGGACTTCGCTGGACCTTGCCGAACACATCTTTGGCGGAAAGGGAGGGATTCGAACCCTCGATACGGGAAACCCGTATACCGGATTTCGAGTCCGGCGCATTCGACCACTCTGCCACCTTTCCTGGGATCGTCGGCTCGCGGGTGGTCTTCCGCGAGCGAAGCTTTGGATTATAGCGTGTCAGGCCCTTAGCTCGGCAAGCCCGCCCAGGTAGGGCCTCAGCACCTCGGGCACCTCGATGCTGCCGTCGGCGCGCTGGTAGTTCTCGAGCACGGCCACGAGCGCGCGGCCCACGGCCAAGCCCGAGCCGTTGAGGGTGTGCACGAGTTCGTTCTTGCCCTGGGCGTTCTTGAAGCGCGCCTGCATGCGGCGGGCCTGGAAGGCTTCGCAGTTGGAGCAGCTGGAGATCTCGCGATAGGTGTTCTGCGCCGGCAGCCACACTTCCAGGTCGTAGGTCTTGGCCGCGCCGAAGCCCATGTCACCGGTACACAGGGTGATCACGCGGTAGGGCAGGCCGAGCTTTTGCAGGATGGCCTCGGCATGGCCCACCATCTCCTCCAGCGCCTCGTAGCTCTTGTCGGGGTGGACGATCTGCACCATCTCGACTTTGTCGAACTGGTGCTGGCGGATCATGCCGCGGGTGTCGCGCCCGGCGCTGCCGGCTTCCGAGCGGAAGCACGGGCTGTGGGCGGTGAGCTTGATCGGCAGGGCCTCCAGCGGCAGGATCTGCTCTCGCACGGTGTTGGTGAGCGAGATCTCCGAGGTGGAGATGAGGTATTGTTCTTGCGACTGTTCGTCCCCGCCGCGCAGGACCCAGAACATGTCGTCCTTGAACTTGGGCAACTGCCCCGTGCCTTCCAGCACCTCGCGGTTGACGATGTAGGGCGTGTAGCACTCGGTGTAGCCGTGCTCGGTGGTCTGCACATCCAGCATGAACTGCGCCAGCGCCCGGTGCAATCGGGCGATGGGGCCACGCATGAAGGTGAAGCGGGCGCCCGAGAGCTTGGCGCCGGTTTCGAAGTCCAGGCCCAACGGGGTGCCCAGGTCCACGTGGTCCTTCACGGGGAAGTCGAAGCGGCGCGGCGTGCCCGAGCGGCGCACCTCGACGTTGGCTGCTTCGTCCGCGCCGACCGGCACGCTGTCGTGCGGCAGGTTGGGCACGGACATCAGCAGCGCGTTCAGTTCCTGCTGCACCACGTCGAGCCGCTCGGCACTGGCTTTGAGTTCGTCGCCGATGCCGGCCACTTCGGCCATGGTCGCGGCGGTGTCCTGACCCTGGGCCTTGAGCTGGCCGATGCGCTTGGACAGTGCATTGCGCTTGGCCTGGAGTTCCTCGGTGCGCGTCTGGATGAACTTGCGCTCGGCTTCCAGCGCGGTGAAGCGCTCGACGTCGAGGAAGGGTTGCGGCGACTTGCGGGTGGACAGGCGCTGCACGACCGCATCGAGGTCCTTGCGCAGCAGGTTGATGTCGAGCATGGTGTGTTCGTGTTCTGGAGAAGGGAATCAGCGTGGGCTGGCGTGCAGATGGGAGGGGCTGGGGGGCTGGCCCATGGACTTGTCGCCCAAACCGCGCGGCAGCGGAAAGCGCATGGTTTCCTGGATGCCGTCCATGCGGCGCACGGCAGTGGCCCCCAGGCCCCGCAGGCGCTCGATGACCTGCTGCACCAAGATGTCGGGTGCCGAGGCACCGGCCGTCAGACCCACGCGCTGCTTGCCCGCGAACCACTCGGGGCGCAGGTCGTCGGGCTGGTCGACCATGTAGGCCGGGGTGCCCAGGCGATCGGCCAGCTCCCGCAGGCGGTTGCTGTTGGAGCTGGTGGGGCTGCCCACGACGATCACGACGTCCACCTGCGGGGCGAGCACTTTGACGGCATCCTGCCGGTTCTGCGTGGCATAGCAGATGTCTTGCTGCTTGGGTTCGCGCACCTGCGGGAAACGCCGGCGCACGGCCGCCAGGATCTCGGCGGCGTCGTCCACCGACAAGGTGGTTTGCGTCACCACCGCCAGTCTGGCGGGGTTTTTGACCTGCACGCGCTCCACGTCGGCCACGTCCTCGACGAGGTAGATGCCATCGTGCAACTGGCCCATGGTGCCTTCGACCTCGGGGTGGCCCTTGTGGCCGATCATCAGGAACTCGTAGCCTTCCTTGCGCAGCTTGGCCACTTCCACATGCACCTTGGTGACCAGCGGACAGGTGGCGTCGAACACCGTGAAGCCGCGGCGCTGCGCTTCCTCGCGCACGGCCTTGGGCACGCCATGGGCGCTGAAGACCAGCGTGGCGCCTTCGGGCACCTCGGCCAGATCCTCGATGAAGATGGCGCCCTTGGCCTTCAGGTCGTTGACCACATAGGTGTTGTGCACGATCTCGTGGCGCACGTAAACCGGCGCACCGTACTTCAGCAGCGCGCGCTCGACGATCTCGATGGCACGATCGACGCCCGCGCAGAAGCCGCGCGGCTCGGCCAGCACGACCTCCTGGAGCTTCACCTGTTCTGCGGCCGCCATCACAGCACCCCGATGAGCTGGACCTCGAAGGACACCGGCACGCCCGCCAGGGGGTGGTTGAAGTCGAACAGGATCCACTCGTCGCCCACCTCACGCACCACACCGGCATAGGTGCCCGTGCCATCGGGCGTCGGGAACTGCACGACGTCGCCGGGGTGGTAGTCGGCGTCCGGGTCACCCAGCTCGTCGATCAGGCTGCGCTTGACGCGCTGCAGCAGTTGCGGATTGCGCTCGCCGAAGGCCTCGCCGGCCGGGATCTCGAAGACGCGGCGGGCGCCCTCCTCCAGCCCCAGCAGGCGCTGCTCCATGGCCGGGGCGAGTTCGCCCGCGCCCAGCGACAACGTGGCGGGTTTGTCGTGGAAGGTGTTGATGATGTCGGCCCCGTCAGGGCCGGCCAGGCGGTAGTGCAAGGTCAGGAAGGACCCGGGTTGGACGGTGGCCACGGCGCGCGTTCCGGTTTTGTAGACTGGCTGACATTGTAGAAGTCCGGCCCCAACCCCCTCGGCCGCCTCCTGGACGGCCCTTCGCCCCGGATGTCCCATGTCGATCAAGGACCTGCCCGCCGACGCCCGCCCGCGTGAAAAATTGCTCGCTCTGGGCCCTGCCGCCCTCGCCGACGCCGAACTGCTGGCCCTGCTGCTGCGCACCGGCCTGAAGGGCACGCCCGTGCTGCAACTGGCCCAGCAGCTACTGCAAGGCTTCGGCGGCGTGGCCGGGCTGTTGCATGCGGGGGCCGATGAGCTCCGGCGCGTCAAGGGCCTGGGCCCGGCCAAGCGGGCCGAGCTCGTGGCCGTGCTGGAGCTGGCCCGTCGCGCCCTGGCCCAGGCGCTGCAGGCCCGGCCGGTGTTCGAATCCCCCACTCAGGTGAAGGACTACCTGCGCCTGAAGCTGGCCGCCCTGCCCCACGAGGTGTTTGCGGTGCTCTTCCTCGATGCCCAGCACCGGCTGTTGGCGATGGAAGAGCTTTTCCGCGGCACGCTCACGCAGACCAGCGTCTACCCGCGCGAGGTGGTCAAGCGGGCCCTGGCGCTGAATGCCGCGGCCGTGCTGCTGGCGCACAATCACCCCTCCGGTGTGGCCGAGCCGTCCAAGGCCGATGAATCCCTGACGCGCACGCTGCAGTCGGCGCTCGGGCTGGTGGATGTGCGGGTGCTCGATCACTTCGTGGTGGCACGCGAGCAGGTGGTGTCGTTTGCCGAGCGGGGCTTGCTGTAGATGAAAGCCAAGAGCCTGGCCGATTTGGCCGCGATCAAACAGGTTTTGCAGGCTCGGGCTCGTGAAGCGGCCCAGCGTGAGGCGATGCGGCGCGAACACGAAGCGCGCCAGCAGCACGAACGCGAGCTGTTCGCCCGCAGCGTGGGGCCGGTGCATGGATTGAAAGATCGCGGCTTGGCCGCGGTGCAACGTCCACGGCCCGATCCGCGGCCGCGGCAGCGTGTCCTGGATGAGCAATCGGTGCTGCGCGAGGCGATTTCCGACGAGTTCGACGTCGAGACCCTGCTGGACACCGACGAGGCGCTGTCGTTCCGCCGCCCTGGCGTGGGGCCGGAGGTGGTGCGCCGCCTGCGCCGCGGCGACTGGGTGATCCAGGCGCAGATCGACCTGCACGGCCTGCGCCGCGACGAGGCGCGCGAGCAGCTGGCCACCTTCCTGCGCGAGGCGGTCAGGCAGGGCTTGCGCTGCGTGCGGGTGGTGCATGGCAAGGGCAACGGCTCGCCAGGGCGCGAGCCGGTGCTCAAGGCCAAGGTGAAGACCTGGCTGGTGCAGAAGAACGAGGTGATCGCCTTCACCCAGGCACGGGCCCCGGACGGGGGCGCAGGAGCCCTGCTGGTGCTGCTGCGGCCCTCGGGCGGACGCGGCCTGTGAGGCCGGTCCGTGGGCCACAGGGTCAACCGCCGGCCGGCGCCAGGCGGTCCAGGCGGGTGGCCTCGATCCACTGCGTGGCGGTGGCGGCCGGCAGCTCGAAGACCTCGGGACGGCCGGACACCTTCAGTCGGTAGGCATCGTCCGCGGCCCCGCGCGCCAGAACATACTCCACCGGCGAGGATTCGCCTTGGCGCACCACGCGCCAACGCGCCTGCGGCGCCTGCCAGGCCTGGGCCGGCAGGTCGTCATGCGCCAGTACGCGGCTCACGCGCAAGGTGGCCAGCAAGCCGGCCAGACGCTCGGCCGCCTGCGGATCCAGGCGCCGCCCCTCGGGCAGGCCCTCGGCCTGCCAGCGGGACTCTTCCCGGCCTTCGCCGGAGCCATCATCGGCGGCCGGACGCAGGACCACACCGGCCACATCGATCCGCTCGAGCTGCGGGCGCGCCACGGCCAGCCAGCCGAGATCGCGCCAGTCATCGGCACGCACCGACACCTCGTAAGCCGGCAGATCGACCACGTGCACGGTGTCACGCCCCGCCACACGCGCATGCGACTGGCGCAGCGCCGGCGAGCTGCCCAGCACCAGCGTGGCCAGCGTCTGGTCCCCGCGGGCCAGCACGATGCGGCGCTCGTAACGGTCGTCGGTGAGCCCAAAACGTTCATGGGCCTGCGCCCGGGTGGCCACGGGCACGCCCTGGCGCAGCGCCAGCAGCCGCTCCAGCAGCCGCTGCACCTCGCCCGTGGCAGCCGGGAAGGGCGCGGCCCCGCCGGTGAGCAGCCAGCGCTCGCCTTCGCGCCGCAGTTCGATGCGCTCGCCGGGGCCCCGGGCCTCGATCACAAGGCGGTCCACCTGGTCGGCCGACAAGGCCAGCAGGGGCTCGCGGGCGGCAGCCCGCAGCGCATCGCTGCGCCCTGGCAGGCCCAGCGCCAGCGCCAGCAGCAGTTGCACGCCCAGCAGCCCCGCCAGGATCCACAAGGTGCGTGGTGGGATCATCGTTCAGACCTCCGCAAGCACACGTTGATGGCGGCGCCGGTCGGCGCGCGCGACGAGATGGCGCCACAGCACGACCGCGGCCAGGCCCAGCGCAGCCAGCCCATAGTTGGCCGCCTCCCAGCGTGCCGCATGGCCCTCGGGCAGCGGGTCGAGCGTGCGCGCCCATTGACTGCGCCCGCGCAGGGCCAGCAGCGCGCGGTCCTCCAGCGCCCAGTCGATGACGTTCTGAACGAAGGCCACGGGCTGCAGGTACAGGGTGTTCAGGCCCTGCGAGGCCAGGTCGATCGCGGCGTCCGAGCCGAAGGCATTGCTGGCCACGACCACCAGCCGCGCCGAGGCCGGGGAGTGCTCGATCACGCCAAGCGCCCGGGAGGCCCCGTCCTCGGCCAGCGGGGAGTCCTTGCCGCGGTAGTAAGACTCGAAGCGGCCCTCCAGGGCCACGGCCAGGAGCCGCGGGCCGCGCTCGCCCTGCACGGCAAAGCCGGTCTCGGGGTGGCTGCGGTAGTCGGGCAGCACGTCGAGGCTGTCGGACACCCAGCTCGCGTTGGAGCTGCGCAGCAGCCGGGCCACCTGCCGGCCGGATTGCCGGGCCTCGTCCACATCGATGGGCGAAGCCCAGTTGAGGGTGAGCTGGCGCAGCGAGGCGGTGATGGGGTGCTGCGCGTCCAGGCCCTCGCCGCGCAGGTCCGGAAAGTGCGGATAGGGCAGCATGCGGATCTCGCGCACGGTCAGGCCGCCGAGGCTGCGCTCCACCGGCACGGGCAGCGCGGCGTTGCGTTCGTCAAGCACCATCTGTGCGCCGATGCGCAGCCCATGGTGCGCCAGCCAGTCTTCCAGGCCGGACGTCTGCCGCCGCGCCGTGAGACTGCCGCCCACCTCGACCTGGAAGGGCGAGGTGGCCAGCACGACGCTGCCGCCGCGCATCAGGAACTGGTCGATCGCGAAGCGCTGCTTGTCGTTGAGGTTCTCGGGGCTGAGCACGAGCAGCAGGTCGGCCTGCGCGCTCACGCGGCCGTCGCTCAGATCGGTGTCGAGCACGCGCGCGCCCTCGCCCAGCATGTCGGTGAGCCGGCCGAAGCTTGGGCTGCCGTGGCTTTGCGGGCGCCACACCGCGACCGTGCGCAGGAACCCCGGCGCCAGGCGCTGCAAGGCGGCATCGAGGTTGCGCTGCAGGGCCTCGCGCTCCAGCGGTTCGGGCAGCGGCACCTGCACGGCCTGTCCCTCGCCACCTTCGAGCACCATGTAGAACCAGAAGGGCTTGGGGTCGACCAGGCTGGCCACCTGCGGGCCAAAACCGTAGCGCTGCTGCAGCTCGCGCGCGAGGGTGCCGCCGTCGGCGTCAGGGTCGGCAAAGTGCAGCTCGAACTTGCCTTGCGAGCGCTCGCGCAGCGAATCCCCAAGGGCCACCAGATGGCCACGCAGCTCGCGCAGCGGCTCAGGCAGACGCTCGTCGGGCGAGACGTAGGCAGCCAGACGCACCGGCTGCTCCAACCGCTCCAAGGGGTTGCCAGCGGCCTCGTAGGCCTGCACCACCTTGCGGATGGCGCGCGTCAGCGCGTATTCGGGGTCGCGCAGCACGACGTCGAGTTCGCCTTCGCCACGGGCCTTCACCTCGATAAGCTCGCGATACCCCAGGGTCTCGTGCTGGTCGCCATAGGCCACGACGACGTCGAAGTAGGAGCTGACCACCGCGGCCTGGTGGCGGCTGGCGATCTGGAAGGGCACGGGCCGGATGCCGTAACGCGAGGCCGCTTCCTCCTCGGCCTGGCGGTCGCGCTGCGGATCGACGAACTCGACGCGGGCACGCCCGCCGGCGGCCGCGGCATATTCCTCGAGCACGTCCTTCATGCGCGGCACCAGCGGGGCCAGCAGCGGATGGGTGCGCGACGAAAAATAGCCACGAATGAGCAGCGGCTCCTCCAGCGCCGCGAGCTGGGCCCGCGTGGCCTCTGACAGGCTGTACTGGCGGCCCTCGGTGAGGTCGAGCCGCGCCAGCGACAGCGGCGCGAGCCACAGGTGTGCGGCCACGAGGTTGGCCACGCCCAGGCCCAGGGCCCAGGCCCAGCGGCGATGCGCCGGCTGCCAGGGGTTGCCGACCCAGCGCAGGCGTTCCAGGCCATAGAGGTTGAGCAGCAGGAAGACGCCGACAATGGAGACGTAGTAGTACAGGTCGCGCAGGTCAAGCACGCCACGGGTGATGGACTCGAAACGCGAGCCGCTGCCCAGCAGCGCCAGCACGCCGGCCACGCCATGGCCGAACAGCGCGGTGAAGAAGTCGGCACCCACCAGGTAGAACAGCCCGCACACCGCGGCCGTCAGGATGAGCGCGACGACGGGGTTGTCGGTGCGCGCACTCAGGGTCTGGCCAATCGCCACATAGGCAGCAGCCAGCAAGAGCGTGGCCACATAGCCGCCCACCACGGGGCCCGGGTCCAGCGGCCCAAGCCAGGCGGCGGTGAACACCACCGGCCAGGTCAGCGCCAGGGCCAGGGCCACCAGCGCCCAGGTGGCGAGAAATTTGCCCAGCACCAGGCTGGCTGGCCGCACCGGCGCGGTCAGCAGGCTCTCCAGCGTGCCGGCACGGCGTTCCTCGGACCAGCTTCGCATCGTCAGGGCCGCGACGAGGAAGATCAGCAACAGCGGCATCCAGCGAAACAGCGGCCGCAGGTCGGCGATGTTGCGCGCGAAATAGGCCTCGACCCAGAAAACGACGAACAGCGTCGCCGCCAGGAAGGCCGCGATGAAGAGATAGGCCGCCGGGCTGGCGAAATGCCCGCGGAACTCCTTGCGGGCGATGCGCCCGACTTCCTGCAAGGCTTCACGCATGGGTCACCTCCGGGGCGCTCGGGCAGGCCAGGCCGTTCACCTCGGCGAACACGGTCTCCAGGTCACGCCGGCGCGGCTGCAGGGCGTGCAGGCGCACACCGGCGCGTGCCAGCGCCTCGGCCACGGCCGGGGCGGCATCGATCGGTGCGTCCACGCACCAAGACCGCGGCGACGCTGCGTCGGCCTCGACCCTCACCCCTTGCACGGCCGGCACCTCGCGCAAGGCGCCGGCCACATCGCCTTCGGCCTGCACGAGCAGGCCTGCGCCGCGCTGCAGCGCGTCGATCCGGGCATCGAGCACCAGCCGGCCTGCCCGCAAGATCAGCACCCGTTCGCAGCTGGCCTGCACCTCCTGCAGGATGTGGGTGGAGACGATCACCGTGGCCTGGCGTGCCAGCTCGCCGATGAGCTCGCGCATCTGCAGGATCTGGGTCGGGTCCAGGCCGTTGGTGGGCTCGTCGAGGATGAGGATGTCGGGCTCGTGCAGCAGGGCCTGGGCCACACCCACGCGCTGCCGGTAGCCGCGCGAGAGCGTGTGGATCGCGGCAGTGGCCTTGTCCTTCAGCGCCGTGCGTGCGATCGCACGGGCCACGGCCCGGTCGCGCCGGGCGGCCGCCACACCGTGCAAGGCGGCCTGGAAGTCCAGGTAGTCGATCACCGTCATCTCGGGCCAGACCGGGCAGTTCTCGGGGAGGTAGCCGATGCGCGCCTGCACCGCGCGCCGGTGGCGGCTCACCTCCAGGCCGTCCACGCGCACCGAGCCCGACGTGGGCTCGAGGTAGCCGGTGATCATCTTCATGATGGTGGTCTTGCCGGCGCCGTTGTGGCCCAGCAGGCCCACCACCTCGCCGCGCGCGATGTCGAAGCTGACATCGTCCACGGCGGTCAGGGCGCCATAGCGGCGCGTCAGGTGTTCCACCTGGATCATGATGGGAGACTCCTCCTCGGGACGAACACGGCCGCGCCGGGCTGCATGACGCCCCCGGCGGGCTGAGAGACGGATGGAAACGCGGCGCCCGACGGGCGCACATGGGCCGTGCACGCGGCCCCTCAGGCGCAACGGCCCGGCCCCGCGGCCTCAGGGCGGCCCGGCGCGCAGGGCATCGGACAGGGCGCAGCAGCGCCGCGGCAGCGGTGGCATGAGTGTCGGGTTCATGGTGATGAAGGACAGCTCAGGAAACCGTGACGGAACGATTCGCCGCTTCAGATGGGCCTGCCCCGGAAAAGTTCAAGCCCCGGTGCTCACCCGATCCAGATCGCCCGGAAGTCGTTGACGTTGGTATAAGTGGGCCCGGTGACCACGAGATCGCCCAGCGCCTCGAAATAGCGGTAGGCGTCGTGACGGTCGAGCGCGTCCTGGGCCTGCAGACCCAGGGCTTCGCCGCGCGCCAGGGTGTCGGGCGTGACGAGGGCGCCAGCGTTGTCCTCCACGCCGTCGATGCCGTCGGTGTCGGCGGCCAGCACATGCACACCGGGTTGCCCCTGCAACGCCAGCGCCGCACCCAGCAGGAACTCGGTGGCGCGGCCGCCGCGCCCGCCGGGGGTTCGCACGGTCACCGTCGTCTCGCCGCCGGACAGGAGCACACAGGGCCGCGCAAAGGGCTGGCTGCGCCGGGCCACCTGGCGGGCCAGGGCGGCATGCACCTGTCCCACCACGCGCGATTCCCCCTCGATCTCGTCGCTCAGGATGTGCGCCGCCACACCCAGGGCCGCTGCGGCCTCGGCCGCGGCCTCCAAGGCCTGCTGCGGCGTGGCAATCAGGTGCACTTCGTGGCCGTCGAAGACGGGATCGCCCGGCTTGGGCGTTTCCAGCTCGCCGCGCGCCCAGGCGGCTTCAATGTCCGCCGGCAGCGTCAGGCGGTAGCGGCGCACGATGGCCAGAGCGTCGGCGCAGGTCGTGGCATCGGGCACGGTGGGACCGCTGGCGATCACGCTGGGATCGTCGCCGGGCACGTCGGAGATCACGAGTGTGACTACCCGCGCCGGCGCACACAGCGCCGCCAGCCGTCCGCCTTTCAAGGCCGAGAGGTGCTTGCGCACGCAGTTCATCTCGCTGATCGAGGCGCCGCTGTCGAGCAGCGCGCGGTTGAGGGCCTGCTTGTCGGCCAGCGTCACGCCCGGCGCAGGGGCGCTGAGCAGCGCCGAGCCGCCGCCAGAGAGGAGGCACAACACGAGGTCGTCCCTCGTAAGGCCGCGGGTGAGCGTCATCATGCGCTGCGCGGCCGCCTGGCCCGCCGCATCGGGCACCGGGTGGGCCGCCTCGACCACCTCGATACGACCCGGCGCAGCCCGGTAGGCCGGGGGCACATGGCCGTAGCGCGTCACGACCAGGCCGCTCAGCGGTGCGTCTTTCGGCCACAGGGCATCGACGGCCGCGGCCATTGCCCCGCCGGCCTTGCCGGCGCCCAGCACCAGGGTGCGCCCACGTGGAGGCGGCGGCAGACGGCCGGCCAGGCATCGGTCCGGTTGCGCGCGTGCGATGGCCGCATCGAGCAGGTGGCGCAGCAAGGCACGGGGGTCGTCCAGGCGGGCGGGGGCGGTCATCGGCGGTCTCCATCGGCAGGGTCGGCAGCGGCGAGCCTACCTCAGCCGGCAGACAAGGTGGAGCACCATGCTCAAGCATGCTTGACCGGGCCTGCCTGAAGGTTCGAAGATGCCGCCTTCGAAGGGCCAGGACACGCTAGAACCCACAAAGCACACCATGGGCATACGGCTTCCCGTCGGACTCGAACTCGCCTCCTTCCGCCCTCGCCTCCTCGACGATCTGCGGGACTACGACCGCCAACGCTTCGTACGCGACCTCTCTGCCGGTTTCACCGTGGGTGTGGTGGCGTTGCCGCTGGCCATGGCCTTTGCCATCGCCTCGGGCGTCAAGCCCGAGCAGGGCCTCGTCACCGCGATCATCGCTGGCTTTCTCATCTCGGCGCTGGGGGGCTCCAGCGTACAGATTGGCGGGCCGGCCGGTGCCTTCATCGTCATCGTCTACGGCATCGTGCAGCGCTACGGCCTGGGCAACCTGCTCGTTGCCACCGTGTTGGCCGGTGGCCTGTTGTTCCTGATGGGCCTGTTCAAGCTCGGGGTCCTGGTGCGTTACATCCCGATCACCATCGTGATCGGCTTCACCAACGGCATCGCGGTGCTGATCGCGCTGTCTCAGGTGAAGGACCTGCTGGGCCTGTCGATCGATGCGCTGCCGGCCGACTTCTTCGGCCAGCTCGCGACGCTGGGCCGCCACCTGCACGGTTTCAACCCGATGGCGCTGGGCCTGGGCCTGGCCTGTCTGGCCATCGTCATCCTCTGGCCCAAGCTCTATGCGCTGCCGGCCATCGCCCGCTCGCCTGCGCAGCGCGCTCTGAAGGTGGTGGCCCGCCTGCCAGGCACCATCGTCGCGCTGGGCCTGGCCACCGCGCTCACCGCCCTGTTTGCTCTGCCGGTGGAGACCATCGGCTCGCGCTTCGGCGGCATTCCCCAGGCCCTGCCCACCTTGCAGTGGCCGGCCTTTTCGTGGGACGGCATCCGCCAGCTCTTCATCCCCACGCTCACGATTGCGATGCTGGGCGCCATCGAGTCGCTGCTGTGCGCGCGGGTGGCCGACAACCTGAGCGAACGCCCTCGCCACGACCCCAACCAGGAACTGATGGGCCAGGGCGTGGCCAACATGGTCGTGCCCTTCTTCGGCGGCATCCCGGCCACGGGCACGATTGCACGCACGGTCACCAACGCCCGCTCGGGCGCCACCAGCCCGGTGGCGGGCATGGTGCATGCGCTCACGCTGCTGGTCGTGGTGCTGGTAGCCGCACCGCTGGCCTCGCAGGTGCCGCTGGCGGCTTTGGCCGGCATCCTGCTCTTCGTGGCCTGGAACATGGGCGAATGGCGCGAGTTCGTGCGCTTGCGCCAGTTCTCGGTGCCCTATCGAGTGTTGCTGGTGGGCACCTTCGTGCTCACCGTGGTGTTCGACCTCACCGTGGCGGTGGAGGTCGGCCTGGTGATGGCCTGCGTGTTCTTCATCTACCGCATGAGCACGCTGTTTCGCATCGAGCCGCTGCCCCTGCCGGCGGGCGTGCCCGACACGGTGCAGGCGATGAAGCTTTATGGCGCCCTGTTCTTCGGGGCCGTGGCCAAGGTGGAAGCCATCACGCAGCGCCTGCGCCCGGGCATCCGGGTGCTGGTGCTGGAGATGCACCGCCTGATCTCCATCGACACCACCGGCCTGGACGCGCTGGAGCAGTTGCACCGCAGCCTGCAGCGCCGGGGCATCCGTCTGGTGCTGTGCGACCTGAACGAGCAGCCGCGCAGCTTGATGGAGCGCTCGGGCTTTGCCGCCCACCTGGGCGCGCACAACCTCGTGCCCGACCTGCACGCCGCGGTGGCCGCTGCGGCCGCCTGAGCGATCGGCCGGGGATCAGCCACACAGGGCGCGAATGTCTTCCGGGATGGGCACGGCGCGGATGGCGTGCGGGTCCTCGCCGGTGCGCTGTGCAAACACGCGCACTTCGGTGCATTCGCACAGCAGCTCGGCGCCGCGCAGGATGCGATGCTTCATCACGAAGCTCTTGGCGCGCCATTCGGGGATGTGGGTCTCCACGATGATCTCGTCGCCGTAGCTGGCCGGGCGCACGAAGCGCGCCTGGGTGTCCACCAGCGGCGTGCCCAAGATGCCGGTGGTCTTTTCCAGCTCCTTCCAGGGCGGCACGCCGCAGGCGATGAAGAAGCGCCGCGAACCGGCGTCGAACCAGCGGAAGAAGTTGGGAAACCAGACGATGCCGGCCGGGTCGCAGTCGCCGAACTCGACATGGACGGGCAGGTGATGGATGCGGCTCATGGCGGACAGGAACTCAGGATGCAGGGCGCCGTTTGTACCACCGGATGGGCTGGGCCTTCACCGGACGGGGCGGCGCGCCATGCTGGACCAGGGCCTGGTCGAGCGCCTTGCCGGCATCGTCGGCCAGAGCGGCCGCGCGCGCCGCGCCGATGGCCGCTGCGCGCTGCTCGGGGGTCTCGAACGACGCCGCCGTCGCCAGGTGATCGAGCACGTGCAGCAGGTTGTCTTTGCCGCGCTCATTGGTCGAACCATAGCCCTTGATGAGCCGGCCGCATTCGGCGATTTCGTAGCCAAGCTGCCACAGCGTGCGCGTGCCCTGCTCCACGCCGGCCAGCCAGCGCTCGATCAGGGACTGCTCCAGCGCGAACCGGCTGCCACGGCGGCGCAGCCCCTTCAGGCTGGCCAGCACCCGCAGGGCCAGGAAGCCGCCGAGGGTGTGGGTACCGATCTTCAGGGGCAAGGCCAGAGGCTCCTTGCCGGCGGCGATGCGGCGCCGGTCCCATTGCAGCAGGGGTCGGGCCAGGCCTTCGGGCAGCAAGGCGGCGAGTTCGGGCACGCCGGGCTTGAAGTGGTCATAGAGGTAGACCAGTTCCCCCTCGGTCGCCTTGACCTCGCGGCGCACGCGCTCGAAGCGGCTGGCGCGGCACTTGAGGTCGGCCACGCGCACGATGTCGTCGAAGGCCATCCACAGCGCCAGGTAGCGTGCCGTTTCTCGGGTGACGGCCCAGCCGTGTGCGCCCTGGGGGTCGATGCTGCGCTCGGCCTGCAGCACCCGGTCGAGCCGCTCGATGTAGAGCGCCGCGTAGGCGCGGTCCTGGTACTCGAGCATGCGCGCATGGCCTGCGGCGACTACTTCGTGGGTGGCCGCAGGAAAGCGCAGCGCCAATTCGGCCGGCAGGGCCGCTCGCGCGGGTGCCAGCCCCGCCGCGGGTGCCAGCCCCGCCGCGGCGGCCTGCGCCGCCTGCAGCACCACGGCCTGCCGTGCCCGCGCGGCCGCCACCGTGTCGTAGGCCTGCCCGAAACCCCTCAGGCTCGCCTCCACCGCCTTGCCAGAGGCACGGATCACCGCCTCGTAGGCGTCGCGGGCAAACGGCAGCACGCCGCTGGCCGCCACCGCACCCAGCAGCACCGCGCTGATCACGGTGCCGGTCTGCTGGGCCATCGCCGCCATGTCGAACACCCGCGCCTCGCGGCTGTAGCGCTGCACCATCGCCAGCAACTGCTCCCCGCTGGCGCGGCCGTCGCCAGGCTGCATCTTCTCGGCCACGGTCAGCGTGCGGCTGGAGGAGCTGATCACCGTGGTGCGCTCGGGGCTGACCATCCCCAGGCCGATCTGACGCACGGTCTCCAGCAGCTCGGACGACACCAGCAGGTCCAGCGCTCCAGGCACCGGATAGAGGCTGAAGACGGGGTGACGATCGCCCAGCTCGGCATCGGGCCGCGGGTGGATCTCCAAGTAGTAGGTGGTGGCACCGGTGCGCTGGGCCACACCGGGAATGGAGGTGCTCTGCGCGCTGTGGCCGCAGTGCAGCGCCGTCTCGAACAGCCATTGCGAGAGCACCCCTCCGCCTTCACCGCCAAGGGCGCAGATCAAGACGCTGACGGGACGGTCGGCCCAAGAAGTGGAGGACATGGTCTTCGGTGGTTCAGTCGAGCTTGATGCCGGCCTGCTTGATGAAGGCCCCCAGGCGGGCGCGGTCGGCGCGCTGGCGATCGGCGAACTCCTTGACGCTCATCGTCTGGATGTCGGCCCCGATGGCGTTGATGGCTGCCACGGCCTGCGGCGTGCGCAGCACTTTGTTGATCTCGGCATTGAGCTTGTTGACGATGGCCTGCGGCGTGCCGGCCGGGGCGTAGATGCCGAACACCGTGTCGGCGTCGAAGCCGGCCAGGCCGGATTCGGCCAGCGTGGGCGTGTGGGGCTGCTGCGGGGCGCGCTGTGGGCTACCCACGGCCAGCAGCTTGAGCTTGCCGGCCTCGGCATGCTTGAGGCCCGGACCGGAGTCGAACATGAAGTGCACCTGCCCGGCCAGCAGGTCGTTCAGCGCCGGCGCCGCGCCTCGGTAGGGCACGTGTGTGGCCTCGATCTTTGCGTCGCGCTTGAGCATCTCGCCAGCCAGATGCAGCGAGCTGCCGTTGCCGGCCGAGCCATAGCTGAGCTTGCCCGGGTTGGCACGGGCATAGGCGATGAACTCCTGCACGGTGTTGACCGGCAGCGAGGGATGCACCATCAGGTACGGGCGCACGACGGCCGCCGAGGCGACCGGGGTGAGGTCCTTCTCGGGGTCGAAGGACATCTTGCTGAACAGGAACGGGTTGGCCGTGATCGTGCCGCCCGAGCTCATCAGCAGGGTGTAGCCGTCGGGCGCAGCCTTGGCCACCGCGTCGGCCCCGATGTTGCCGTTGGCGCCGGGCCGGTTCTCGACGATGACGTTGTGCTTGAAGGCCTCGCTCAGGCCGGTGGCGATGGTGCGGCCGATCACGTCGGCCGCACCGCCGGGCGGGAAGCTCACGATCAGCCGGATCGGCTGGGTCGGATAGTCCTGGGCCCATGCGGGAGCCGCCGCGGCCAGGGCCAGCAGGGCAACGCCCAGTGTGCGACGGGTGAGGCCGGTCAAGGGGAGGAAGCTCTTCATGCAGTGTCTCCTTTTGTGTTGTCGAACGAAAACCGGAAAGCCGGAAAGCATCAGGCCGGCTGCAGCCAGCGCAGGGCGTTCTGACGCACGGCCGCAAGCAGCCGCTCGTGCCACTTCGGGTTGCGCACCACCTCGGCGCGGTAGAACGACGGGCACAGCGTGGCCGCATGCGCATTGGCACCGCACAGGCCGCAGCCCACGCAGCCGTCGATGACGGTCGCCACGGGGTCCACCTTCAGCGGGTCGGGGCTGTCCTTGAGCGTCAGCGTGGGACAGCCCGACAGGCGGATGCAGGCGTGGTCGCCCGAGCACACGTCCTCATCGACGCCGTACTTCACGCGCACCACGCGCCGGCCGGCCTTGAGCAGCGAGGCGATCCAGGGTTTGATGCGGCGCTGACGCTCGAGCTGGCATTCGCCTTCGGCAATGATCACCTTCAGGCCGTTGAAGTCGGTGGTGAGGGCCTCCTGCAGCGTCTTGCGCATCGCGTCCACGTCGTAGGTGTGCACCGTGCGCATCCACTGCACCCCCAGCCCCTTGAGCGTGGATTCGATGGTGGTGTTGCGGTCGACCAGGCTTTGCTGCTTGTCCTGCACCCTCGCCTTCACCTCCTCGTCGGGTGTGGAGATGATGTCCTGCGTGCCGGTGGCCGAGGTGTAGCCGTTCTTCATGATGACGAGCACCGCGTCGTCGTCGTTGAAGAGCGCACTTTGTACGCCGGTGAGCAGACCGTTGTGCCAGAACCCGCCGTCGCCCATGATGGACAGCACGCGGCGCTGCATCATTGGCGACACCCCCGCGCGACTGGCCAGGCTCATGCCATAGCCCAGGATGGAGTGGCCCGACGAGAAGGGCTCGAAGGTGGCCAGCGCATGGCAGCCGATGTCCGCGGCGATGTGCACCGGGCCCACGTCCTGCTGAGCGAGCTTGAGCGCGGCGAACACCGGCCGTTCGGGACAGCCCACACAAAAGCCGGGCGGGCGTGCCGGCAGCGGCGCACCGAGCTGCTGCGCCACGTCCTGGCGGCGCTTGGCGTTGCCCTCCAGCCAGGCACGTGCACCCTCCAGCACATGGTCGGGCAAATACCTCGACACGAATGTCGACAGCCCCGTGGCCATCACCTCCACCGTGTACTCACCGGTGGCCGGCAGCAGGTCCTTGCCGTGCAGCGGAGTCTGGAGGTCGCGCCGGTGCAGCATGCTGAGGATGTCGCGCTCGATGTACTCGGGCTGGCCTTCCTCCAGCACCAGCACGGCGCGCTTGCCGGCGCAGAACCGGGCGATCTCCTCGGGCACCAGCGGGAAGGTGACATTGAGCGCGAGGATGGGCAGTTCACTGCCGCCGAAGGCGTCGGCCAGGCCGAGCTGCTGCAAGGCGCGGATCAACGAGTTGTACAGCCCCCCCTGCACGATGAGACCCACCTCGTCGCGCCGCCCGGCGAACCACTCATTGAGCCGGTGCTCGGCGATGTAGCGGCGTGCGGCCGGGATGCGCTCCTCCACCTTGAGCTTCTCGTGGCGAAAGGTCACTGGCGGATGCGCCAGGCGCATGTAGTCGAAGCCGGCCGGCTCTTCGATGAGATGCCGGGTCGACAGCGTCGGCGGGACGTTGTCCTTGCAGACGAAGCGGCCGCGCACATGGCAGGCCCGGATGCGCAGTTCCAGCAGGGCCGGCATGTTCGAGGCTTCCGACAGCGCGAAGCCCTCCTCCACCAAACGCACCATGTTGGCAAGCTCCGGCCGCGGGTCGAGCATCAGCATCGACGACTTCAGCGCATAGGCGTGCGTGCGCTCCTGGATCACGCTGGCGCCCTCGCCATAGTCCTCGCCCACGACGATCAGCGCCCCGCCCTTCACCCCCGGCGAAGCCAGGTTCGACAGCGCATCGGCCGCCACGTTGGTGCCGACGATGGATTTCCAGGTGACCGCCCCGCGCAGCGGGTAATGGATGGAAGCGCCCAGCATCGCAGCCGCCGAGGCTTCGTTCGAGCAGGCCTCGACGTGCACGCCCAGCTCCTGCATGTAGTCCTTGGCCTGGACCATGACGTCCAGCAGATGCGACACCGGTGCGCCCTGGTAGCCGCCGACATAGGCCACGCCCGACTGCAGCAAGGCCTTCGTGATCGCCAGAATGCCCTCGCCGTGAAAGGTCTCGCCCGCGCCCAGGCGCAGGGCCTGGACTTCCTTGCTGAAGGACACTTCCATGGGTCTTGTCTCCGGCCGGCTGGCTCGCCGGCTTCATCGTGGGATCGGCCCCGGCAGGGCCGCACTGGAACGCCACTGTAGGGAAGCGTGTCGGATCCATCCAGCGCATGGGGTGACTAAGTCTCATTCTTCCCATGCATGATGCCCTCCGATTCCGGGCCTGCGCAGAGGGTCGTCGCCCGCGGCGGGCCGGCGGGAATGCCCTGCGACGACCCACGGGGCGCCAGCTCTCGCGCGCCCTCCCCGGCTCTGTTACGCTGCCAACATCCTTGCCGCCACCACACCGCTCCATGACCGTCCCGGGTGCCGCCGCTTCGTCCCAGGCCTTGCCGCGCCCTGTCGGTGGCACCTACCCGTGGTATGTGGTCTTCGTGCTGATGCTCGCCGCCGTGGTGTCACTGGTCGACCGGCTGCTCGTGGGCCTGCTGGTCGAGCCGATCCGGCGCGACCTGGGCATCAGCGACTTCCAGATCTCGCTGCTGCAGGGCCTGGCGTTTTCGCTTTTCTTCTGTCTGGCCGGATTGCCGCTGGGGCGACTTGTCGATCGCGCCAACCGACGCAACATCGTGGCCGCGGGCATCACCTTCTGGAGCCTGATGACCGCTGCAGCCGGCCTGGCGCAGCACTACTGGCAGCTCTTCCTCACCCGGGCGGGCGTTGGCGTGGGCGAGGCCACGCTGGGGCCGGCCGCGTACTCGATCATCAGTGACTATTTCGAGCGTCACCGCCTGCCGCTGGCCTTGTCGGTGTTCACGCTGGGGACGGCCTTCGGCTCGGGGGCGGCTTTTGCCATCGGCGGGCTGGTGGGCGGCCTGGCCAACCGCGCAGACGTCGTGCTGCCGCTGCTGGGCACGGTCAAGGGTTGGCAGCTCGCGTTCATGCTCGTGGGGCTGCCCGGGCTGCTGGTGGCCGCCCTGATGCTCACCGTGCGCGAACCCCTGCGGCGCCACACGGTGGCCGACGGCCGGGCCTTGCCCGTCTCGGCCGTGGTGCATTTCCTGCGGCAACGGCGACGGCTGGCGCTGGGGTATGTGGCTGGCATCAGCCTCGCGTTTTGCGTCACCTATGCGCTGCTGGCATGGATGGCGACCTTCTACATCCGTGTGCACGGCCTGCCGGTAGAGCGCATCGGCCCGGTGCTGGGGGCCATGATCCTCGGCCTGAGCACCCTGGGCATCGTCGCCGGCGGCTGGTGGGCCGGCCTCCTGCTGCGCCTGGGGCAGCGCGATGCGACCTTGCGCACCGCGGCCTGGAGCTTGGCGGCGGCCACGCCCTTCCTGGTGGCCACGCCGCTGCTGCCCACCCCGACCGCCTCGCTGCTGGCCTTCGGCCCGGGCCTGTTCCTGTCGAGCATCTTCGTCTCGCTGGGCACCTCGACGATCCAGCTCGTCACCCCCAACGAGCTGCGCGGCCAGGTCTCGGCGCTGGGCCTGATGCTCACCACCGTCCTCGGGTCGGTGCTGGGCCCGAGCCTCGTGGCGGCGTGCACCGATTTCGTGTTCGCCGACGAGCAGCGCATCGGCCACTCGTTGGCGCTGACCTTCGCGGTGGCCCTGCCGGTTTCGGTGGCCGCCCTGGCGATGAGCCTGCGGCCGCTGCGCGAGGCCGCCCTCCTGGCCGAGGCCTGGGCTCAGCCGTCCAGCGCCACTTGAGCTTCGATCTCCACCAGCAGCTCGGCGCGGCACACATCGGCGCGCAGGTAGATCGCCGCCTGCGCCGCCGGTGTGGTGGCACCCAGATGGGCGGTCACGACGGCACGCACGAGGTCCAGATCCGTCGGCCGGCGGACATAGACCGTGCATTCCAGCCGCTCGCGCAGCACCTCCAGGCTCCAGGAGCGGACCAGGTGCTGCCGGGCCGCCCCGAGCACGGCATCGATGTTGCGCAGGCATTCGGCCGTCTGGGCGGCCACGTCGCCCAGATGCACCGACTCATGACCGACGATGCTGGCCGTGCCCGAGATGAACAGCACACGCAGGCCCCCGCCCAGATCGGCCAGGGCCGCACGCGAGAAGGTGGGGCTGCACGGCCCGTAACGCGGGGGGTAGTGGTAGGCGCTGACCTGGCGCGGGTTCTCGATCGTGCGCGCCGGCTGCCGTCCCGCCAGAAAATGCACCGTCAGCGCTCCCGTGCGGGTGCCCATCGCGCACGCGGCCGGCGCGCCTTCCCCCAGGCCGCGCCCGGCCTCGGCGAAAGCGCGTGCCCGGCCCAGGTTGAAGCGGCGGTAGCGCTCCAGGCCGTCGTCCAGGCCGTGGATGTCGGGCAGGTAGTTCCACAGGCGCTGCAGGTGGGTACACCCCTCGCGTTCGAGCACCGTGAACAGATCGGCATAGGCCCGCCACGCCGCCGCCTCCATGCCCCCCGGGGCGCGGTCGTCCGCGCACGCCGTGCCAAAGACCCAGGCGCCATTGCTGCAATAACGCACGCTGCCCCACCAGCCCTGGCGCACTGGCCCGCGCACCTGCCAGCGTTCGGCCACGGGGTGTGGCGGCCACAAGGGTTCGGGAGCCGCCCGGGGCTCATCCTGCGCCCCACCATGACAGATCACCCCCAGCACCGTCTCCCGGCCGGCGGGCACCGGCCAGGCCAGTGCCGGCCTGTCGTGCCGGCAGCGCAGCCCATCGGTGGCCCCGGTGGGCGGACCACCGTCCTGGGAAACGGGCACTGAGGGTGTGAGGGTCGAAGCATCCATGGCAGGCAGCGCCCCGCGATTCCCGAGCGCGGCCCGGATTCTAGGCCCCGGACGACCGGCTCAGAACTCCTTGCGTCGGATCACGCTGGCGCGCTGCGCATCGATGGGATAGAGGAACTGCACCTCGCCGCCGCGCCACACGCTCAACCAAAGCATGTTGATCGAGTAGGCCTCATGATCGCGCGCGGTGTAGGGGCGTTCGTAGGTGGTGACCACCCCGCGGTGCGGTTTTTCCAGGTTTTCCAGGGCCCGCTTCAGCGGCTCGCCGCCCTCGGGGCTGCGGGACTGGAACAAGCCCGACATGAGCAGATAGACCGCGTCATAGGTCTGTGCTGCCACCGTCAGCGAGCCGATGCGCTTTTCGCCGCTGTGCGCGAAATAGCTGGTGAGGAAGGTCGCCCGGCGTTCGTTGGCGGCATCGAGATGCACCGTCTGGGTCATCACCGCCCCTTCCAGCGCGGCCGCGCCGGCGCCCTCCAGCGCCTTGCGCGAGGCGAGCGTGGGCGGCGCGAAGTACGGCACCGCCCAGCGCAGCTCCGAGCGGGCCCGCAAAGCCGTCGCCTGATCCGGCGCGCGCGCCCAGACGATCAGCGCCTCGCTGCCGGCCGCACGAGCCTGGCGCATCTCCTCGGCCAGCGATTTCACCCCGCGGTCGAAGCGGGCAACGTAGACCGGCTTGAGCTCGCGCTGGGCCAGCTCCTCTCCCAAATCCTTCAGGCCGCTGTCGCCATGGGCGGTGCGGTCGGCCAGCACTGCCACCTTGCGCAGTTTGCGCCGGTCGACGATCTCGCCCACCAGCACCCGCGCGGTCAACTCGTCGGGCAGCGCCAGACGGAAGACGTAGCCGCCCCCGGCGGGCGGCCTGGCCATCACCGCGGTGCCCTGGTCGCACGGCACCATCAGCACATGGCGCTGCGACTGGAAGATCTCCAGGACCTGCATGGTTACCTCGGTGTCGCAAAAGCCCAGCGTGAAGGCCACCTTCTCCTGATGCACCAGCTCCTGTGCCGCCTGCCGGCCCTGCTGAGGATCGGACTGGTCGTCGCGCACCACCAATTCCAGCGGACGGCCCAGGTAGCCGCCCACGGCGTTGATCTCCTTGACCGCCAGCTCGGCGGCATGGCGCATGCTCTGCCCCAGGTCCGAGGAACCGCCGCTCAGCGGAGCGATCAAGCCCACCTTCACCGGTGCGGCCGGCTGGCCCCAGCCCGTCGCGCACAAGCCGGCGCCCAGCAGCACCAGCGTCCATCGCAGTCGCCTCGTCATCGGATCCATCCTCCAGTACAGCCCCGACACGGCACGGCCCCATGCAAGGCACATGCCGCCCATCGTCTCCGTCCGTGCACCCCCGCCCCAGTCGCGGGATCAAGACTCCTTGCGCCGGATGAAAGCCGAACGCTTGGCATCCTCGGGGTAGTAGAACTGGATCTCGCCACGCCGCCACACGCCCAACCAGATCATGTTCACCGAGAAGGCGTCGTGGTCGCTGGCGCTGAAAGGTTCGCTGTAGGTCGTGACCACGCCCCGATGCGGGCGCTCGAAGTTCTCCAGTGCCTTCTTCAGCGCATCGCCCGAGACGTCGCCCTTGGTCTGGAACAGCGCACGCAGCATCAGATAGACCGCATCGTAGGTCTGGGCCGCAGCCATCAGCGAGCCGATGCGCTTTTCCTTCGAGTGACGGAAATAGCTCGCCAGGAAGGACACGCGGCGCTCGTTGGCCAGGTCCTGGATGATCGTCTGGGCCATCATCGTGCCCTCCAGGGCCTCAGCCCCGGCCTGCTCCAGCACACTGCGGAACGACAGCGGCCACGGCGCGAAGTAGGGCACCTGCCAGCGCAGCTCGGCGCGGCTGCGCACGGCCGCCGCCTGCTCGGGCCCGACGGTGTAGACCACCAGCGCCTCAGCCCCGGCGGCCTGGGCGGCGCGCAGCTCCTCCACCAGGCTCTTCACGCCCAGGTCGAAGCGACCCACGAACACCGGCTGCAGATTGCGCTTGGCCAGCTCGTCGCTGATGTCCTTGACCCCGCCTTCCCCGTAGCCGGTACGGTCGGCCAGGATGGCCACGCGGCGCAGTTTGCGGCGGTCCACGATCTCGCCCACCAGAAAGCGGGCATTGAGGATGTCCGGCGGCGCCACGCGGAAGATGTAGCTCTGTGCCGGCGGGTACTTGGTGGTCACCGCGGTGCCCTGGGAGCACGGCACCATCAAGAGATGTTTGTTGTCCTGGAACACGTCGAGCGAGCGCATCGCCACGCCGGTGTTGCAAAAGCCGATCGTGAAATCGACCTTCTCCTTGAGCACCAGATCCTCCGACACGCGGCGTCCCTCGTCGGGCACGGCCTTGTCGTCGCGAACGACCAGCTCCAGCGGGCGGCCGAGGAAGCCCCCCACCTCGTTGATCTCCTTGACGGCCAGCTCGGCGCCGTAGCGCACGCTGTTGCCAAAGTCAGCCGAGCCGCCGGTCAGCGGCGCGATCAGGCCGATGCGCACCGGCTTGCCCGTCTGGGCCTGGGCTGCCACGGCCAGGCAGGCGCCCAGCATCCAGGGAATCAGGGAACGTCCCAACATCACATCTCCTCGGTCGTGCGCGCAAAGCGCGGCGGCGCGATGGTGCCATCGCAGGGCCACCACGGGCCCTCAGGCAAACCCGTGGGTGCCCCGCCAGGAAGGTGAGATGCGTCACGCCGCGGCCTGCGGCGTGGGTTCACTCGCCCAGATAGGCCGCGCGCACCTTCGGGTCGTTCAGCAGGGCCTTGGCCTCGCCTTCCATGGTGATCTCGCCGGACTCCATCACGTAGCCGCGGTCGGCCAGTTGCAGCGCCCGGCTGGCGTTTTGCTCGACCAGCAGCACGGTGACCCCCTGCTTGTGGATGTCCTCGACCACCTCGAAGATCTTGTCGACCATGATGGGTGACAGACCCATCGAGGGCTCGTCCATCAGCAGCACCTTGGGGCGGGCCATCAGCGCCCGTCCCATCGCCAGCATCTGCTGCTCGCCACCGGACATCGTGCCGGCGAGCTGGTTGCGACGCTCCTTCAGGCGCGGGAACAACGTGAAGACCTTCTCGATGTCGGCCTCGATCTCCTTGTCGCTGCGCGTGAAAGCCCCCATCTGCAGGTTCTCGGTGATCGTCATGCGCGTGAAGGTGCCCCGCCCCTCGGGCACCATCACCAGGCCCTGCTTGACGAGATCCCAGGCGCCCTGGCCCTTGATCGATTGGCCCAGGTATTCGATGTCGCCCCCGGCCACCGGCTGGGTGCCGGTGATGGCCTTCAGCGTCGTGGTCTTGCCCGCGCCGTTGGCACCGATCAGGCTGACGAGCTCGCCCTGGCGCACTTCCAGTGAGGCGCCCTTGACGGCCTGGATGCCCCCATAGGCCACCCGCAGCCCGCTGACTTTCAACATCGTTTGGCTCATGTGTACTTGCTCCGCGTGCTTGGGGTTCAATGCGCCTTGTGGCCGGCGCCGAGGTAGGCCTCGATCACCTTCTCGTTGCGCTGCACCTCGTAGGGAGTGCCCTCGGCAATCTGCTTGCCGTAGTCGAGCACGGTCACGCGGTCGCACAGGCCCATCACGAGCTTCACGTCATGCTCGATCAGCAGGATGGTGCGCCCGTCGTTGCGGATGCGGTCGATCAGCTCGCGCAGCACCACCTTCTCGGTGGCGTTCATGCCGGCTGCCGGCTCGTCCAGCGCGATCAGCTTGGGATCGGTGGCCAAGGCGCGCGCGATCTCCAGACGGCGCTGGTCGCCGTAGCTCAAGGTGCGGGCGCGGAAATCGGCGTACTTCTCAATGCCCACGTAGGCCAGCAGCTCCATGGCCCGATCGCGGATGGCCTTCTCCTCGGCCTTGAAGCCCGCCGTGCGCAAGACGGCGCCGAGCACGCCGGTGCCCGTGCGCACGTGGCGGCCCACCATCACGTTCTCCAGGGCTGTCATCTCAGCAAACAGCCGGATGTTCTGGAACGTGCGGGCGATGCCGGCCTTGGCCACCTCGTGGACTGCGGTGGGCTTGTAGGGCTTGCCCTCCAGCTCGAAGCTGCCCGAGTCGGGCGTGTACAGCCCCGTCAGCACGTTGAAGAAGGTGGTCTTGCCCGCGCCGTTGGGGCCGATCAGGCCGTAGACCTGGCCGCGGCGAATCTCGATGCCCACATCGGACAGGGCCTGCAGCCCGCCGAAGCGTTTGGACACACCCTGGACCTTCAGGACGATGTCGGTGCTCATGTCGATCTCCCCCCTCACTTGCCCACCGGGGTCGGGGCGGCCTTGCCGTGCTCACGCGCCGGCCACAGACCGCGCGGACGCAACAGCATGATTGCGATCATTGCCAGTGCGATCAGCAACTGGCGCAAGATGGCGGCATCCAGCCGCCCGCCGGTCATGCTCTGCAAGGGCCCGGCCACGTAGCGCAGCACCTCGGGCAGCGCAGCCAGCAGCAGCGCGCCCAGGATCACGCCCGGCAGGTGGCCCAGCCCCCCCAGCACCACCATCGCCACCAGCATGATGGATTCCATCAGGCCGAAGGACTCGGGCGAGATGAAGCCCTGGAAGGAGGCGAACATCGCGCCGGCCACGCCGCCGAAGGTGGCGCCCATCGCGAAGGCCAGCAGCTTCATGTTGCGCACGTTGATGCCCATGGCCTTGGCGGCCACGTCGTCCTCGCGGATGGCCATCCAGGCCCGCCCGATGCGCGAGGTCTCCAGGCGGTGGCAAATGATGATGCTGGCCACCACGAGCAGCAGGAACAGGTAGTAGTACAGCACCACCGGCGGCAGGCGGTAGTCGCCGATCACCAGCGTCTTGCCGAAGTCGAAGCCAAAGATGCGCATCGAGTCGATCGCACTGATGCCGCGCGGCCCGTTGGTGATGTTGACCGGATGCTCCAGGTTGTTCATGAACACCCGGATGATTTCGCCAAAACCCAGCGTCACGATGGCCAGGTAGTCTCCGCGCAGGCGCAGCACCGGTGTGCCCAGGAGCACACCGGCGATGGCCGCCAGGCCTGCGGCCAGAGGCACCACCACCCAGATCGGCGTGTGCAGGCCGTTGGGGAACATCGCGGCGACGGCCGGGAAGGTCTCCCACAGATGCGGTGAAGCCAGCAGGGCCATCATGTAGGCCCCCACGGCGTAGAAGGCCACGTAGCCCAGGTCGAGCAGGCCGGCATAGCCCACCACGATGTTCAGGCCCAGGGCCAGCAGCACGTACAGCAGGGCCAGGTCGATGATGCGCACCCAGCCCTGGCCGAAGTAGAGCGCAAGGTGCGGAAGGATCAGCAGACCGAGTGCGGCCGCGATCATCACGATGAACTTGTTGCGTTGGGTCATGATGTGTCTCCGGCGGCCTCAGGCCCGGTCGGCCACGCGCTCGCCCAGCAGGCCCGAGGGGCGCAGCGTGAGCACCAGGATGAGCACGATGAAGGCGAAGATGTCCGAGTAATGGCTGCCCAGCACGCCGCCCGTCAGCACGCCCAGGTAACCTGCGCCGATGGCCTCGATCAGGCCCAGCAGCACACCGCCCACCATCGCACCGGTCAGGTTGCCGATGCCGCCGAACACCGCGGCCGTGAAGGCCTTCAGGCCAGGCAGGAAGCCCATGGTGTGCTGCACGGTGCCATAGTTGGAGGCCCACATCACGCCGGCCACCGCCGCCAGCACGGCGCCGATGATGAAGGTGGCCGAGATCACCATGTCGGGCTTGACGCCCATCAGACTGGCCACGCGCGGGTTTTCAGCCGTGGCGCGCATCGCACGTCCCAGCTTGGTGCGGTTGACCAGCCACAGCAGCGCGGCCAGCAGAACCACCGTGGAAGCCAAGATCGCGATCTGCGTGACCGTGATGACCGCGCCGCCGATCGGGATGGCCTCGGTGGGCAGCAACTGCGGATAGGGCTTGGGATTGGGCTTCCAGATGATCATCGCCAGCGTCTGCAGCAAGATGGACATGCCGATGGCGGTGATCAGCGGTGCCAGCCGCGGCTGGCCGCGCAGCGGCCGGTAGGCCACCTTCTCGATCGTGAAGTTCAGCGTGGCGCACACGACGATGGCGCACAGCAGCGAGATCAGCATCATCGCCCAGCCGGGCATGCCCGGCGCCGCCTCCTGCAAGTGGGTGACGATCATCCAGCTCGTCATCGCCCCCACCATCAGCACCTCGCCATGGGCGAAGTTGATCAGGCTGATGATGCCGTAGACCATCGTGTAGCCCAGTGCCACCAGGGCATACATGCTGCCCAGCACCAGGCCGTTGATGACCTGTTGTATGAAGATGTCCATCAGTCGGTCTCCGACGAAAACCAAGACGACGCCGTCTGCGGCGCGGCCGGCGTGCGGGGTGCAAGTTCCGGGCCAGTGCCACCCTTGCATCGACACGCGCCCTGCCGCGACGACTCTAGGCGCTAAAGCGAAGCCGACCATGAGGGGACAACCCGCCCCCAAGCGGTCGGCTCGAAAAGTGGCGCGGATTGTAGCGACCGCCCCGATGGTGAAATCTTCGGGGTTTTCCCTTCAAACGCAGTGATTCCAACGAAGATTCTGAAAAATCATCGTCTTTTGCGCGACTGTTCATCCTTTGCGCGCAGTTCTTCGAGTTTTTCACCGATGCGAGTCTCCAGCCCCCGGTTCACGGGTTGATAGAAGCGCTGGGGCTCGATCGCATCGGGAAAGTAGCGCTCCCCCGCGGCGTAACCGTCCTCCTCGTCGTGAGCGTAGCGGTAGTCGCGGCCGTAGCCGAGGTCCTTCATCAGCCGCGTGGGTGCATTGCGCAGGTGCAGCGGCACGGGGCGGGTGCCATCGGCCTTCACGAAGGCGCGGGCCGCTTTGTAGGCGGTGTAGACCGCGTTCGACTTCGGCGCCACCGCCAGATAGACCACCGCCTGGGCCAGGGCCAGCTCACCTTCGGGTGAGCCCAAGCGCTCGTAGGTCTCGGCCGCATCGAGTGCCAGGCGCAGGGCCCGGGGGTCGGCCAGACCGACGTCCTCGCTGGCCATGCGCACCAGCCGCCGCGCGATGTAGCGCGGGTCCACGCCGCCGTCGAGCATGCGCACGAACCAGTACAGCGCGGCGTCGGGGTCGGAGCCGCGCACCGACTTGTGCAACGCAGAGATGGTGTCGTAGAACTGCTCGCCTCCCTTGTCATAGCGGCGAAGCTGCTCGCCCAGCGCACGCTCGAGCAGCGCCTCGTCGATCTCGGCCAGCCCCTGAGGCTGCGCCACCCGCACGAGGTTCTCGTAGGTGTTGAGCAGGCGGCGCGCATCGCCGTCGGCATAGGCGATGAGCCGCGCGCGGGCCGCTTCGCTCAGGGCGGGGGCCTGCAGCAGCGCGCGGGCCTTGTCGAGCAGGATGCGCAAGTCCTCCTCGCCCAGCGCCTGCAGCACGTGCACTGTGGCACGCGACAGCAGCGCCGAATTCACCTCGAAGGAGGGGTTCTCGGTGGTTGCGCCGATGAAGGTGAACAGACCCGACTCCACGTGGGGCAGGAAAGCGTCCTGCTGCGCCTTGTTGAAGCGGTGCACCTCATCGACGAAGACGATCGTGCGCCGGCCCTGGCTCTTGGCCACCTGGGCCTGCTCGACCGCCTCGCGGATGTCCTTGACCCCGCCGAGCACGGCCGAGATCTGCAGGAACTGCGCATCGAAGGCGTCGGCCATCAAGCGCGCCAGCGTGGTCTTGCCCACCCCGGGCGGCCCCCACAGGATCATCGAGTGCGGCCGCCCGGACTCGAAGGCCACACGCAGCGGCTGGCCCGGGCCGAGCAGGTGGGACTGGCCGATCACCTCGTCGAGCGAACGCGGCCGCAACCGCTCGGCCAGTGGAGCGTCATCGGCAGCGTCGGGCGTGGAGAACAGATCGATCATCCGGGCATTGTGGCAGGCCTGTGCAACGGGGCGCCTAGAATCGCGGGGTTATCCTGGAGACCTCCCGTGGCAGCGACCATCCTGCAGAAACTTCCCGTCGGCGAGCGCGTCGGCATCGCCTTCTCCGGTGGCCTGGACACCAGCGCCGCCGTGCACTGGATGCGCAGCAAGGGTGCCATCCCCTGCGCCTACACCGCCAATCTGGGCCAGCCCGACGAGTCCGATTACGAGGAGATCCCTCGCAAGGCCAAGGCCTACGGCGCGCAGATCGCCCGCCTGGTGGACTGCCGTGCCCAACTCGTGGCCGAGGGCATCGCCGCGATCCAGTGCGGTGCCTTCCATATCCGCACCGGCGGCGCGACCTACTTCAACACCACGCCGCTGGGCCGTGCGGTCACCGGCACCGCCCTGGTGGTGGCCATGCGCGAGGACGGCGTCAACATCTGGGGCGACGGCTCCACCTTCAAGGGCAACGACATCGAGCGCTTCTACCGCTACGGCCTGCTGGCCAACCCGGCGCTCAAGATCTACAAGCCCTGGCTGGACCAGGCCTTCATCGACGAGCTTGGCGGCCGCAAGGAGATGAGCGAGTACCTCATCGCCAACGGCTTTGACTACAAGATGAGCGTCGAGAAGGCCTACTCGACCGACTCCAACATGCTGGGCGCCACCCACGAGGCCAAGGACCTGGAGTTCCTGAACAAAGGCATCACCATCGTCAACCCGATCATGGGCGTGGCCTTCTGGCGCGAGGACGTGGTGATCAAGCCCGAGATCGTGAGCGTGCGCTTCGAAGAAGGGGTGCCGGTGGCGCTCAACGGCCGCAGCTTCGCCAATGCCGTCGAGCTCTTCGCCGAGGCCAATGCCATCGGCGGCCGCCATGGCCTGGGCATGTGCGACCAGATCGAAAACCGCATCATCGAGGCCAAGAGTCGCGGCATCTATGAAGCCCCGGGCATGGCGTTGCTGCACATCGCCTACGAGCGCCTGGTGACCGGCATCCACAACGAGGACACCATCGAGCAGTACCGCATCAACGGGCTGCGCCTGGGCCGCCTGCTCTACCAGGGCCGCTGGTTCGACCCGCAATGCCTGATGCTGCGTGAGACCGCCCAGCGCTGGGTGGCTCGCGCCATCACCGGCGAGGTGACACTGGAGCTGCGCCGCGGCAACGACTACTCCATCCTCGACACCGCAAGCCCCAACCTCACCTACGCGCCCGAGCGCCTGTCGATGGAGAAGGTGGAAGATGCTCCGTTCACGCCGGCCGACCGCATCGGCCAGCTCACGATGCGCAACCTCGACATCGCCGACACGCGCGACAAGCTTCGCATCTACAGCCGCACCGGGCTGCTGGGCCCGGCCAGCGACGGCAGCATCCCGCTGCTCACCGGCGGCCACCCGGAGGACCCGTCGTCGTGAGACTGTCACCGGGGGCCGGCGGGCCCCCGGGAAGGCGGTCACCTCCCTGATCGAACCCTGTCTTTGTTCAGGATTCGCCCCGTTCTTCTGACCGCTCCCGAGGAATCGTTCGCCAGCGGCGTGGCCGAGAGTGTTCCATCAAAGGCACCGCTCGGCCATCCCTCGTGAGGGGGACAGGCCTCAGCAGCGCCCTTGACGCTTTGCACACCGACCCACCATCTCACCATGAGCACGACCCAGATCGCCAACGTCACCGTCAACACCCAGGCCAATGTCTATTTCGACGGCCGGTGCGTCTCCCACACCCTCACCCTGGCCGACGGCACGCGCAAGAGCGTGGGCGTCATCCTGCCTGCGACGCTGAGCTTCAACACCGGCGCCCCCGAGGTGATGGAGGCCGTGGCCGGCGCCTGTGAGGTGCTGCTGCCCGGTCAAGCGCAATGGCAGCGCATCGAGGCCGGCCAATCGTTTGCCGTGCCCGGCCAATCCAGCTTCCAGATCCGCGTGGAAGGTGCGCCCTTCCACTACATCTGCCACTTCGGCTGACGCTGCCGCTCAAACGACGACCGGCTCGGGCTCCAGCCGGATGCCGAAGCGGCCGTAAACGCTTTCCTGGATGGCACGGGCCAGCGTGACGACCTCGGCCCCGCGCGCACCGCCGAGGTTGACCAGCACCAGGGCCTGCTTCTCGTAGACGCCGGCGCGGCCTACCGTCTTGCCCTTCCAGCCGCAGGCATCGATGAGCCAGCCGGCAGCCAGCTTGTAGCTGCCGTCGGGCAGGGGGTAGTGCACGATGGCCGGGTCGCGGCCGATGATGTCGCGGCACTGCTCGGACGTGACCACCGGGTTCTTGAAAAAGCTGCCGGCGTTGCCGATCACCGCCGGGTCTGGCAGCTTGGCGCGCCGGATCTCGCAGACCCAATCGAAGACCTGCCGCGCATCGGGCGCGGTGATGCCGGTGTCGGCCATGCGTCGTTCGAGGTCCAGGTAGCCCAGCACCGGCTGCCAGGGCCGCGGCAGGCGCAGGCGTACCCTGGTGATCAGGCTCTTGCCCGCCAGGGCCTGCTTGAAGATGCTGTCGCGGTAGCCAAAGCGGCACATCGCCGCGTCCAGCGTCACGCTCCGTCCGGTCACCAGGTCCACCGCATCGAGGGACTCGAAGCGGTCCTTCAGCTCCAGGCCGTAGGCACCGATGTTTTGCACCGGTGCCGCACCCACGGTGCCGGGGATCAGGGCCAGGTTTTCCAGGCCCGGCAGGCCCTGGTCCAGCGTCCAGGCCACCAGCTCGTGCCAGGACTCGCCGGCACCGGCCTCGACGATCCAGGCGTCGGGCCGCTCCTCCACGACCCGCCGGCCGCGCACCTCGACCTTGAGCACCACCGGCGTCAGATCGCGGGTGAGCACGATGTTGCTGCCGCCGCCCAGCACGAATTTCGGCGCCGGGCCCAGACGGGGATGGTCCAGCACGGCACGCACGTCGGCATCGCTGGCGATGCGCACCAAGGTGTGCGCCAGGGCCGGCAAGGCGAAGGTGTTGTAGGGCTTCAGGCTGACGCCCGTCTCGATTTGCATGGCAGAATTTTCCCCGATTGCCACCTGTTCGCGAGACGCGCTCCCGCCATGCCCAGTTTCGACACCGTCCTCGAGCCCGATTTCGTCGAGGTCCGCAACGCCGTGGACCAGTCCAACAAAGAGATCGGCACCCGTTTCGACTTCAAGGGCTCGAGCGCGAAGATCGAGCTGAAGGACAAAGACCTCACGCTCTACGCCGACAGCGACTTCCAGATCGGCCAAGTGATGGACATCCTCGTGGCCAAGCTCGCCAAGCGCAACGTGGACGTGCGCTTTCTGGACACCAGCGCCAAAGTCGAGAAGATCGGCGGCGACAAGGTCAAACAGCTCGTGAAGGTCAAGGCCGGCATCGAATCCGACCTGGCCAAAAAGATCCAGCAGCTCATCAAGGGCAGCAAGCTCAAGGTGCAGGCGGCCATCCAGGGCGACACCGTGCGGGTGAGCGGCGCCAAGCGCGACGACCTGCAAGCGGCCATCGCCCTGCTGCGCAAGGAGGTCACCGAGGTGCCTCTGAGCTTCACCAACTTCCGCGACTGATCCGCCATGCACGGCGCCATCGTCGTCCTCATGGCGCTGGCCCTGCCCGCCTGGGGCCAGACCGTGGCGATGACGGGCCACATGGGCTCGAAGGCCCTGCTGGTCATCGACGGCGGCGCGCCGCGCGCGGTGGCCGCAGGCAGCACCGTGCAGGGGGTGAAGGTGCTGAGCGTCTCGCCCACCGAGGCGGTCGTGGAGATCGCCGGCCAACGCCACACTGTCGTGCTGGGCGCCTCCCCCGTGAGCGTGGGCCGCGCCGGTGCGGCCGCAGGCGGCGGCTCGCGCATCGTGCTCAGTGCAAGCTCGGGCGGCCATTTCCGGGCGCAAGGAGCGATCAATGGCCGCGCCGCCCAGTTCCTGGTCGACACCGGCGCCACCGCGGTGGCCCTGGGCCGTGGCGACGCCCAGCGCCTGGGGGTGGACTTGAGCCAGGCCACCCCCACCCAGGTCCAGACGGCCAATGGCGCCACCGCGGCCCATCGGGTCACCCTCGGGTCGGTGCGCATCGGTGAGGTCGAAGTACGCAACGTCGAGGCCCTGGTCGTGCCCCAGGACATGCCCTATGTCCTGCTGGGCAACAGCTTCCTGGCGCGCTTCCAGATGAAGCGCGAGAACGACCTGCTCTTCCTCGACCGCCGCTACTGACGGTCTGCGCTGCGGAATGACCCTGTCCGCGCCTGCCCCGATGTCGCTCCTGGGACAGCCGGTCTCGAACGATCGTGCGTAAACTGTCCGTTGCGACCGGCGCTGCCGCCGGCCTCGCCATCAGGAGACAGCCATGGATTTGAACTTCACGGCGGAAGAGCTTGCCTTCCGCGACGAGGTGAGATCCTGGGTGCGGGCCCACCTGCCCCAGGATATCGCCCACAAGGTCCACAACGACCTGCGGCTCACCAAGGACGACCTGCAACGCTGGGCGCGGATCCTCGGCAAGAAGGGCTGGCATGGCTATGGCTGGCCCAAGGAGTTCGGCGGCCCGGGCTGGAACGCGGTGCAAAAGCACCTCTTCGAAGAGGAATGTGCATTGGCCGGCGCCCCGCGCATCGTGCCCTTCGGGCCGGTGATGGTGGCCCCGGTGATCATGGCCTTCGGCTCGCCCGAGCAACACCGGCGCTTCCTGCCGGGCATCATGAGCGGCGAGGTCTGGTGGTGCCAGGGCTACTCGGAACCCGGCTCCGGCTCCGACCTGGCCTCGCTCAAGACGCGCGCCGAGCGCCGCGGCGACAAGTACATCGTCAACGGCCAGAAGACCTGGACCACACTGGGCCAGCACGCCGACTGGATCTTCTGCCTGGTACGCACCTCGACCGAGGGCAAGCCGCAGACGGGCATCAGCTTCCTGCTGATCGACATGAAGTCACCCGGCATCACGGTGCGTCCCATCATCACGCTCGACGGCGAGCACGAGGTCAACGAGGTCTTCTTCGACAACGTCGAGGTGCCGGCCGAAAACCTCGTCGGCGAGGAGAACAAGGGCTGGACCTACGCCAAGTACCTGCTGGCCCATGAGCGCACCAACATCGCCGACGTCAACCGCGCCAAGCGCGAGCTCGAGCGCCTGAAGCGCATCGCCAAGGCTGAGCGCAGCGGCGGGCGTCCGCTCATCGACGACCTGCGCTTTCGCGACCAGATCGCCCAGCTCGAAGTCGACATCGTCGCGCTGGAGATGATGGTCTTGCGCGTGCTGTCGGCCGAGCGCGGCGGCAAGAAGGCGCTAGACGTGGCGGCCCTGCTGAAGATCCGCGGCTCGGAGATCCAGCAGCGCTACACCGAGCTGATGATGCTGGCCGCAGGCCCCTATGCCCTGCCGTACATCTTCGAAGCCATGGAAGCCGGCTGGCAGGGCGACTACGTCGGCGCGATGCACTGCGCGCCGCTGGCCTCGACCTACTTCAACATGCGCAAGACCACGATCTACGGCGGCTCCAACGAGGTGCAGCGCAACATCGTGGCGCAGATGACCCTGGGGGTGTGACATGGACTTCGATTTTTCCGACGACCAGGAGCAACTGCGCGACGCCGTCAAGAAGTGGGTGTCCAAGGCCTACGACTTCGAGCGCCGACGCGCCATCGTCAAGGCGGGCGGCTTCTCCCGCGAAGCCTGGGGCGAGATGGCCGAGCTGGGTCTGATGGGCCTGGCCGTGCCCGAGGCCCACGGCGGCATGGGCTTCGGCCCGGTCGAGGCCATGGTGGTGATGGAAGAGCTGGGCCGCGGCATCGTGCTCGAACCCTATGCCGCCGTGGCGCTCGTGGCTGCCAGCGGCCTGGCGGCCCACGGCTCGGCCGAAGTGCAGTCGTCCTGGCTGCCGCGCATCGCCGAGGGCTCGGCCCTCGTGGTGCTCGCGCACCAGGAACGCGAGGCCCGCCATGTGCTGCGCCACGTGACGACCCGCGCCAGCGAAGCCAAAGGCCAGTGGACGGTGACCGGCGCCAAGAGCGTGGTGCCCGTGGGCGACCAGGCCGACGCCTACCTCGTGCCGGCGCGCGTCTCGGGGGCCGACGATGCGGCCGAAGGCATCGCACTGTTCCTGGTGGAACGCAGCGCCGCCGGCGTGGACACGCGCGGCTACGCGCTGCAAGATGGCAGCCGGGCCGCCGAGGTGCGTTTCGCCAACACCCCGGCCACCGTGCTGGCTGGCCCGACCGAGGGACTTCAGGCCCTGGAAGCCATGGCCGACGTGGCCATTGCCGCCCAGTGCGCCCAGGCCGTGGGCGCGATGGACCAGCTCTTCGCGATCACGGTGGACTACCTCAACACCCGCAAGCAGTTTGGTGTGCCCATCGGCACGTTCCAGGCCTTGCGCCACCGCGTGGCTGACATGAAGATGCAGCTCGAACTGGCACGCTCGATGAGCTACTACGCCACGCTCAAGCTGGGCGAGCCGCACGAGCAGCGCCGCCGCGCGATCTCGCAGGCCAAGGTGCAGCTTGGCCAGTCGATGCGCTACGTGGGCCAGCAAGCGATCCAGTTGCATGGCGGCATCGGCGTGACCGACGAATACATCGCCGGCCACTACTTCAAGGCCCTGACCTGCCTGGAGCTGAGCTTCGGCGACACCCTGCACCACCTGGGCGAGGTGTCCGAACGCATGCAGGACACCGCAGGCGTGTTCGCCTGACCCGCGGGGCTACACTGCACGCCGGCCAGCCGCCTTCGGGCGGCTGTCTCGTTTCCAGAGCCCCCATCATGCGACTGCGCGACGTCCTTTTCAGCCAGGGTTTCGGCACCCGACGCCACTGCGACGCCCTCATCCTGGCCGGTGAGGTGCGCATCGCCGGGCACGTTTGCGACGACCCTGACGAAGCAGTCGATACGCAAGGCCTGGTGTTCAGTGTGGAAGGCCAGGACTGGCCCTTCCATGCCAAGGCCCTGGTGATGCTGCACAAGCCCGCGGGCTACGAGTGTTCCCAGAAGCCGTCGGCCTGGCCCAGCGTGATGACGCTGCTGCCCAGCCCCTTGCGCACCCGCGGTGTGCAGCCCATCGGACGGCTCGATCAGGACACCACCGGCCTGCTGCTGCTCACCGACGACGGCGGCCTCATCCACCGCCTCACCTCGCCGAAAAAGCACGTGCCCAAGGTCTATGAAGTTGTCACGGCCGCCCCGGTGACGCCCGAGCAGGTGGCGCAATTGCTCGCCGGCGTGGTGCTGCGCGACGACCCTTTGCCGGTGCGCGCAGCCGCCTGTGAAGCCACCGGGGAACGCTCGCTGCGCCTGACCCTCACCGAAGGCAAATACCACCAGGTCAAGCGCATGGTGGCCGCCGTGGGCAACCGCGTCGAGCGGCTGCACCGCAGCCGCTTCGGTGCCCTGGCCCTGCCGGACGATCTGGCCCCGGGCCAGTGGCGATGGCTCACCGGGCCCCAGGACATCCTCGGCCCGGGCGGCGGATAATCGGTGCCCATGCGTGTCTTCCGCGGCTTTCATCACCAGGGCCTGGCGAGCGCCTGTGCGCTGACCATCGGCAACTTCGACGGCGTGCACCGGGGCCACCAGGCGATGCTGGCCCTGCTGTGCAACGAGGCCCAGCACCGCGGCCTGCCCCCTTGCGTGCTGACTTTCGAGCCGCACCCGCGGGACTACTTCGCCCAGGTGCTGGGCAAGCCCGAGCTGGCCCCCGCGCGCATCGCCCCGCTGCGTGACAAGCTCACCGAGCTGCAACGCTGTGGCATTGACCAGGTGGTGGTGCTGCCCTTCGATCAGCGCCTGGCCAGCCTGGCGCCCGAGGCCTTCGTCGAGGAAGTGCTGGTGCAGGGTCTGGGCGCGAAGTACGTGCTCGTGGGCGACGACTTCCGCTTCGGCGCCAAGCGCAGCGGCGACTATGCCTTGCTCGACCGCCTGGGCGAGCAGCGCGGCTTCGACGTGGCGCGCATGATGAGCTACGAGGTGCACGGCCTGCGCGTGTCGAGTTCGGCCGTGCGCGAAGCCCTGGCCGCTGGCGACATGGAGCGGGTGGCCGGCTTGCTGGGGCGCCCCTACAGCCTGAGCGGACACGTGATCCATGGCCGCAAGCTGGGCCGCGACCTGGGTTTTCGCACCCTCAACCTGCGCTTTCCCCACCCCAAGGCGGCGGCGCAGGGCGTCTTCGCGGTGCGCACCCACGGGCTCGCCGATGAACCGCTGGACGGTGTGGCCAGCCTGGGTCTGCGCCCCACGGTGGACCACAGCGGCCGCGTGCTGCTGGAGGTCTACTGCCTGGACTGGCCCCACGCCCTGGGGCCCGAGGGGGGCTACGGTAAAATCGTTCGTGTGGAATTGCTGCACAAACTGCGCGACGAGGCCCGCTATGACACGCTGGAGGCCCTGAAGGCCGCCATCGACCGGGACGTGGCCCACGCACGCGCCTACTTCGCCTCGCTGCACGGCCGCACGCGCCGCCAGACCACGCGCGACCGAATTTGACGCCCGCCTTGCGCGGCGAGATCGGGCCCGCGCCTGCCCAGCCCTCTGAACGGGCCCGAGACCCTGATGCGCCTTCGCGCGCCCCACGACCATGAGCGACGCCAAAGACTACCGATCCACGCTGAACCTGCCCGACACCCCCTTCCCGATGCGCGGCGACCTGCCCAAGCGCGAGCCGGGCTGGGTGAAGGGCTGGGACGAGCAGGGCCTGTACCGGCGCCTTCGCGAAGCCCGCTGCGGCCGCCCGAAGTTCGTGCTGCACGACGGCCCGCCCTATGCCAACGGCAAGATCCACATCGGGCACGCTGTCAACAAGGTGCTCAAGGACATGATCGTCAAGGCGCGCCAGCTCGCCGGCTTCGATGCGCAATACATCCCCGGCTGGGACTGCCACGGCCTGCCCATCGAGAACGCCATCGAGAAACTGCACGGTCGCAACCTGCCGCGCGACGAGATGCAGGCCAGGAGCCGCGCCTTTGCCACCGAGCAGATCGCTCAACAGATGGCCGACTTCAAGCGCCTGGGCGTGCTGGGCCAGTGGGATGCGCCCTATCGCACGATGGACTTCGTGACCGAGGCCAACGAGATCCGCGCCTTCAAGCGCGTGATGGAGCGCGGCTTCGTCTACCGCGGCCTCAAGCCCGTCTACTGGTGCTTCGACTGCGGCTCCTCGCTGGCCGAGTTCGAGATCGAATACCAGGACAAGAAGAGCCAGACGCTGGATGTGGGCTTCCTGTGCGCCGAGCCCGAGAAGCTGCTGCAGGCCTTCTTCCGCGACACCGGGCTGCCCCACGGCAGCCCCGAGGGCCTGGAAAGCCGGCCGATGTATGCGGTGATCTGGACCACCACCGCATGGACCATCCCCGCCAACCAGGCCCTCAACCTCAACCCCGAGATCACTTACGCGCTGGTGGAGACCCCGCGCGGCCTGCTGGTGCTGGCCGAATCGCTGGTGGAGGCCTGCCTGAAGCGCTACGGCCTGGAAGGCCGCGTGCTGGCCACCACCAAGGGCCGTGCGCTGGCGCTGATCCACTTCCGCCACCCGCTGGCGCATGTGCACCCAGGCTACGACCGGCTCTCGCCCGTCTATCTCGCCGACTACGCCACCGCCGACGACGGCACCGGCATCGTGCACTCGGCACCGGCCTACGGCGTGGAGGACTTCAACTCCTGCGTGGCGCACGGGCTGGCCTACGACCAGATCCTCAACCCCGTGCAGGGCAACGGCCAGTACGAGGCCGCGCTGCCGCTGTTCGGTGGCCAGAACATCTGGAAGGCCTGCGCGGCCATCATCGAGACGCTGCGTGAGCACGACCGGCTCTTCGCCACCGAAACCATCACCCACAGCTACCCGCACTGCTGGCGCCACAAGACACCGGTCATCTACCGGGCGGCGGCGCAGTGGTTCGTACGCATGGACGAAGGTGATGGCATCTTCACCACCGACAAGGCGCCCAAGACCCTGCGCCAAATGGCGCTGGAGGCCATCGAGCACACGCAGTTCTACCCTGAGAACGGCCGCGCCCGGCTGCGCGACATGATCGCCAACCGGCCTGACTGGTGCATCAGCCGTCAACGCAGTTGGGGCGTGCCCCTGCCCTTCCTGCTGGACGTGGACAGCGGCGAGCCGCACCCGCGCACGCCCGAGATCATCGATCTGGCCGCCGAGGTGGTCGAGGCCGGCGGCATCGAGGCCTGGAGCAAGCTCACCGCGGCCGAGATCCTGCAGCGCATCGGCGACCCCACGGACCCGGCCCGGTACACCAAGAGCACCGACATCCTGGAAGTGTGGTTCGACTCCGGCACCACACACACCACGGTGCTCAAGGGCAGCCATGCCGGTGCCGGCCATGACAGCGGCCCCGAAGCCGACCTTTACCTGGAAGGCCACGACCAGCACCGCGGCTGGTTCCATTCCTCGCTGCTGACGGCCTGCGCGATGTACGGCCGCGCGCCCTACCGCGGCCTGCTCACCCACGGCTTCACGGTGGACGGCCAGGGCCGCAAGATGAGCAAGTCCCTGGGCAATGTCGTGGCGCCCCAGGAGGTGAGCGACAAGCTCGGCGCGGAGATCATCCGCCTGTGGGTGGCCTCCACCGACTACTCGGGCGATTTGGGCATCGACGACAAGATCCTCGCCCGTGTGGTGGACGCCTACCGCCGCATCCGCAACACCCTGCGCTTCCTGCTGGCCAACACCAGCGACTTCGATCCGGCCAAGGATGCCGTGCCGCTGGAGCACATGCTGGAGATCGACCGCTACGCCCTGGCGCGTGCGGCCCAGTTGCAGGCCGAGATCCTGGCGCACTACGAGGTCTACGAGTTCCATCCGGTGGTGGCCAAGCTGCAGGTGTACTGCTCGGAGGATCTGGGCGCCTTCTACCTCGACGTGCTGAAGGACCGCCTCTACACCACCGCACCGGGCTCGCGCGCGCGCCGCTCGGCCCAGACCGCGCTGTGGCACATCACCCACGGCATGCTGCGCTGGATGGCCCCCTTCCTGAGCTTCACGGCCGAGGAGGCCTGGCAGGTGTTCGCGCCGGGCGCGTCGGTGTCGATCTTCACCGAAACCTTCTGGGGCTTCCCGGCTGCCGGCGACGAGGCGCTGCTGGCCAAATGGGCGCGCATCCGCGAGATCCGCGATGCGGTCAACAAGGAGATCGAGACCGTGCGGGCCGCCGGCCAGGTGGGCGCCTCGCTGCAGGCCACGGTGCGCATCACCGCTGGCCCGGAGGACCACGCGCTGCTGGCCAGCCTGGGCGAGGACCTGCGCTTCGTGCTCATCACCTCGGCGGCCACGGTGATCGCAGGGCCGGGGCTTGCCGTGCAGGTGACACCGAGCACCGCGCCCAAGTGCGAGCGCTGCTGGCATTACCGCGACGACGTGGGTATCGATGCCGAACACCCCACCCTGTGCGGGCGCTGCGTGAGCAACCTCTTCGGGGCGGGCGAGACCCGCGAGGCGGCCTGATGCCCCCCCAGACCGCACCTGCTGCACGCCTGAGCCGCTGGCTCGGCATCGCCCTGGTCATCGTCGTGCTGGACCAGCTCACCAAGGCCCTGATCCTGCAGCACTTCCAGCTCGGAGAAGGCCTGCCCGTCACGTCCTTCTTCAACATCGTGCGCGTGCACAACCCCGGGGCGGCGTTCTCCTTCCTGGCCTGGGCCTCGGGCTGGCAGCGCTGGTTCTTCATCGCATTGGGGCTGGCCGCCTCGGTGTTCATCATCTGGCTGCTGCGGCGCCATGGTCACGAGCCGCTCTTCGCCGGGGCCCTGACCCTCATCCTGGGCGGGGCCGTGGGCAACGTGATCGACCGCGCCTGGCACGGCTACGTGGTGGACTTCCTCGACTTCCATGCCGGCGGTCGCCACTTCCCGGCCTTCAACCTGGCCGACAGCGCCATCACGCTCGGCGCCATCTTGCTGATCCTCGACGAGATCCGCCGCGTGCGGCGCGAACGCGCCGGCTGAGGCGTTCCGGGGAAGTCCCGGGCGTACCGGCGTGCACGGCTTGCGACAATCGTCTGCATTCCCGTGCCGACGGTCTCGCCATGAATGCCCCCGAGGTCTCACCTCCGCCGCCCACCGTCTTCGACCTGCCGCTGCATCCGCTGGGCTGGCGCGACCCGCTGCGGTGGCTGGCCCGCGGCTGGCAGGATTTCACCCGCTGCCCGGGCCTGGGGCTGTTCTACGGGGCCTGCTTCGCGGGGATGGGCTGGCTGCTGCTGACCGTCTACCAGCACGCCCCGGCCTACACGCTGGCGCTGAGCGCCGGCTTCCTGCTGATGGGGCCCTTCCTGTGCCTGGGCCTGTACGAGGCCAGCCGCCGGCTCGAGCGGGGTCAGCGCCCCGACCTGGGCAGCTCGCTGCTGGCCTGGGAGGCCAAGCTGGGCACCATGGCGATCTTCGGCGGGGTGCTGCTGATCCTCGAGATGCTCTGGGGCCGGGCCTCGCTGGTGGTCTTCGCGGTGAGCTTCGATCACATGCCCGACTTCCAGGGCTCGCTGTGGAAGCTGCTCGCCCCGGAGAACCTGAACTTCATCGTCGCCTACGTGGCCGTGGGCGGGGTGTTCGCGGCGCTGATCTTTGCCGTGAGTGTGGTGAGCCTGCCGATGATCCTGGACCGGCACACCGATGCCATCTCGGCCGCGCTCACCAGCCTGCGGTTATGCCTCACCCAAACCGGAGTGATGCTCTGGTGGGGCTTCCTGATCACGCTGCTCGTGGTGCTGGCGCTGCTGCCGGCCTTCCTGGGGCTGCTGGTGATCGGCCCGGTGCTCGGCCATGCCAGTTGGCACGCCTACCGCGGCGCGGTGGGCCATCACCCCGGGCAGAACACGGCCGCTCCGGGGGCCTGATCAGGGCAGCAGCACGGTCGAGCCGGTGGTCTTGCGCGCTTCCAGGTCACGGTGTGCCTGGGCCACCTCGGCCAGCGGGTAGCGCTGGTCCACACGGATCTTCACCTGGCCGCTGCCCACCATCTCGAAGAGATCGTCGGCCATGGCCTGGGTGGATTCGCGCGTGGCCAGGTGGGTGAACAGCGTGGGCCGGGTCACGTAGAGCGAACCCTTGGCCGCCAGCGTGGCCAGATGGATCGGCGGCACCGGGCCCGAGGCGTTGCCGTAGCTCACCATCAGACCCAAGGGTCGCAGGCAGTCCAGCGAGCGCTCCCAGGTGTCCTTGCCGATGGAGTCGTAAACCACCTTCACGCCGCGCCCGCCGGTGATCTCCTTCACGCGCTCGACGAAGTCTTCCTTGTTGTAGTTGATGACATGGGCCGCGCCCATCTCGCGGGCCAGTGCACACTTCTCGTCGCTGCCGGCCGTGCCGATGAGCTGCAGCCCCATCGCACGCGCCCACTGGCAGGCGATCAGACCGACCCCGCCGGCCGCGGCATGGAAGAGCACCGGATCACCCTCCTGCAACCCGCCCTGGGGCTGGGTCTTGCGCAGCAGGTACTGCACGGTCAGGCCCTTGAGCATCATGGCCGCGCCGGTCTCGAAATCGATGCCGTCGGGCAGCTTCACCACGCAGCGCGCGGGCATCACGCGCACCTCGCAGTAGGCTCCGGGCGGCTGGCTGGCGTAGGCCACCCGCTGGCCGGGCTCCAGGTGGGTGACGCCCTCGCCCACGGCCTCGACCACGCCGGCGGCCTCCATGCCCAGCGTGAGCGGCAAGGCCCCCTGGTACAGCCCGGTGCGCTGGTAGATGTCGATGAAATTCAGGCCGCAGGCGTGGTGACGGATGCGCACCTCGCCGGGGCCGGGCTCGCCGACGTCCACGTCGACGAGCTGGAGCTGTTCGGGGCCGCCGAACTGCCGGATCTGGATGGCCTTGGGCATATGGTTCTCCTCGATGCAGGGGGATCAGCCCTGACGATAAGCCCGCCTGGACGGATTTGCACGATTGGGGGCATGATCCCGGTCATGAAACGGCTCGCACAGGCGCCCAACGTCACCATCGCCACACTGTGGGCGGACTGGCTCGCGCGAGCCGGCGTCGAGGCGAGCGTGCAGCGCTACTTCGCCGGTGGCATCGCCGGCGAAATCCCGCCCGACCAGAGCCTGCCGGAGGTCTGGATCGAGCACCCCGAGCAATGGGCCCACGCCCGCGAGCTGCTCGACGCCTTGCAGCACCCGCACGAGCTGCACTGGACCTGCCCCGCGTGCGGGGAGAGGATCGATGGACCGTTCGAGCAGTGCTGGCAGTGTGGCGCTAACATGCCGCGTCCCTGACCTGTCCGCTATCCCGGGGGCGCCTCGGGGCGTCCCATCCCCATGGCCCGCATCGCCCCCCTGACCCTGCTGTGGCTCATCCTGCCGCCCCTGCTGTGGGCCGGCAATGCCGTGGCCGGCCGCCTGGCCGTCGGCACGGTGTCGCCCCTGCTGCTCAATGCCCTGCGCTGGGCGATCGCCGCCCTGATCCTGCTGCCCCTGGGCTGGCGCATCCTGCAGGCGGGCAGCCCGCTGTGGCCGCGCTGGCGGCGCTTTGCCGTGCTGGGTCTGCTGGGCATGGGCAGCTACAACGCACTGCAGTACCTGGCGCTGACCACCTCCAGCCCGATCAACGTCACGCTGATCGCCGCCAGCATGCCGGTGTGGATGCTGGCCGTGGGAGCACTGTGCTACGGCGAGCGGGCGCGGCACGCCCAAGTGCTGGGTGCGCTGCTCTCCCTGGCCGGGGTGCTGCTGGTGCTTTCGCGTGGCGACTGGGACACCCTGCGCCAGGTGCGGCTGGTCCCCGGCGACCTCTACATGCTGATGGCCGTCATCGCCTGGGCCTTTTACAGCTGGATGCTGGCACGCCCCGGGCCCGGCGAGCGCGACTGGCCCTGGGCCGAGTTCCTGATGGCGCAGATGGCCATCGGCCTGCTCTGGGCGGGGGGGGCCGCGCTGGGCGAATGGACGGCCGGGGCCGCCCACCTCAGCTGGAACGGCTGGGTGCTGTTGCTGCTGGCCTACGTCGCCATCGGCCCGTCGCTCATTGCGTACCGCTGCTGGGGCCTGGGCGTGGCCGCCGTGGGCCCCACGATCGCCGCCTTCTTCGGCAACCTCACCCCCGTGTTCGCGGCGGTGATGTCCGCCGCCCTGCTGGGCGATCCGCCACGCTGGTTCCATGCCGCCGCCTTCATGCTCATCGCCGCGGGCATCGTGGTGTCGTCGCGGCGATGAACCCGCATCGCGGCAAACCGCTATACGCGAAACCTTGTATCGGCCCCCACATCCATGCCGTGGTGCATCTGTACCAGTGATCGGCGCTCAAAGCTTGCGCCCACCGGAGCCACCGCATGACCGCAACGAACTCGGGCCCGCCAGGCACACCCCGTTGAGCCCTCGGCCCATCTGGTGAATGGCTGAGCCAAACGAGCAAACCTGCCACACCACAGGGCATGCACCCCGCGCCGACTCACCGCATCACTGGCTGCGACGCCGACGGCGCAGCGGGTACGGCGTCGTCAATGAACTCGATGCTGCGCAGGATCTTCAGCGCATAGGTCGTCAGGTCATGACGCGGGTTGCGGCGGATCTCAGCCAATAAACCCATCTCAGAGTGGCCGCATACTGCCTTGACCGTATGGATCACGCAGTAATACAGCTTGCGCGATCGATAACGCTCCTCACCAATGACATCATCGACAGCAACAGCCCATCCCGATGCATTGACAGCGTGCACCTGATGAGCCCGTGTCGCCCCCTTGAACAAGACTTCGTCTGCTTCAGGAACGCTGGCCACCCACTCCCCATTGGACAAACGTTTACCCCAACCATCGGTAACGACTTTGCTGTCTGCGTCGTGGCAAATGAAGCGCAATCTGAACGGCTCGATGTAGGTCTTGCGTTGGAGGTTGAGGGGGTTTTCAACCGTCACACTCCCAGAGCCACGCCCATGCCGGCCGCCAGACACACTCGCTGATTCTGGAACAATCAATCGAATGCGACACCCCGGCCCCATGTCCAGAACGGCGGTCTTCGTCGGGTTGTCTGCCGAGCCACTCACATCGGCCTGCGCCGCGCCCACGGCCAGCGCGGCACACACGGCCAGCATCCATCGCTTGCTCACCCCCATCTCCTTCTCGTGTAACCCTCGGGATAGCGCAGCGTGAGCGCTCCTTGCGCATCGGGCAGCCTCATCTCGGTGAGCACCGCCAGCGCCACCCCGTAGGCACAACAGCGGCTGTCGAAGCCGTTGAGCGCCGGGCTGTACAGCCGCTCCACGGCCGCCGGCAGGTTCACCGCCGCGCTGGCGCGCCAGAAGGCCGCGCTGCGGTAGTACACCTTGAAGCCCTGATTCGTCGAGACCTCCTGGCGCTGCACCTCATGCGCCTGGTCGGCATGGCGGGCCATGCCGGACTTTAGCCAGTAAAAACCGGCGCTGTCGGAGGGGGCCCATTGTTCTTCCGGCTGGTCAGGATCGGGGTCTGCCTGCACGTTATCGCGCCACCGTACCATCTGCTGCGTCAACTGCGGGAAATGCACATCGCGCAGCCGCTCATTGTTGCGCTGCGGCGCAGGCAGCCGGTAGGTGGTCTCGTAGGCTTGCTCCAGGGCGCGCTGCAGCGCTTGGGGCACCTCGCGCCCGCGCCAGCGCCAGTACTCGCAGTAGTTGCCCGGGCCGGTCAGTTGCAAAAAGCCCCGCCCGTACCAGGGGGCGTACCACAAGCCTTGTCCGCCCGCCTCGGCCAGGTTGCGCAACCACCCCGTTTCCTGGATGGCATTGCCAAAAAAGCAGGCTTGCCGCATCGGTGTGTCGATGCCGTAGGCGCGTAGCATCTTGTTGAGAGGGACAAGGTGATTTTGAAGCACTGGGTTGCGCTGCACGTCCACACTGCTTTCCGGCACCTGCTCCCACATCACCGCCCGATGCCCGTTGCGCGTGGTCGTTCGTATGGCATGGCTGGGCACCAGTTGGACGAGTTCCTCGCGCGATCGCCAGCCGCAGCGGCGCATCTGGCCGATGAAGGCGCGCGCATCGACATGCCAGCGCGCTTGGAACAGCTCCGGGCAGTCGAAGCACAGCGCGCGCGCATGCGCGCAAAAGCGCTGCCAAGCCTGTTCGTCCATGCCGCTGGGGTGATGCGCGCTGGGCTGGCGCAGCCAGCCCCAGCGCTGCTCCAGGGTGGAGGCATCCCATTCGCTGGGGAACTTGCAGATCGTGCGCGCCAGCCGCGCGCGCACCTCGGCTCGAGCAAGCCGGGCCTGGGCTTCTTCCAAACCAAGGCGCCCATCACCGTCGGCATCGAGCAATTGCCAAATGTGCGGGCTGTCGCACCGGCTGTCGCCGTCTCGGCTGTCGTCGATGCACTGCCAGCCGCGCCAGGGCGGGAAGTCGGCATCGCTGAACCGGGTCGCATCGGCAGCGTTCAGGTTGACCCAGCCGCTGCCGCGCGGCGTGGCAATGCGCCGCCAGTGCGCCATGGCCGCAGGCAGCGGCTGCGGCCCTAGCACGCGCGCCCAGCGCAGCAGCTCGTAGCACGCCGCCGGGGCCACCGGCTGGCCCAAGGCAGCGCTCCAGGCGCGGCTCATCGCCCAGGCCCGCTCGTACAGCGCATACTCCGCCGGGGCGTCTTCGCGCACGCGGCCCAGCACCTGGCCTGCGGCGTCGTAGGTGCTCAGCTCGATGGCCCCGCGCTCGTGGTGCAGGCCCACGATCCAGGGCTCGGCGCTGCGCATGAGCACCACCGCGCCGGCCGGCGGCCGCGAGGTGGTGCCCGGGTCTTGGGCATACACCGGCGTACCCTCGGGCAGGCGCACATAGGCGTCGCCATAGATCACGTCGGTGCGCCCGTGGCGCTGCGCGTCCAGCGCACCGGGCGGACGCCCAAGCAGGCGCTGCAGGTTCTCGTCGTCCAGGCAGATGGTCAGTTGAAACACATTGGGCTGGCCCAGGATGTGGCCCGCCTGGCCCAGCGGGTCTTGGCGGTGGAGGCGCTGGCCCACCCGCACGGTGGGCTCGATGCGGTGCAGGTGCATGGACACCGAGTAATACCGCAGGCGCACGGGGCGGTTTTGCGTGTCCGCGCCGATCTCGGTGTCGTGGCGCAACACGACCACGCCGTCGCTGTGGTAGCCGCCGGCGTAAGTCAGCGCTGGCGTCGCGCTGCGCTGTCGTACGTACAGCACCGTGCCATCGGCAATGGCGCACACGGGCAAGATGCTGGTGGCCCCATCGTGGGGGGCTTGCAGATGCCGCCCACCGTGCCAGCCCAGGCGGTGGCTCACAGGAAACAGCCCATGGTCGCAGCCGCGCACAGCAGCGTCCAGCCAGGCGTCTTCACTCATGGCGCCCTGCTCGGGCACAAAGGGGGGACTGATCAACATGTTGTGCAAGGTGTGCGTGCGTAGCGGCTCACACCGAGAACGGAAACTCCTGCGGCAACGACAGCTCGCCCTGAGGCATCTGCGGCATCAAGGGCTGCACCCGCTTTGCCCCGAGCATGCGGATCTGCGCGGCCTGGATGCGCAAGGTGCCCGGGCAGTGCACTTGCAGGCCCTGGGCGCTCAGGGTGATGCGTGCGCCGCCGGCGGTGGCCAGGGTGAGGCTGCGCGCCGCCGTGGCGTCCAGGTGGGCCGCCGCGCTTTGGATGTCCAGCGCCTGCTGCGCAGCCAGCTCCAGCCGGTCGCTTTGCGCCTGGAGCTGCACCGCGCCTTGGGCGGCCACCAGGCTCAGCCCCGACGATTCGCCAGCGGCCGGCGCCGCACCGGCCAGCACGCTCA
>NZ_JBWQXA010000013.1:0-95689 GCF_056746695.1 Caldimonas hydrothermalis | reverse complement strand
TCCGAGCAAAACGACGGCATCGGCCAGATCAACGCAGCCGTCGGCCAGCTCGACCAGATGACCCAGCAAAACGCCGCCCTGGTCGAGCAGTCCGCCGCCGCCGCCGAGTCCCTGCGCGAACAGGCCCAGCGACTGGCTCAGGTCGTGGCCACCTTCCGGCTGCAAGAGCACAGCGCCGCAGCCTGAACCCTCGATCCCCCAGCCTGCGCCATGAGTCATCCATGAGCCACATGCAACTGCCCCCCGGGGCCGCGCTCGAGGCCCCCTCCCCGGTGGCTGACATCCAGCGCGAGTTCAGCTTCGACCGGCACGACTTCGAGCGGGTGCGCCGACTCATCTATCAGCGCGCCGGCATCAGCCTGCACGATGGCAAGCAGGCCATGGTGTACAGCCGGCTCTCGCGCCGCCTGCGTGAGACCGGCCACCGCTCCTTCGCCGCCTACCTGCAATGGCTGGAGCAGGCCCAGGGCCCACTGGCCGAAGCCGAGTGGCAGGAGTTCGTCAACTGCCTGACCACCAACCTGACCGCCTTCTTCCGCGAGGAGCACCACTTCAGCCTGCTGGCCGAGGCCCTGCGCCGCCGCGATCCGGCACGGTCGCTGCGCATCTGGTGCAATGCCGCCTCCACCGGCGAGGAACCCTACTCCATCGCAATGACCGTGATCGAAACCCTCGGTCCGGCCGCACCGGTGCGCATCCTCGCCAGCGACATCGACACCAAGGTGCTGGCCTCCGCCAGCCGTGGCGTCTATGCCCACGATGCCCGCGGGCTCTCGCCGCAGCGGCTCAAGCGCCACTTCCTGCGTGGCACGGGGCCCAATGCCGGCTTCATCCGGGTCAAGCCCGAACTGGCTCGCCTCGTCGAGTTCCGCCCCTTCAACCTGATGAGCAGCCATTGGGCGCTGGGCGATCCCTTCGACATCGTGTTCTGCCGCAACGTGATGATCTACTTCGATGCCCCGACGCAGCGCAAAGTGCTCGAACGCATGCACGCGGTGATGCACCCCGGGGCGCTGCTTTTCGTGGGCCATTCGGAGAACTTCACCGATTCGCGCGATCTCTTCCTTCTCCAGGGCAAGACCGTGTACCGCCGGGTGTGAGTCCGGCAACGACCGCCGCCGCTCAAGCCAGGGACTCTTCTGCCGAAATGACAACCATGCTTGCCTGCAGCACTCTCCCCAGCGCCGAAGCCCCGCCCTCCCGCCTGTCCGGGGGCTTCAGCGGCACGGCCGGCGCCCCCACGGGCTCACGCCTGGCCGCCCTGAAGGCGGCCCCGCGCAAGCCGGGCGAAGCCTCGTTTTTCTTCTACGACGCCCACTTCAAGGCCGAAGCCGTCAAGGTGCTGCCGGGTGAGTACTTCGTGCATGACGAGGACATCCTCATCATGACCACCCTGGGTTCGTGCATCGCCGCCTGTTTATGGGACCGCCAAGCCCGTGTGGGTGGGATGAACCACTTCATGCTGCCCGAGGCCGCCGGTGCGCAAGACGGCGGGCGCTACGGCTCCTTCGCCATGGAGTTGTTGATCAACGAGCTGCTCAAGCGCGGCGCCACGCGCAGCACCCTGGAGGCCAAGGTCTTTGGCGGCGGCCAGGTCATCAGCGGCATGCACACACTCAACGTGGGCCAGCGCAACACCGATTTCGTGCTGCAGTACCTGCACACCGAGCGCATCCCGGTGGTGTCCAAGGATGTGCTCGACATCTACCCGCGCAAGGTCTGCTTCCTGCCGGCCAGCGGCAAGGCCATGGTCAAACGCCTGGCCCCGAGCAACCCCGAAGCCCTGATCGCCCAGGAGCGTGCGGCCAGCCAGCGGGTGGTGCCCCCGGCCAGCGGCGCCGGCTCCATCGACCTGTTCTGAGAAAGTGCAAGCCATGTCCAAGATCCGAGCCGTGGTGGTCGACGATTCGGCCCTGGTGCGCAGCCTGCTCACCGAGATCATCAACCGCCAGCCCGACATGCAGTGCGTCGGCGCCGCGGCCGATCCCTATGCCGCGCGGGAAATGATCCGCAATCTGAATCCCGACGTCATCACGCTGGACGTGGAGATGCCCCGCATGGACGGCATCGACTTCCTCTCCAAGCTGATGCGCCTGCGCCCCATGCCGGTGGTGATGGTGTCCACGCTGACCGAGCGCGGCGCCGAGGTCACGCTGCGGGCGCTGGAGCTTGGCGCCGTGGACTTCGTGGCCAAGCCCAAGATCGGCATCGCCGACGGCCTGCAGCAGCTCGCCCAGGAGATCACCGAGAAGATCCGTGTGGCCGCCAAGGCCCAGGTGCGCAAACTCCCGTCGCCCGCCACCCCAGCCGGCCCGGCGTCCGACACCCGCCCACCCGCCCCGGCGGGTGTCGGACGCCTGTCTACCGAGAAGATCATCTTCATCGGCGCGTCCACCGGCGGCACTGAAGCCACACGCGAACTGCTCACGGCCTTGCCCGCCGACGCCCCGGCCGTGGTCATCACCCAGCACATGCCTGCCGGCTTCACGAGGAGCTACGCGGCGCGCCTGAACAGTCTGTGCCGCATCGTGGTGAAGGAGGCCCAGGACGGCGAGCGGGTGCTGCCCGGCCACGCCTACATCGCCCCAGGCGGCCAGCACCTGAGCATCGAGCGCTCAGGCGCCAACTACATCGCCCGCGTCCAGCTCGGCGAACCGGTGAACCGCCATATGCCGTCGGTGGAGGTGCTGTTCAAGTCCGCCGCCCGCGTCGTCGGCCCCAATGCCATTGGCGTGATGCTCACCGGCATGGGGGCCGACGGCGCCAAGGCCATGCGCGAGATGCGCGACGCCGGGGCCTACTGCGTGGCCCAGGACGAGGCCTCCTGCGTGGTGTTTGGCATGCCCCGCGAGGCCATCGCCGCCGGCGCAGTGCACGAGGTCCTGCCGCTGTCGAGGATCGCGCCGCACCTGATCGAGCACCTGCGCAGCACCGCCGGCCTGAGCCTCAACCGCGTCTGAGCACCCGGGCCACCACCTCGGCCGACAAAGGCTTGTCCAGCAGCGCCTCCATGCCGGCCGCCAGCGCCCGGGGTCGGTCGTCGGTGTCGGCACTCATCCCCACCACCCTCACCGATGCCCCGCCCGGCAGCGCGCGCAAGGCCCGCGTGAAGGCATAGCCATCCATGCGCGGCATGCGGCAGTCGGTCAACACCAGCGTGTGATGGTGCTCCTGCCACAGCACCAGGGCCTCGTGCCCGTCCTCGGCAATATCGACGAGGCAGCCTTCGCGCTCCAGCAACGTGGACACGAGCAACTGCTGCACGCGGTCGTCCTCGACCAGCAGCACGCGCACAGCGCCGGAAGGAACGGGAGACGGGGTCATGTCAGGGGACGGTCCAGGGCGATGCATCCAGCCGCCCATGCTGCCACGCAGGGCCCTGCGGTCAAGCCGGGGATCGGACCGACCCTCTCAACCAGGGGGGTCTTCCAGGAACAGGGCCTGCAGATCGCTCAGGAAGTCGAAGCCCTTCGCGGTGGGCCACACGCGCTGCCAGTCGCGCGCCACCAGGCCGCGGCGCTCGGCCTCGTCCAGGCCCGCGGCGATCGCCGACAGCGGCAGCCCTGTGCGCTGCCCGAACTGCGCCAGCTCGAAACCGTCCTTCAGGCGCAGGGCATTGAGCATGAATTCGAAAGGCAGTTGCTGGCGCGCCACCTCCTGCTCCTGCGCCACCGCCTGCCCGTCACGGGCCGCCGCCATGTAGCGCGCCGGCTCGCGGTAGCGGACCTGACGCACCACACGGTGCGGAAAGCTCAGCTTGCTGTGCGCACCGGCACCAATGCCCAGGTAGTCGCCAAAGCTCCAGTAATTCAGGTTGTGCACGCAGCGATGCCCGGGCCGCGCATAGGCCGAGACCTCGTAGCGCTCCAAAGCGGCGGCCGCCGTGCGCTCGGTGATGCGATCCAGCATCTCGAAGGCCAGGTCGTCGTCCGGCACCACGGGCGGATACTTCGCAAAATAGGTGTTCGGCTCGATCGTGAGGTGGTAGATCGACAAGTGCGGCGGCTCGAAGGCCAGCGCCTGGGCCAGGTCGGCCTCGAGCTCCTCCAGCGTCTGCCCCGGCAGGGCATACATCAGATCGAGGTTGAAGGTGTCGAAGCAGGCCCGGGCCTCCTCCAGCGCAGCCAGGGCCTGCCGGCGGTCGTGCACCCGGCCCAGGCGGCGCAGCTTGTCGTCGTCGAAGCTCTGCACCCCCACCGACAAGCGCGTCACCCCGGCCTGGCGATAGCCACGGAAACGGTCGCGCTCGAAGGTGCCGGGGTTGGCCTCCAGCGTCACCTCGCAGCCGGCCTCCAGCGGCAGCAGCGATCGCACATCGCCCAGCAGCCGGTCAATGGCCTCGGGCGAGAACAGGCTGGGGGTGCCGCCGCCGAGGAACACGCTGTGCACCTTGCGCCCCCACACCAGCGGCAGGGCAGCCTCCAGGTCGGCGCGCAGCGCATCGAGGTAGGCCGATTCGGGCAGCGCCGACGCCGCCCCGCCCCACTCGTGCGAATTGAAATCGCAGTACGGACACTTGCGCAGACACCAGGGCAGGTGCACATACAGCGACAGCGGCGGCAGCGCGGCCAGGCGCAGCGTGCCCTCGCGCAGGTAGCGCTGCGCCGCATCGGCCGGCGAGGCGGGAGACTCAGCCACGACCCCAGACCTCGCGCATCAGCTCACGCAGCCGTTGCGCGGCCAGCGCGCGGTGGCTGTGGGCATTCTTGGTGGCGGCGTCCAGTTCGGCCACGCTGCGGCCCAGCGCGGGGATGTAGACCAGCGGGTCGTAGCCGAAGCCGCCCTGTCCGCGCGGCGCCTCCAGGATCTCGCCTTCCCAGCGGCCCATCGCCACCAAAGGTTCGGGGTCGAAGGCATGACGCAGGGCCACCAGCACGCTGACGAAACGCGCGCGGCGCTGGCTCACGCCTTGCAGGCGGTCCAACAGCCGTTCATTGTTGGCGGCGTCCTGGGCCGCGCGCCGCATCTCGCGGTCGCCTTCGAGGGCCGGCGCAGGGGCGAACACCGCCGAGTGCACGCCCGGCTCGCCACCCAGCGCGTCCACGCACAGCCCGGAATCGTCGGCCAGGGCCGGCCCGCCGCTGGCGCGCGCCGCATGCCGCGCCTTGGCCAGCGCGTTCTCGATGAAGCTGTCGTGCGGCTCCTCGGCCTCGGCAATGCCCAGGCGGCCCTGAGGCACCAGCTCCAGGCCCAGGCCGCCGAGCAGCGCCTGCAGCTCGCTCAGCTTCTTCGCGTTGTTCGACGCCAGCACCACGCGCATCGCAGGGCTCACAATCCCAGGGCCGCACGCTGGGCAGCCAGCAGCTCGCGGATGCCCTTGTCAGCCAGCGCCAGCATCGCGTCCATCTCGGCACGTGTGAAGGCGGCGCCCTCGGCCGTGCCCTGCACCTCGACGAAGCCCCCGCTGCCGGTCATCACGACATTCATGTCGGTGTCGCAGGCCGAGTCTTCGACGTATTCCAGATCCAGCAGCGGCACCCCCTCCACCAGGCCCACCGAGACGGCCGCCACGGCATCGCGCAGCGGCGAGGACTCGATCAGGCCGCGCTGCAGCAGCCAGGAGACGGCATCGTGTGCGGCCACCCAGGCCCCGGTGATCGCCGCGGTGCGCGTGCCCCCGTCGGCCTGCAGCACGTCGCAGTCGAGCTGCAGCGTGCGCTCGCCAAGCCGGGCCAGATCGAAGACCGCACGCATCGAGCGGCCGATCAGGCGCTGGATCTCCTGGGTGCGCCCGCTTTGCTTGCCGCGCGCGGCCTCGCGGTCGCTGCGCGTGTGCGTCGAACGCGGCAGCATGCCGTACTCGGCCGTCACCCAGCCCTCGCCGCTGCCCTTCTTGTGCGGCGGCACCCGTTCCTCGACCGAGGCGGTGCACAGCACCTTCGTGTCGCCAAAGGCCACCAGCACCGAACCCTCGGCGTGCTTGGTGTAGTGTCGGGTGATGCTCACCGGGCGCAGCGCATCATGGGCGCGGCCCGCGGTTCTCTGGAACGGCATGGCAGGGGATCCTCGTTGAATCCGCTATTGTCCCCCGGCCAGGGGCGCGCCGGAAAGGAGGCTCACCCCTTCTTCTGCGACGAGCGCCTGATCGCTTCGTTGATCTCGCGGATCGAGCGCTCGATCTCGGCCTCGTCGAGATCGTCGGGTTCCTGGCCGAGCACGCTGGCCTGGATGGTCGAGGCGAAGACCTCCTCACCCAGGGTCTGGGTGGAGATCGCCCGCGTGGAGTCGTCGTCCTCCGAGGACTCCCACTCCACCGCCAGCACGGTGACGTTGTCGCTCTTGGCCCCGGCCTTGCGCAGCGCCATCTCCACCAGTTCGGGCACCGCATCGGCGATCGGCCGGGTGGCGAGCTGGTCGGTTATGACCTGGTCGGGCAAGGTGCCCCACAGGCCGTCGGAGCACAGCAAAATACGATCGCCCTGATGCAGCAGCAACGGGCCCACCGTGTCCACCACCGGCTTGCCCGGGCTGCCCAGGCAGGTGAACAGCACGTTGCGGTTGAAGCGTTCAGCCAGCCCCACCACCCCGTTGAGGGTTTCCTGCAGCTCGGAGTACGAATGGTCGCGCGTGCGTGCGATCAGCTTGTCGCCGCGCACGAGATACAGGCGCGAGTCGCCGCAATGGGCCCAGTACGCCGCACCGTTTTGCAACACGCAGGCCACCACCGTGGTGCGCGGCGTGTCGATCAGGGCCCGTTCGGTGGCATAGCGCAGCAACTGGTGGTGGCCGGCGATCACCGCATCGTGCAGGAAGCGGATCGGGTCCTTCAGCACAGGCTTGGCATCGCGCTGGAACAGCGCCGCCATGGTCTGCAGCGCGATCTGCGAGGCCATCTCGCCCTCGGGGTGGCCGCCCATGCCGTCGGCCAGCGCAAACAGCCCTGCGTCACGGGTGTAGCAGTAGCCCATGCGGTCTTCGTTCTTCTCGCGACCGCCCTTGCGGCTGACCTGGTAGACCGAAAACCTCATGTCGTCCTCGCCGATGACCGCACCCTCAGGCCGGCTTGCCGCCCTTGAGGTTTTCGAGCTGCAACTTCAGGCGCTCGCTGAAGCTCAGCTTGGTGTAGCGCCTCTCGGTCTCGCGCGCCAGCTCCTTTTGCAGCGCGAACACGCTTTGCGGGCGCGACAGCGGGTCCAGCGCCATGCACCACTCGGTCACCTCGATCAGGTTGTCCGAATAGATGTTGCGCAGCCGCGAGAGCGACAGCGCCAAGCGGTCCTTCTCCAGGCGCTGCGGCGCGTCGTTGGGTGGATAGCCCTGCATGCAGGCATAGATGCAGGCCCCGATCGCGTAGATGTCGGTCCACGGGCCCAGCGTGCCGTCGCGCCGGTACATCTCGGGCGCAGCGAAGCCGGGGGTATACATGGGCCGGATGAAGTTGCCTTCCTTGCTCAGCACCTCGCGCGCGGCGCCGAAGTCCAGCAAGACGGCCTTGTTGTCATTGGTGATGAAGATGTTGGCCGGCTTGATGTCCAGGTGCAGCATCTTGTGCTGATGCACGATGCGCAGGCCGCGCAGGATCTCGTCGAACAGCGAGCGGATCGTGGACTCGCGGAAGACCTTGTCGCGCTTGAGCTCGCGGGCCGTGACGATGAAGTCCTGCAGGGTGTCGCCCTGCAGGTAGTTCATCACCATGTAGACGGTCTCGTTCTCGCGGAAGAAATTGAGCACCGAGACCACGCTGGGGTGCGAAATCTGGGCCAGCGAACGGCCCTCCTCGAAGAAGCTCTTCAGGCCCAGGCGGTACAGCGGCTGCTTCTCCGGCTTGACCCGCGGGGCCAGCTCGCCCGGGGCGCGCTCGGCCAGCGAAGACGGCAGGTATTCCTTCAGCGCAACCAGGCGCTTTTCCTGGTCCTCGGCCAGGTAGACCACGCCAAAGCCCCCGGCCGCCAACTTCTTGATGACCTGGTAACCACCGACCACGGTGCCCGGCGGCAACGGGGAGGGCTTGGGCTTTGACATAATCGAATTTTGCAATGCGATAGGTGCGATGGCAGTTTATAGCATGACCGGCTACGCGAGCGCGTCCTCGCGAGCCCCGGTGGCGACGGCGGATGGAAGCCCTTTTCGCGCCGCAGGCGTGACGGTGGAGTTGCGCTCGGTCAACAGCCGCTTCCTGGACCTCACGTTTCGGCTGCCCGACGAACTGCGCGCCCTCGAGCCGGCCCTGCGCGAGTTGCTCGCGTCCCGGCTACGGCGCGGCAAGATCGAGTTGCGGCTGAACGCCCAACGGGAGGCCGACGATGCCTGGCCCCGGCCGCAGCCCGATCAGCTCGGCCGCCTGGCCCGGCTGGAGGCGATGGTGCAGACCTGGCTGCCCCGCGCCCAGCCCTTGTCCGTGCACGAAGCCCTGCAATGGTGCAAGGGCGGTGGCGGGGTCGAACGCCTGGACGAGGCTGCCCTGGCGGCCGCGCGCGAGTGCCTCGAGGCCCTGGAGGAGGCCCGCGCCCGCGAGGGCGAGCGACTGGTCGACATCCTGATGCAGCGCATCGTCAAGCTGCGCGAGCTGGCCAGCCAGGCCGCCCCGCTGGTGCCCCAGGTGGTGCAGCGCCAGCAGGAGCGTTTCCTGGAACGCTGGCAGCAGGCCTTGGAATCCGCCGGCGCCGCCCAGAGCATGAGCGCCGAGGCGCAGCGCGAGCGCGCGCTGAGCGAAGCCGCCGCCTACGCCTTGCGCATCGACGTGGCCGAAGAACTCTCACGCCTGGCCGCGCATCTCGACGAGATCGAGCGGTTGCTCGACAAGGGCGGAGAGATCGGCAAGCGGCTCGATTTCCTCATCCAGGAACTGCACCGCGAGGCCAACACCCTGGGCTCGAAGTCGGCCGCGTTGGAGCTCACGCAGATCTCCGTGGAGATGAAGGTGCTCATCGAGCAGATGCGCGAACAGGTGCAGAACATCGAGTGACCAAGGACCCCGAAATGGACTACCCCGGCAACCTCTTCGTCGTCGCCGCCCCCAGCGGGGCTGGCAAGTCCAGCCTGGTCAAGGCCCTGCTGGAGCTCGATTCCCGCCTGAACGTCTCGGTCTCGCACACCACCCGCGCCCCCCGGGGGCAGGAGGTGGACGGACGCGAGTACCACTTCGTCACCGAGCCCGAGTTTCAGGCGATGATCGAGCGCGGCGAGTTCTTCGAGTGGGCCCGAGTGCATGGCAACCTCTACGGCACCTCACGGGCGGCCATCGAGGCCCGCATGGCCGCCGGCGAGGATGTGATCCTGGAGATCGACTGGCAGGGCGCGCTGCAGATCAAGCAGCTCTTCCCCAACGCCGTGCTGATCTTCATCCTCCCGCCCAGTTGGGATGAGCTGTTGCAGCGCCTGCGCCGCCGCGGGGAGGACGGCGAGGATGTGATCGCCACCCGCATGGCCAACGCCCGCACGGAGGTGGCGCAGGCCCAGCACTTCGACTTCGTTATAATCAATGCCCTGTTCGAGACGGCTCTTTTCGACCTGAAAGCCATCGTGCATGCGCAGCGGCTCAAGTACGCCGCCCAGCGTCGCGCCAGGAAAGCCGTCTTCGAGGCCCTCAACCTGAGCTGACCCACAAGGCGCGCCCCGGCGCGCCCTTCGGAGTGTCCATGGCCCGCATCACCGTCGAAGACTGCCTGAAGAAGATCCCGAACCGCTTCCAGCTCGTGCTGGCGGCCACCTACCGCGCCCGCATGCTCAGCCAGGGTCACGCCCCGAAGATCGAGACCAAAAACAAGCCCGGCGTGACCGCGCTGCGCGAGATCGCCGCCGGCGAGGTCGGACTGGAGATGCTGCGCAAGGTCCCGATCTGACCCGCGTCGCGCCCCCTCGACGACGGCGGGCTCTCTCGACGACCCCGTCGCACCGCGCCCGATCCCGCATCGGGCGCGGTCGTATTGGGTGTTGGCAGGCAATGGTGGACAATCCGCGCTAAATTCCCGCCATGGCCGCCCGATCCGCCACCGCTCCCGTTGCCGCCAGCAAGCGCCCGCCTGCGCCCGAGGCGGTGGCGCCTGCCCACGCCGATGCCGCAGCGGCCTCCTTCGCGGCCCTCACCCACAAGCTCGACTACCTCGACGAAGCCGACATCCGGCGTATCCGCGAGGCCTACAAGTACGCCGATGCGGCCCACCTGGGCCAGTTCCGCGCCAGTGGGGAACCCTACATCACCCACCCGATCGCGGTGGCGGGCCTGTGCAGCGAGTGGAAGCTCGATGCCCAGGCCATCATGGCCGCACTGATGCACGACGTGATGGAGGACAGCGGCGCCACCAAGCTCGAGCTGGCCGAACGCTTCGGCACCGCCACCGCCGAACTCGTGGACGGGCTCACCAAGCTGGACAAGCTCCAGTTCTCCACGCGCGAGGAGTCCCAGGCGGAATCCTTCCGCAAAATGCTGCTGGCGATGGCGCGCGACGTGCGTGTCGTGCTGATCAAGCTGGCCGACCGGCTGCACAACATGCGCACGATGCAGGCCATGCCGCCGGCCAAGCGCGAGCGCATCGCCCGTGAGACCCTGGACATCTACGCCCCCATCGCCCACCGGCTGGGCCTGAACCAGGTCTACCGCGAGCTGCAGGAGCTGTCCTTCGCCCACCTGCTGCCCTGGCGCTACGCGGCCCTGAACAAGGCCGTGCAGCGCGCCCGTGGCTACCGGCGCGACCTGGTCAACCGCATCCAGGCCGACGTGGAGAAGGCCTTCGCCGAATCCTCGCTGAAGATCCAGATCTACGGCCGCGAGAAGACGCTCTACTCCATCTACACCAAGATGCGAGAAAAGCACCTGAGCTTCGCACAGGTGAGCGACATCTTCGGTTTTCGCATCGTGGTCAACACCCTGCCGGAGTGTTATCTGGCCCTGGGCGTGCTGCACCAGCTCTACAAGCCCATGCCTGGGCGCTTCAAGGACTACATCGCCATTCCCAAGGCCAACGGCTACCAGTCGCTGCACACCACGCTGGTGAGCCCGCTCGGCACCGCGGTGGAGTTCCAGATCCGCACCGAGGCGATGCACATGGTGGCCGAAAAGGGCATCGCGGCGCACTGGCTGTACAAGGCGGGCGATGCTGCCGAGGCCTCCGAGGCGCAGCGTCTGGGCACGGTGTCGCTGCAGTCGCTGCTGGACATCCAGGACGAGACACGCGACGCCGCCGAGTTCCTCGAGCATGTCAAGGTGGACCTCTTTCCCGATGCGGTCTACGTCTTCACCCCCAAGTCGAAGATCCTGGCGCTGCCGCGCGGGGCCACGCCGGTGGACTTCGCCTACGCCATCCACTCCGACATCGGCAACCACATCGTCGCCGCGAAGGTCAACGGCGAGCAGGTGCCGCTGCGCACCGAGCTGCGCAGCGGCGATGTGGTGGAGGTGATCACCGCGCCCGTCTCGAGGCCCAACCCGGCCTGGCTGAGCTTCGTGCGCACCGGCCGGGCGCGCTCGAAGATCCGGCACTACCTGAAGAACATGAAGCAGGAGGAGTCGCTGGATCTGGGCGAGAAGCTGCTGGCGCAGGCCATGCGCGGCGAAGGCCTGCACATGCCCGCCGGCGACGAGACCCATGGCCCGGCCACCGCGCTGTGGCAGACGCTGATCCGCTGGAGTGGCAACCGCAGCAAACGCGAACTGCTGATCGACATCGGCCTGGGCCGCAAGATCGCCACCATCGTGGCCAAGCGCCTGGCCAAACTGCTGGTCGAGGCCGGCACCAAGCCCGACGCGCTGACCCTGTCGATGAGCCGCTATCTCACCGACGACATCACCCCCACCCAGGCGATGATCACCCTGGACGGCAGCGAGGGTGGCACGGTGCAGATGGCCACCTGCTGTCGCCCCATTCCGGGCGATGCGATCGTGGGCTATCTGGGCCGGGGCGAAGGGCTGGTGGTGCACACCGGCGAGTGCAACGTCGGCAAACGCCTGTACCAACGCGACAGCGAACGATGGATCGCCGTGGAATGGGCCGAGGAGCTCACGCGCAGCTTCGACACGGCCGTCACACTGCTGGTGCTCAACCAGAAAGGGGTGCTGGCCAAGGTGGCCCAGGCCGTCAGCGAAGCCGAGGCCGACATCACCCACATCGACATGGGCCATGACCCCGGGCAGTCGACCACCGAACTGAAGCTGCTGCTGTCGGTGCGCGACCGCGTCCACCTGGCCCAGGTGCTGCGCACGCTCAAGCGCTCACCGCTGGTGCTGCGGGTGGCGCGGGTCAAGTCTCACTGAGGGGCGCCCGGTGCCGGGTAGCGCACCTCCAGGATCTCGATTCGCTCCACCCCGCCGGGTGTGACCAGGGACACCTCGTCGCCCTCCCGGGCGCGCAGCAAGGCCCACGCGATCGGTGAGACCCAGCTCACCTCCCCTTGCAAGGGATCGACCTCGTCGACGCCCTTGATCGTCACCGTGCGCTCCTCGCCGCGCGCGTTGGCGTAGGTGACGGTGGCACCGAAGAAGACCTGGTCCTTGCCGTGATGGATGGAGGGATCGGCCACCTCGGCAATCTCCAGGCGCTTGGTGAGGTAGCGGATGCGACGGTCGATCTCGCGCAGCCGCTTCTTGCCGTAGAGATAGTCGCCGTTCTCGGAACGGTCGCCGTTGGAGGCCGCCCAGGACACCACCTCGACGACCTTGGGCCGTTCGTCGTTGACCAGCGCCACCAGCTCAGCCCGCAGCCGGGCGTAGCCCTGAGGCGTCATGTAGTTGCGCGCGCCTTGCGGCAGGGCAGGCAGCTCGGGCGCGTCGTCGTCCCCGGCGGTGTCGCTTTCCTTCGTGAATGCCTTGCTCATCTCACCCCCTGACAGGCGGTGGGAATCAGGACTTCTCGAGGTCCTTGCAGGAGGGCTTGCACACCATCTCGGTGCGCCCCAGCACACGCTTGGGCTGGAGCTGGTCGGGCGTGCGGTGCTTGCCGCACTTGAAGCACGAGCGGGTGTTGCCGTTGCCCACGAAGGGCGAGCCGCCCACCTTGGAGCGGTAGCGCAGCCCATCTTCCTTGATCTTGGTGGTGACCGGTTTGCTGCTCATGACTGGAAGCCTTCGGATATCGTGCCGACTGCGGCGCTGCACACGCCACGCCGACCGCCGCCGCGCCGGGATGAACCGGAACGCCAGGACGGCGCAGGGGGCCGGGCATGCGAGCTGTCGGTGCGCAAGGCCGGGATGCGGCCGGTTGGGGACAGGAAGGCACGGCGCCAGGCCGTGCCACGCCTTCGTTCGCAGGGCCAATGCCGTGGACCACGGCCCGTCGGCCAGGGCCACCCGACGGTGTGCTGACGGTGTGCTGCGCTCTGCGAGCGACCGAATATTGTACCTCGGAGCAGCCTGCCCTGCGGGCTCAGGCGTGGAAGCCTCGGCCTTGGGCGGCCAGCCGGCGCAGCAGCGCGGCAGGCTGCCAGGACGGGTCGGCCCCCGGCTCGGCGGCAAAGCGTTCCAGGCAGCGCAGCACCTCGGCCAGGCCCACGGTATCGGCGTAGTACATCGGCCCGCCCCGATGCTTCGGAAAGCCGTAGCCGTGGAGGTAGACGAGGTCGATGTCCGAGGCGCGTGCAGCGATGCCTTCCTCCAGGATGCGTGCGCCCTCGTTCACCAGGGCATAGATGCAGCGCTGCACCACCTCCTCGTCGCTGATCGCACGCGGCGTGATGCCCCGGGCGGCACGGTAGTCGACGATGAGCTGCTCGGTCACCGGATCGGGCAGCGGCTCGCGGCTGCCGGCCTCGTAGCGATACCAGCCCGCGCCCGTCTTCTGCCCGAAGCGGCCGGCCTCGCAAAGCATGTCGGCCACGCTGGGTTGCAGGGGCACGCCCGCCTCGGCCGCACGCCGCTTGCGCGTGGCCCAGCCGATGTCCAGGCCTGCCAGGTCGCCCATGCGGAAAGGGCCCATGGCCATGCCAAAGGCCTGCAAGGCGCCGTCGACCTGCTGCGGCAGCGCCCCGGCGTGGATCAGGCCCTGCGCAGCCGCGCCGTAGCGCGCGAGCATGCGGTTGCCGATGAAGCCGTCGCACACGCCCGACACCACCGCCACCTTGCCGATGGTCTTGGCCAGCGCCATGCTGGTGGCCAGTACATCGGGTGCCGTCTTGGCGCCACGTACCACCTCGAGCAGGCGCATCACGTTGGCCGGGCTGAAAAAGTGCAGGCCCAGCACATCCTGCGGGCGCTTCGTGAAGGCGGCGATGCGGTCGATGTTGAGGTAGGAGGTGTTCGACGCCAAGACGGCGCCCGGCTGGACGATGTCATCGAGCGTCTTGAAGACCGTTTCCTTGACGCTCATGTCCTCGAACACCGCTTCGATGACGAGATCGACATCGTGCAAGGCGTCGTAGGCCAGCGTGGGCGTGATCAAGGCCATGCGCGCCTGGACCTGCTCGGCCGTGAGCTTGCCCTTCTTCACCGAGTTCTCGTAGTTGCGGCCGATGGTGGCCAGGCCGCGGTCGAGCGCCTCCTGCTTCATCTCCAGCAGCACGACGGGCAACCCGGCATTGAGGAAGTTCATCGTGATGCCGCCGCCCATGGTGCCCGCGCCGACCACGCCCACCTTGCGCACTGTACGCAGCGGCGTGTCGGCCGGCACGTCGGGAATCTGCGCGGCCACACGCTCGGCGCGCTCGATGAAGGCAGCGACCTGCGGCGGCACGTCGGCCTGGGCGGGACGGGAAGACAAAGAGGCACTGCTCATGAAAGCTCCAAAGGAGACGGGATAAATGTTCTGCATTGCAGAACAAGATGCTGAAAACGTTTCATGCTAGCCAGCCATGGGCGGGCTGTAAACCGCCGCTCAGGACGCGGCCCGGCGCTCGCGCTCTTGCAGCTCGCGCCACATCACCTTGCCGGTACCCGACTTGGGCAGGCTGTCGACGAACTCGACGATGCGCGGCACCTTGTAGGCCGCCATGTGCTCGTGCGACCAGTCGATGATCTGCTGCTCGCTCACCTCGCCGGCCACCCCGGGCTTGCGTACGATCACGGCCTTGACGGTTTCGCCCCGGCGCGGGTCGAGCGCGGCGATGACGCAGGCCTCCTGCACGGCCGGGTGCTGATACAGCAGCGCCTCCACTTCGGCAGGCCACACCTTGAAACCGGCCGCGTTGATCATGCGCTTGAGCCGGTCGATGAAGAAGAAGTAGCCGTCCTCGTCGGTGGTGCCCAGATCACCGGTGCGCAAGAAGCGCTTGCCGTCGATCTCGACGAAGGCCTGGGCCGTGGCCTCGGGCTGGTTCCAGTAGCCCAGCATCACCTGCGGGCCGTGCAAGACGATCTCGCCCACCTCCCCCGGGGGCAGCTCGCGCCAAGTCGCCGGGTCGACCACACGCGCGTCCACATCGAACAGCGGCACGCCCAGACACTGGGCCTTGGGGGCATCGGGCGGGTTGCTGTGCGTGGCGGCCATGGTCTCGGTCATGCCGTAGCCTTCGCCATAGCGCAGGCCCAGCTTGTGTTCGAGCGCATGGGCCACGGCCTTGGGCATGGCCGCGCCGCCGCCGGCGATGCGGCGCAGGCTGCTGAGGTCGTAATCGGGCAGGCGCGGGTTGGCCACGAAGTCGATCACCATCGCGGTGATGAGGGCCAGGCCGTAGACGCCATGCTTTTGCACACACAAGGCGCAGGCGTCGCGGTCCCACCGGGGCAGGATCACGATGGTGCTGCCGGTGTACAGCGGCCCGTTCATGCCGGCCTGCATGCCGGTGACGTGGAAGAGCGGCAGGATGGCCATGCCCACCTGGCCGGCGTTGGCCTTCCACCAGATGCTGCCGGCCGCAACGTTGTACATGGTGGTGCGGTGGGTGTGCATGCAGCCCTTGGGCTGCCCGGTGGTGCCCGAGGTGTAGGGCATCACGGCCAGATCGTCCGGGCCGGCGAAGATCGGGCCGGGGCGCAGCCGGGCGGCGATCACCTCGTTCCAGGCGACGGCGCCGGGGGTGCCGAGGGCCATGCGCTTGGCCGACACGAACTCGGGCACCGGCAGGTCGGTGGGCTCGGTGGCGTAGTCGCCATAGGTGGCGACGATCAGATGCTCGAGCACTCGGCCCAGCAGGGGCTCCATGCGCCCGTAAAGCTCCTGGGCCACGAAGGCCACGCGTGCACCGCTGTCGCGCGCGTAGTGCTCCAGCTCCGCCGTGAGGTTCATCGGGTTGACCGGCACGACCACCGCATCGGCACGCAAGATGCCGTAGTAGGCCAGCATGAACTGGGGGCTGTTCTGCATGTCCAGCAGCACCCGATCGCCTTTGCGCACCCCACACACCTGTTGCAGGTAGCCCGCGATGCGTTCGGTCTCGTCCTGGAAACGCGCGAAGGTGAGCGGCGTGTCGTAGAAGATGAGGAACGGCTTGTCGGGGTAGCGCATCGCCGAGACCTCGACGTTGCGGTACAGATGCGTCTGCGGCACGTGCAGGTGCCGCGTGGCGTGCTCCGGCCAGAAGGCGAAATGCCGGTCGGACATGGGCGAGTTCCTTCCTGTCGATGCGTCGATGAACGGCGTGATGGACCACTGCCGGTGACGCCGCTTCCGATCGTAGTGAGCACGATCCGCCAGGTAAAGCCTGTGCGATCAGGGTAAGCATCGAGACGCTGCGTCACCTTGGCGACAAAGCATGACGGCCGGTTCCGCCCTGCGATCCGATCCCGCGCGCGGCTCCACAATCACCAACTGTGTGTCGCATGACGAGGCCGCCATGGATGCGTCTGAGCCCTATGCCGAGTGGATCGGCCGATCCGAGCATCGGCATGACATCGTCACCCCAGGTCCGGTGGCCGCCTTGGCGGCCGTGCTCGATCGCGAGGATCCGCCGCCAGGCCCCGGCGATGTGCTGCCGCCACTGTGGCACTGGCTGTACTTCCTGCCTTTGCATCGACAGTCGCAACTGGGAGCCGACGGTCATGCCCGCCGCGGCGATTTCCTGCCACCAGTGCGCCTGCCGCGACGCATGTGGGCCGGCGGGCGGCTGAACTTCATCGAGCCGCTTCGCATCGGGCAGGCGATCGAGCGCAGCTCGCGCATCACCGGGATTCGATCGACCCAAGGTCGTTCGGGTGCGCTGGTGTTCGTCACGGTCCGCCATGAGGTGCACCAAGCCGCTGGCCTGGCACTGGAGGAAGAACACGACATCGTCTACCGGGAACGGCCCGGGCCCGCACCAGCGACCGCCGACCGCACGGGCCACGGCGCCTCCGAGACCGTCCCGCAGGCTCGGACCTGGTCGCGCAAGATCACCCCCGATCCGGTGCTGCTGTTCCGCTACTCGGCGCTCACCTTCAACGGCCACCGCATCCATTACGACCGCACCTACGCCACGCAGGCCGAAGGCTACCCGGGCTTGGTGGTGCATGGTCCGCTGATCGCCACGCTGCTGCTGGAGTGGCTGCACCGCGAACAAGGGCCCATGACGGTGCGTCAATTCAGCTTCCGGGCCGTGCGCGCGCTGTTCGACATCCACCCCTTTACGCTGCACGCGGCGGCCGGGACCGAAGGCCGCGTCCGACTGTGGGCCACCGATCATGAAGGCGCCTTGGCAATGAGCGCCACGGCGCAGCTGGCCTGAGCGCGAGGGCCGCCTGCGGCGGCACGTGACCAGGCGAGCGCTCAGGAAACGGCCTTCAGATGCGGCACAATCGCGCGACCCGAATGGATCGGGCATTTCTTTGAACTCTGATATCGAACGCATGAACAAGACCGAACTGGTTGAACACCTGGCTTCCAAGCACGATCTGTCCAAGGCCGAGGCCGGCCGCATCCTGGAGACCCTGCTCGACGCGATCGTCACGAGCGTCAAGAAGGGGGATGCCGTGACGCTGCCGGGCTTCGGCTCTTTCAAGCAGCACGCCCGCGCCGCCCGCAACGGCGTGAACCCCGCCACCGGCGCCAAGATCAAGATCGCTGCGGCCAAGCTGCCCAAGTTCACCCCGGGCGCCGGCTTCAAGGCCGCCGTGGACCCCAAGGCCGCCGCCCGCAAGGCCGCCAAGGCTCCGGCCCCCAAGGCCGCGGCCAAGAAGGCCCCCAAGAAGGGCAAGTGAGGACCGGGGCCCTGCGGCCCCGTCCCGACGGCATCGAAAAGCCGGCACCCGCCGGCTTCTTCGTCAACGGAGATTCGTGCCGGCTGCATCGAGCTTTGTGATCAGTAGGTCTCCAGATGCAGCCGACCCTCGCGCTTGAGGGTCTGGCCCAGGATCTCCCAGGACAAGCCCGCCTGCTGGGCCACATCGCGCAAGGCCAGCAACACGCCCTCCTCCATGCTCTTGAGCCCGCAGACATAGATGCAGGTGTCGGGGCTGCGCAGCAGTTCGGCCAGGTCGACGGCACGCTCACGCATCAGGTCCTGCACGTAGCGCTTCGGGGCGCCAGGCGTGCGCGAGAAGGCCAGGTTGACGTCGATGAAGTCCTAGGGCAGCTTCATCAGCGGGCCGAAGTAGGGCAACTCCTCCTTCGTGCGCGCGCCGAAGAAGAGCATGAGCTTGCCACCCTCGAACTTGCCGCTGGCGCGTAGACGGCGGCGCCACTCGGTCATTGCGCGCATCGGCGCGCTGCCCGTGCCGGTGCAGATCATCACGATGTTCGAGCGCGGATGGTTGGGCATCAGGAAGCTGGTGCCGAAGGGCCCGATCACCTGCACGGTATCGCCGACCTTCAGGTCGCACAGGTAGTTCGACGCCACACCGCACACCGGCCGGCCCTGGTGGTCGGCCGTCACCCGCTTGACCGTGATCGACACGTTGTTGTAGCCGGGCCGCTCGCCGTTGCGGGGGCTCGCAATGGAGTACTGGCGCGCGGCGAAACCGTGGGCCTGCTCGGCCGCAACGGCATGGGCCAATCCACCCTGATCCGCAGCCTGCTGGGCCACGTGCGCCAGCGCGAGGGGCGCATCGTCGTGCGCGGGCGCGACCTCTCGCGCGGCCAGCCTCACGAGGTGGCCCGGCTGGGGATCGCCTATGTGCCCGAAGGACGCGGCATCTTTCCCAATCTCACGGTGAAAGAAAACCTGGTGATGGCCGCAAGAGCCGGCCTGCAGGGCCAGCGCGACTGGAGCCTCGAGCGCATCTTGACCACCTTCCCGCGGCTGGCCGAGCGCCTGGATCATCTGGGCTCCCAGCTCTCCGGCGGGGAACAGCAGATGCTGTCCATCGGCCGCGCACTGATGACCAACCCCGATGCCATCATCCTCGACGAGGCCACCGAAGGCCTGGCCCCGCTGATCGTCGCCGAAATCTGGCGCGTGATCGGTGAAATCCGCGCCTGCGGGCTGGCCACCCTGGTGGTGGACCGCAACTATCGCACCGTGATGGCCCACTCCGATCGCCTAGTGGTGCTGGAAAAAGGCCGCGTGGTGCTCTGCGGTCCGAGCGCTGAGCTGCAGCAACGCCCGGCCGAACTGGGGCGCTACCTGGGAGTGTAAGGTCGCCCTTTGTCGAGCAAATCCATATGCCACGCTGACGCAGCACGCGCCGGGTGGTCTGCAGGGTGCTCCACAACACCAGAAGAACAAACGGGTCAGATGCCTGAGCATCTGACCCGCTGCTTTGAACGTAAGTTTTGGCGCGGCTGGCAGGATTCGAACCCACGACCCCTTGGTTCGTAGCCAAGTACTCTATCCAACTGAGCTACAGCCGCGAAGAACGAAACTATAACACGTTTTTTGCGTTTGTCATCACTCGATGCGTGCCGCGCGCCGATAGCAGGTGCGCGCCCGTTCGAGGTCCTCGTCCTGCTCGGCCATCTCGGCCAGATGGCGCCAAGCGCTGCGCCGCTGCGGTGCCGGCAGCGCGGGGTCGTCGGCGCAGCGCTCGAGCTGCTGGCGTGCCTTGCCCCAAAGCTGCAACTGGGCCAGTGCGCAGCCCAACGCATAGGCGAGCTCGGGGCGCGTGGGATGGGCGTGTGTCGCGGCCTCCAGGCGAGGCAGCCAGTCGGTGCCCAGGCCTTCGAGCGAGCGCACGAAGGCCTCGGCCAGCGCCTGCCACTCCTCGGCGCTACGGCCCTGCGGCGCGTCCCAGAACGGCTGGAGCATCGCCCGCGCCTGGGCCGAACGTCCGTGGCCGGCCATGGCCGTGGCGGCACGCGCCGCCACGAAGGCATCGCGGCGGTCGGTGGCGTCGAGCAGTTCCCACACCCGCTGGAGCTGGTCGGCATCGCGTGCGGTGTCCAGAGCCTCCATCGCCAGCGAACGCAGCAGGCCCTGCGCCGCCACCTGCGAGAAGCCCTGGTGCTTGGCCAGCAACCGGGCCGTGCGCAGGGCATCGAGCGGCTGGCGCGCCAGGCGTGCGGCCTGCAGCTTCAGGCGCAAGGCCTGGGTGCGCCGCGCCAGGCCCGGCGGCAGCTCGGCCAGCAGCTCCAGGGCCCGCTCGGCGTCACGATCTTCCAGCGCCCATTCCGCGGCCATCAGGCGCACGCCCTCGTCGGCGGCCCGGCCGTTGCCGCCGGCCGCCGGCGTGGCCAGGGCCTGCCTCAGCAGTTCGTCGCGGCCCGCTCGGTCCTGCAGGCGGTGCAGGCTGCCCGCGGCGAGCAGCCGCGCGAGCGTGATGAACTCGGCATCGGAGCGCAGCTCGGGCGTGGCGCCCTGAATGGTCAGGGCGCGCTGCGCCGCCTTGTGGGCGCGGCTGTAGCGGGCGCCGAAGTACAGCGCCAGGGCCTCGCGCAAGGCCTGCTGGGCGTAGTGGTCGCGTCGCGCGATGCGCCACTCGCGCGCGCGGCGCGGCAGGCCGATCAAGGTGTGCAGGGTCTGCAAGGCGAGGTACAAGCCTGCGCACAGCAGCAACAGCAGCAGCACGAAGAAGTTGAAGGACAGGTCCAGCCGCCACGGGGCCCAGTAGAGCGTGACGACGGCATCGTTGCGCCCGAATACGCCCGCGGCCACCACCGCGAGCACGAAGAGCAGGAGGATCCAGATGACGTTGCGCATGGCCGGGCGTTTTCCGCTCAGCGTGTGGCCAGCACGGCCTGCAAGGCCGCGAGCGTCTCGTCGGGACGCGGCAACTGGCTCGCTCGGGCCTGCGCCTGCACCTGGCGCAGCGTGTCGGCCACCTGCATAACCCGACGCGAGCGCGGATCGAAATAGCGCTCGAGTGCCTGCTGGGCCTGCCGCATGTCGGCCTGCACCGTCTCGAACTGCCGGCTCAGCAGGGCCAGACGGGCGTTGAGCAGCCGCAGCTTGAGGTTCTCGCGCAGGAAGAAGGCCTGTTCGGGCGCGATCAGCATGGCCTCGGGCTGGTCGATGCGGGTCACGCGCACGAGGGAGCGCAGCTCGATCCACACTCGGGCTGCGAGGTCACGTCCGCGGGCCGACCAGTCCTCGGCGGCCTGGCTGGCCGACGGTGCGGACTGCGACGCCCGTGCGGCCACCCCCGTGCCGGGGCTGGACAGCAAGGGCAGTTCGTCGGCCAGACGCGCGGCCTCGTCGAGCCGCCCCACCAGCGAAGGCACATCGGCCACGGCCACGGCGCGGGCGCGCTCCACATCCTGGACGATGGCACGGCGCACGCGCTCCAGCCGCGGCTGGTTCAAGCGCTGGAGACGTTCGTCGGCGCTGCGCAAGGCCGCCAGCAGGGGCTCGGCGCTGCCGGTGATGGCCGAGTGCTGCACGGCCACGCGCAGGGCGGCTTCGATCTCCACGAGCACGTTCTCGTCCCGCGAGCGCGACAGGGCCTGCAGCAGTTCGTCGAGCTGGTCGCGCTGCAGCGCCACCTCGGCCAGGCGCGCCTCCAGCACGGAGGCCTTGGCCAGCGCCTCGCGCGCGGCGTCTTGCGCCTGCCGGGCCAGGGCCCGGGCTTCCGTGGCAAGGTCCTGGCTGTCCTGCTGGCGGCGCACGAGTTCGCGCTCCAGGCCCTGGACCTGCTGCTGCGCCTGGTAGGCCAGCGTGAGGCCCACGACGGCCAGCAACAGCAAGCCGACCACAGCGACCCACCACAGGGAACGGCTGGCCGCCTGCGGTGCGGACGGGCCGCTGGCCGCAGCAACCTGCGCAGCGGGCGCAGCCGCGCGCTCTGACGAGGGTTCGGGGGAGGTCGGCGAGGGGGTGGGAGAAGTGGTGTCGCTCACGGTGAAGGCCATTGTATCGAGCACCTATGGTGCATCGCGCCTGCACGCCCAGGCCGCGGCCACGGCGTCGGGGGCCGGGTGCGAGGCCAGCACCCTGCGCAAGCCCAGGGCCCGGGCGCGCTGGCCGATGCGAGGATGGGTGACGATGGCCGTCTGCTGCGCCCAGTCGGGCCGCAGCCCCTGGGCCTGTGCCAGGCTCACCAGATGGTCGATGGACTGGGAGCTGCTGAAAAGCCACACCGCCTCGCCGGGCGTCTCCAGCACCTCGTGCAGCAGCGTCGTGTCGGCTGGGTCCAGCACCGGCAGGCCACGCCGGTAGGCGCCGAGGAAGTCGACCGCCGCGCCGGCTTCGGTCAGGCGCTCGGCCAGCCAGGGCCGCCCGCCCTCACCGCGCACGATGAGCACGCGACGCCCCGCCCAGGGCTCGCCGCGCAGCACGGCCCACAGCGCTTCGGAGTCGAGCTGCTCGGCATCGTCGGCCGGCCGCAAACGCAGCGCCTCGGGCACGCCGGCGCGCGCCAGCGCGGCATCGGTGCCCGGGCCGGGCGTGGCCACCCGCACACCGTCCGGCCAGCGCGCCCCGACGGGGGCCTGGGCAAAAAACTGCTCAACAGCGCTGGGACTGACGAAGACGACCAGATCGCGGCCAGGCAGCTCGGCCCAGGCCCGGGACACTGCACGCGCGTCGGCCGGCGCAGCGATCGCGATCAGCGGCAGGGCCCTTGCCGGCACGCCCAGCGCCTGCAGCCGCTCGACCCACTGACCGGCCTGCGCCGCCGGGCGGGTGACGAGCAGCCAAGGGGGGGGCGCCACCATCCTCAGGCACCCGAGGCCAGGCGGGCCAGCACGGCCTCGGCCCCGAGCTCGCGCAAGCGCCCGGCCGCCTGCACACCCAATCGCGTGGCCGCCTCGGTGTCGGCGACCGCTGCGGCGCAGCGCACCTGCAGCAGGCCCACCGGCTCGGCGTCCGGGTCGCCCAGGGCAGCGTGCAGCACGAGCTCCCCGCCCTGCCACACCGCATGGGCGGCCAGCGGCACGCTGCAACTGCCGCCCAAGGCGCGCGAGACGGCACGCTCGGCATGCACCGCCAGCCAGGTGGGACGGTGCACGAGCGTGGCCAGCGCGTCGCGCAGTTCGTGCTGATCGGCCCGGATCTCCAGGCCCAGGGCGCCCTGCCCCGCCGCCGGCAGCATCTCCTCGGGCTCGAAGACCGTACGGATACGCCCGGACAAGCCCAGGCGCTTCAGACCGGCTGCGGCCAGCACGATGGCGTCGTACTGCCCCTCGTCGAGCTTGCGCAGCCGGGTGTCGAGATTGCCGCGCAAGGGCTCGATGCGCAGGTCGGGCCGGCGCGCACGCAACTGCACCAGGCGGCGCAGGCTGGAGGTGCCCACCACCGCCCCCGCCGGCAGGCTGGCCAGGTCGGCATGCCGCGGCGAGACGAAGGCATCACGCGGGTCCTCGCGCTCGAGCACGGCAGCCAGCACGAAGCCTTCGGGCAGCTCCATCGGAACGTCCTTGAGCGAGTGCACGGCCAGGTGGGCGCGACCTTCTTCGAGCGCCACTTCCAGCTCTTTCACGAACAGGCCCTTGCCACCCACCTTGGACAGGGTGCGGTCGAGGATCTGGTCGCCGCGCGTGGTCATGCCCAGCAACCCGACGCGATGGCCGAAACGCTGTTCGAGCAGGGCCTGCACATGCCGCGCCTGCCACAGGGCCAGGCGGCTTTCGCGGGTGGCGATGACCCAGCGGGCGTTCACCGAAACGGGGCCGGAGGAGGAAGAGTCGGACGTGATCATGACCGCATGCTACCCGAGGGGCCGGACGGCTCCGGACGGTGCGATGCCCGCCCGGGGCCGCGACGGTGCTACCATCCCAGGCTTGTAATTTTGTTACCACCGCCAGCCGCTCCGAGGTACCCATGCCCGCCGCCCGCACCGCACCCGCCCGGCCCCGCGCGAAGCGCATCGAGGCCGATGCCGCCGAGAAGAACCGTCCGCTGGTCGAGGACATCCGGCTGCTGGGTCGCATCCTGGGCGATGTGATTCGCGAGCAGGAAGGGCGTGAGGCCTTCGAGCTGATCGAGCGGATTCGTCAGCTCTCGGTGGCCTACCGGCTCAAGCGCGATGCCCAGGCCGGCCGTGCGTTGGACCGGCTGCTGAAGAACCTGAGCAGCGACCAGACGGTGTCGGTGATCCGCGCGTTCAGCTACTTCTCGCATCTGGCCAACATCGCCGAGGACCGCCATCACGTGCGCCGGCGCGAGCACCACGAGCGCCAGGGCCATGTGCAGGAAGGCTCGCTCGCCTACAGCTTCGAGCGCCTGGCCGAAGGCGGCGTGCGCGCCGACGACATCGCGCGCACGCTGCAGCGCGCCTACATCTCCCCGGTGCTCACGGCCCACCCCACCGAGGTGCAGCGCAAGTCCATCCTGGACGCCGAGCGCGCCATCGCCGAGCTGATCCACCAGCGCGACGAGCTGCACACCCAGCGCGAGCTGGAGGACAACGAGGCCCAGATCCGCGCGCGCGTGACGCAGCTGTGGCAAACGCGCATGCTGCGCTACACCAAGCTCACGGTGGCCAACGAGATCGAGAACGCGCTGAGCTATTACCACACCACATTCCTGCGGCAGATCCCGCGCCTGTACCGCAGCCTGGAGCGTGCCCTGCCCGGGTTCGACATCGCGCCCTTCTTCCGCATGGGCAACTGGATCGGCGGTGACCGCGACGGCAATCCCAACGTCACCGCCGCGACGCTGGAGTTCGCGCTGCGCCAGCAGGCCGAGACGGCCCTGCGCTACTACCTCACCGAGGTGCATGCGCTGGGGGCCGAGCTGTCGGTCTCGGCGATGCTGGTGGACGTGACGCCCGCGCTGGCGGCGCTGGCCGAGCGTTCTCCCGACACCAACGAACATCGCCGCGACGAGCCCTACCGGCGCGCGCTGATCGGCATGTATGCACGTCTGGCGGCCACGCTGTCGCACCTCACCGGCACCGAGGCGCTGCGCCACGCGGTGGCGCCGTCCACGCCCTACGCCGACGCCGGCGAGTTCCTGGCCGACCTGCGCATCATCGACGACTCGCTGGCGCACCACCACGGCACGGCCCTGGCCGAGGTGCGCCTGCGCCCGCTGATCCGCGCCGTGCAGGTGTTCGGCTTTCACCTGGCCACGGTGGACCTGCGGCAGAGCTCGGACAAGCACGAGGCCGTGGTGGCCGAACTGCTGGCGTGCGCGCGGGTGGAGTCGGGCTATGCGCACCTTCACGAGATCCACAAGATCGAACTGCTCGTCCAGCAGTTGCGCGACCCGCGGCCGCTGCGCGTGCGCGGGGCCACCTACAGCGAGCACACCGAATCCGAGCTGGCCATCTTCGAGACGGCCCGGGTGATGCGCGAGCGCTTCGGCCCCGAGGCGATCCGGCACTACATCATCAGCCACACCGAGACGGTGAGCGACCTGCTGGAGGTGCTGCTGCTGCAAAAAGAGGCCGGGCTGATGCGCGGCACCCTGGGCGAGGACGCCGTGGCCGACCTGATCGTCGTGCCGCTGTTCGAGACCATCGGCGACCTGCGCCAGGCCGGCCCCATCATGCGCACCTTCTATGCGCTGCCCGGTGTGCTCGACCTGGTCAAGCGCAGCGGCGGCGAGCAAGACATCATGCTCGGCTACAGCGACAGCAACAAGGACGGCGGCTACTTCACCAGCAACTGGGAGCTCTACCGCGCCGAGATCGAGCTGGTGGAGCACTTCAACCGCCTCCAGGCCGAGCATGGCATCACGCTGCGACTCTTCCACGGCCGTGGCGGCACGGTGGGCCGCGGCGGCGGTCCGAGCTACCAGGCCATCCTGGCTCAGCCCCCGGGCACGGTCAACGGCCAGATCCGCCTGACCGAGCAAGGCGAGGTGATCGCCTCGAAGTACGCCAACCCCGAGATCGGCCTGCGCAACCTCGAGACGCTGGTGGCCGCCACGCTGGAGGCCACGCTGCTGCACCCCACCAAGAGCGCGCCGAAAGCCTTCCTGGAGGCCGCACAGGCCTTGTCGGAGGCCAGCATGAAGGCCTACCGCAAGCTGGTCTATGAGACGCCGGGCTTCACCGACTACTTCTTCGCGGCCACGCCCATCCGCGAAATCGCGGAACTGAACATCGGCTCGCGCCCGGCCTCGCGCAAGGCCACGCGCGCGATCGAGGATCTGCGCGCCATCCCCTGGGGCTTCTCGTGGGGCCAGTGTCGTGTGGCGCTGCCGGGCTGGTATGGCTTCGGCTCGGCCATCGATGCCTACCTGGGCCAGGGCGCGCAGCGCAAGGAGCGGCTCGCCCTGCTGACGCGCATGCACCGCCAGTGGCCCTTCTTCCGCACGCTGCTGTCGAACATGGACATGGTGCTGGCCAAAACCGACCTGGCCGTGGCCTCGCGTTACGTGGAGCTGGTGGAGGACAAACGCCTGGGACGCCGCATCTTCAAGGCCATCGAGGCCGAATGGCAGCGCACGCACGAGGCCCTGTCGCTGATCACCGGTGAGAAGCAGCGCCTGGCCTCCAACCCGGCGCTGGCGCGCTCCATCGAGCACCGCTTCCCTTACCTCGACCCCATCAACCACCTGCAGGTGGAGCTGATGCGCCGCTACCGGCTGCAGAAGGACGCTGGCGAGGTGCACGAGCGCGTGCAACGCGGCATCCACATCTCGATCAACGGGATCGCCGCCGGTCTGCGCAACACGGGCTGAGCCCGTGAGGCTCAGCCGCCTTTGTTGCGCATCCAGTCGGCGGTGTTGAAGAAGGCTTCGCGCAGACGGTGCACCAGGGCCGGGTCGAGCTGCAGTTCCTGCATGGCCTGGTCCATGCAGGCCAGCCACTGGTCGCGCTCCCTGATCCCGATGGGAAACGGCAGGTGACGCGCGCGCAGGCGCGGGTGGCCGAAGCGCTCGACGTAATGCTGCGGCCCGCCCAGCCAGCCGCACAGGAACCAGAACAGCTTGTCGCGCGAGCCCTCCAGCGTCGTGGGGTGCAACGCGCGCAGCTCGGCGTAGGCGGGCTCGAGGTCCATCAGGTCGTAGAAGCGGTCCACCAGGGCACGCACGGCCGCTTCGCCGCCCACCCACTCGTAGGCGGTGTCGGGTTGCGTGGCTGGATCGGTGGGATTCGGGGTCATCGGGTCTCTACTTCACGTATCCCCAGGCCTTCAGGCGGCTGGCGGAGTATTGGGCCGCCTGCCCCTGCGCCCCCAGGCGCAGGAAGGCGTGGTACTGGCGCGCGGCGGCCTCGCGCTCGCCCAGGCCCTCCAGGGCCACGCCGCGCAGGAAGGTCACACCCGGGTCGCCGGGCAGCAGGCGATCGAAGGCCAGCAACTCGGCATGGGCCCTGCCCGGATCGCCTTGCGCCAGGGCCAGCACCCCGGTGAGTTTGCGGGCCTGAGCCTCCTGCGGGTAAAGGGTCTTGGCCGCCTCGGCATAGCGCAGCGCGTCGCGATGGCGGCCCTGGGCCTGCAGGCACTGGGCCATGCGCAAATTGGCCGCGTAGTCCTGCGGCGTGAGCGTCAGCGCCCGGGTAAAGGCCGAGGCCGCGTCGTCGTAGGACTTGCGCGCCATCGCCGTCTCGCCGCGCTGGCAGGCCTCGATGGTGGGCTTCAGGCGTCGCAGCGAGGCCGTCTGGTCCATGTAGCGCTCACGCTGCACCGGCCGCGAGGCGCTGGCGCCATAGCGCTCCTGCGCGAGGCGGCGCGCGGTGTCGCGCCGTTCGGTGCTCATCGGATGGGAGGCGAACATGGTCTGCAACAAGCTGGGGCGGGCCTTTTCCTGGTCCACCAGGATCTGGTGCAGTGCCGTCATGCCGCCGGCCGGGTAGCCGGCGCGCACCATGTACTCCTGGCCCAGGGCGTCGGCCTCGCGCTCGTTGTCGCGGGAATAGCCGGCCAATAAAGCGCTGGCGCCGATCTGGCTGCCCAGGCCCACGAGAGCGCCCCATTGCGAATTGGAGGCGGCGACGTTGAGGCCCGCCACCACTGATTGCGCGATCAGGGCCTGGCCCTGGCGCTGCGCGGCGTGGCGGGCGTTCACATGCCCCATCTCGTGCCCCAGCAGCGCGGCCAGTTGGGCCTCGTCGTCCATCTCGACGAGGATGCCGCGCGTCACGCCCATGGCCCCGGCCGGGAAGGTGTAGGCATTGACATGGTTGGCATTGAGCACGCGGTATGAATAGGGCATCTGAGGCCGATGGGTGTGGGTCTGCAGGCTGCGGCCCACCGACACCACGTAGTCGTTGACGGCGGCATCCTGCACCGGCCCGAGGTCCTGCGAGAACTGGTGGGGCGAGACCTGGGCATCGACCTGGCGTTCCTGGGCCTCGCTCATGCCCACCACGATGGACTTGCCGGTGACGGGCGAGGTGGCGCAGCCCTGCAGCCAGGGGGCCGCCACGACCCCCGTGCTCGCGCCCAGGAGCCACAAGGCATCACGGCGACTCAGGCGGTTGCGGGCCAGGCGCTGGGCAAGGGCGTGGGCATTCATGGGCGTCCTTTCGGGTGTCGAAGGGACACCCATTGTAGAAAGCCGCCCCTGCGCGTGCCCCGCGCTGGGTTTCAGGATGCGACCGGGGCAGGCGCGGCCGCTTCGATGCGAGCGGCCAGTGCGGCAATCGCCTGGGCCGCGGCGCTGCCAGGCAGGCTTTCGAACAGCAGCTGCCGACGCTGCAAGGCCTCGCGCACCGCAGCGTCACTGGGGATGTCGCCGGCCAGCATGAGTTTCACCGGCTCGCCCTGGGGCGTGGTGACGAATCGATCGACGACCTGCTGCAGTTGATGCGTCACGACCTTGCCATCGCCCGGCTTGCCCACCTGGTTGACCGCCACATGCAGCACGCGACGACGCTGCTGGGTGGCCAGCACCTTGATGGTGGCGTAGGCATCGGTGAGCGAGGTGGGCTCGGGCGTGGCCACCACCAGCACGTCGTCGGCCAGGGAAATGGCGTAGAGCACAACGTCGGAGATGCCCGCACCGGTGTCCAGCAGCACGTAGTCGTAGCGCGGGATGAGCGTGGCCACCACGCGCTGGAGCTGCTCGCGCACCTCGGGTGTGAGGCGCGAGTACTCCACCAGCCCCGAGCCGGCCAGCAGCACCGAGAAGCCGCCCGGCGCCTTGAGCACGGCCTCGTCCAAGGTGGCCTTGCCGGTGAAGACGTCGTGCAGAGTGATCTTGGGGTACAGGTTGAGCACCACGTCGAGGTTGGCCAGCCCGAGGTCGGCGTCGAGCACGAGCACACGGTGGCCGCGACGGGCCAGCGCCGCCGCCACGTTGGCCGAGACAAAGGTTTTGCCCACGCCGCCCTTGCCGCTGGTGACGGCCAGCACCCAGGCGCGCCGGGCGCCAGGCAGGGGAAGCGACAGGCTGGAGGCTGGGGTGTTCATGGGCTTATTCAAGGCTGTCGTCCCAGGCTGTCACGCCGAAGAGCAGGGACTTCTCCTCGTTGCTGACGCTGCTGACCACCGATTGCTCGAGGCAGACGCGGTTACGCCCCTCGGTCTTCGCGCAGTAGAGCTGCAGATCGGCACGTTCGGTCCACAGGGCCGCCGACGAGCGCACCCATTGGGGCGCGAAAGCCCCGCCGATGCTGACGGTGACATGGATGTCCTGCCCTGACGGCAGGCGGATCGCGCGGCCTTCGATCGTGCGGCGGATGCGCTCGGCCACAGCCTCGCCATAGGCCGGGTGGCAATTGGGCAGCACCATCGCGAACTCCTCGCCGCCGAATCGCGCCACCGTGTCCATCGGGCGCACGCACTCGGCCAGGCGTTGGCCGACGGCCTGGATGACCAGGTCTCCGGCCGCATGGCCATGGGTGTCGTTGACGTGCTTGAAGTGGTCGATATCGACCACCAGCAGCAGGGCTGATTCGCCGGTCCGCGCCACGCGATCGATTTCCCGCTCGAGCACCGCCCGGAAGTGGCGGCGGTTGGCCAGACCGGTGAGGGCATCACGCAGCGACAGATCGCACAGGCCGTCGATGATGGCCTGCAGTGCGGTCGTCGCGGGCGCCTCGACCAGCGAGGGCAAGGGGTAACCGGCCTGCTGAAGAAGGCTCAGCGCCTGCTCGAGCTTCAGCTCAGTCAGGCGCACGGCATCGGTCGGGGCGGCGGTTTGCACGGGGTGGTTGGCTTCGGCGCGGCGGTGGCATCCAGTCTAGCAGCGAGCCCTGAGGGCCCGGCCGTGGGAATTGGATGCCGATTCACCCCCATTTCGGCGCCCCAGTGCCGGACTTGAGCTCTACAGCGCCGCCTTGCGCAGCGTTTCCACCACCGGCCGGCGCAGCACCTCGCGCAGGCCCCACCAGCCGGCGGCCCACGCCAGCCCCGCCCCCGCCCCCATGCCCGCCAGCGGCACCCAGGGCGAAGGCCCCCAATGAAACTCGAAGGCATAGCGGGCCAGCGCCCAGCCCACGGCAATGGCCGCCCCTGCGGCCAAGGCACCGGCCAAAGCCCCCACACCCAGCAGCTCGGCGCGCTGCACTCGCGACAGCAGGCGGCTGCCCGCCCCCATCGCGCGCATCACCGCAAACTCGCGCTCACGCGCTTCGCGGGTGGCTGTCACCGCCGCGAACAGCACCACCACCCCGGCAGCCAGCGTGAAGCCAAACAGGAACTCCACCGCGCGGATGACCTGGTCGAGCACTCGCTGCACCTGGGCGATCGAGGCCGAGACATCCACATTGGTGATGTTTGGAAATTCCCGGATCAGCGCGTTGTCGAACCCCGCCTGCGGCGGCGCGCGGAACGCGGCGATGTAGGTCGAGGGCAGCTCGTCCATGCGGCTGCGTGGAAACATCGCGAAGAAGTTGACCCGCATGGAGGCCCAGTCCACCCGGCGCAGGCTGGTGATGCGGGCCTGCACCGGCATGCCGGCGATATCGAAGACCAGGACGTCGCCCAGGCTCAGACCCAGGGTCCGGGCAATACCCTCCTCCAGGCTGATCTCGTCGGCCGCCTCGGGCGTCCAGCGGCCAGCGGCCAGTGCGTTGTGCACCGGCATCGTCGCAGCATGGCTGAGGTTGAATTCGCGGTCGACCAGGCGGCGCGCGCGCTCCTCGGTGTAGGCCTCGGGGTTCACCGGCCGGCCGTTCACGCTGACAAGCCGGCCCCGAATCATCGGGTACCAGTCGAAGTCCTTCACGCCGGCCTGCGTGAGCCGTTCACGGAAGGTTGGCGCCTGCTCGGGCTGGATGTTGATCACGAAGCGGTCGGGCGCATCGGGCGGCGTGGCCTGGCGCCAACTGGCGATCAGGTCGGTGCGCAGCAGCACCAGCAACACCAGGGCCAGCAGGCCCACAGCCAGGGCGGAGACCTGCAGCACCGCAAAGCCCGGGCGGGCGGCCACCTGGCGCGTGGCCAGGCGCAGCCAGCGCGGCACGTGCAGCTCCACGACGGTGCGGCGCAGCACCTGCACCGCCACCCAGCCCGCCAGCGCGAACAGGGCGATCGCAGCGGCAAAGCCTCCAACGGCGATCAGACCCAGGCGCAGGTCGCTGGATGCGGCCACCAGCAAAGCGGCAAAGCCCAGGGTGCCGGCGGCCAGCACCCCCAGGGAGGCCGGCCGCAGTTCGCCCATCTCGCGGCGGATGACACGCACCGCCGGCACCTGGGCCAATTGCAGCACCGGCGGCAGGCCGAAGCCAAACAGCAGGGTCAGGCCCACCCCCAGGCCGAAGACGGCCGGCCAGGCGCCGGGTGCCGGCAAGGTGGTCTCGACCAGGCCGGCCAGCAGGGCCACGAAGACGTGGTGCACGGCATAGCCCACCGACACACCGAGGGCGCTGGCCAGCAAGCCCACGAAGGTGAACTCCAGGGCATAGCTCCAGGCGATGGTGCGCTGCGGCAGGCCCAGTACCCGCAGCATCGCGCAGTCGTCGAGGTGGCGCGAGGCGAAGTCGCGCGCCGCGATGCCCACGGCCACCGCTGCCAGCAGGGCGGCCAGCAGCGCGACCAGGTTCAGGAAACGCTCGGCCCGGTCCAGCGTCTGGCGCATCTCGGGACGGCCGTTGTCCAGCGACTCCAGGCGCACGCCGCGCAGGCCCGCCTCGTCGATATGGGCCTGCGCCCAGGCGAGATAGCGGCCGATCTCGGCGTCGCGCCCCGGCGGTGCGGCCACGGCCAGGCGGTAGGTGACCCGGCTGGCAGGCTGGATCAGGGCGGTGGCGGCCAGGTCGGCCTCGTGAAGCATCACACGCGGCGCAAAAGCCATGAAGCCGGCGCCGCGATCAGGTTCGAGCGTGATCACGCGTTCGATGCGCAAGGCCGCATCGCCCAGCAGCAAGGTGTCGCCCACGGCCAGTTGCAAGGCCTCGAGCAAGGCCGCATCGACCCACACGCTGCCGCGCTCGGGCACGCCCTCGGCCGGGGCGTCGGCTTGGCCGGGCGCCGGGGCCACGCGCAAGCGGCCACGCAGCGGGTAGCCCTCGCTCACCGCCTTCACCGCCACCAGCCGGGTGGCCCCGCCTTGGGCCTGCGGCGCGCGCGCCATGCTAGGAAAGGCCACGGTGCGCGCCTGCAACAAGCCTTGCAAGCGGGCCCGCTCGACGAAGGCCTCGGGCGTGGGCTGGTCACTGGCCACGAGGGCATCACCCCCCAGGAGCTGGGCCGCATCGCGGTTCAGGCCGTTCTTGAGCCGGTCGGCGAAAAAACCCACCGCGGAAAGCGCCGCCACGGCCAGCATCACGGCCACGACCAGCAGTCGCAACTCGCCCGCGCGAAAGTCGCGCAGGGTCTGGCGCACGGCAAGGGGGATGATGTGCTGCAGCATAGGAGATGGCGAGCTTGAGAACGGCAACGATAGCCGAGCCCGGCCCCGGGCACCGCCCTGGGGGTTTTCCGCTACCGCGGTGGGCCCTGGTGGCGTGAACGGTTCTGAATGCTGACGTCAAGCCGGCGCAACCCCAGGCCTTCGGCATCGTGGTCCACTGCCGGTATGACGAGGTCCGCCCTGCCCCCGCTGTTCCTGTCCCACGGCTCGCCGCTGATCGCGCTGGATCCGGGCGACACCGGCGCCTTCTTCCGGCGCCTGGGGCCGGCCCTGGAGCAGGCCTTCGGCCGGCCGCGTGCCATCGTCGCCGTCTCGGCGCACACCACCACGCTCGAGCCGGCACTGCTGGCGGCCGCGCAGCACTCCACCATCCACGATTTCGGGGGCTTCCCCCAGGCGCTTTACGAGATGCGCTACGACGCCCCGGGCGATCCCGCCGTGGCGGAGGCCGCGTCCGCCTGCCTGAGCCGGGCCGGCATCGCACACCACGTGCTTGCCGCAGGCGGGCTCGATCATGGCATCTGGACGCCGTTGATCCACGCCTGGCCGAAGGCCGACATCCCGATCGTGCCGCTGTCGCTGGTGCCTTCGGCGGCGCCGGCCGAGCATTGGGCGACCGGGCAGGCCCTGGCCCCCCTGGCCCAGGAAGGCGTGCTGATCCTGGGCACCGGCAGCCTCACACACAACCTGCGGCTGGCGCTCGGCGGCGGCCGCTCCGAGAACCGGCCCGAGACACCCGAGTGCGCCGCCTTCCGCCAGTGGGTGTGGGAACGCAGTCTGGCGCGCGACTGGCCGGCCCTGATGGACTACCGGCGGCAGGCCCCGCATGCCGCCCTCATGCACCCCACCGACGAGCACTGGCTGCCCTTCTACATCCCGGCCGGGGCTGGCGGCCCCCAGGCCGTGCCGGTGCGTGTGCACGCCGGTGTGACCTATGGATGCCTGGGCATGGATGCCTATGCCTTCGGGGCACAGGCAGCCCGGCTCGCACAGGCCCTGGCCGGCTGATCAGCGCCCGGGCAACTGCCCCAGCACGCCTTCGACGTAGTAGTCCATCGCCGCAATGCGGCGGTCGTCCATCGGGCCGCCCTCGTGGCGCACTCGGCCCTGGTTGTCCACGATGCGCCCGGCGAAGGGATGGAAGCGGCCTTGCTCGATGGCCAGCCGGCGCTCGCGCACGAGCTTCACCACCTCGGCCGGGATATCCGGGTGCAGCGGGGCCAGGTCGATGAACCCGTCCTTCAGCCCCCCCCAGGCCGGCGTGGCCGTCCAGCGGCCTTCGAGCAAGGCCTGGGCCACGCGGGTGTAGTAGCCGCCCCAATGGTGCGTCACCGCTGTGAGTTGGCGCTTGGGCGCGAAACGGCGCATGTCGCTTTGGTAGCCGATGAACCAGCGCCCCTCGGCCTCGGCCGTCTGGGCCACCGCGGTCGAACCGCTGTGGTTGGTGAGCACGTCGGCGCCCTGACGGATCAGTGTCAGGGCCGCCTCACGCTCACGCGCGGGGTCGAACCAGGCGTTGAGCCAGATCACGCGCAACTGAGCCTGCGGGTTGGCCTCGCGCAGACCGCGGGCAAAGGCATTGATCCCCTGCACCACCTCGGGCACCGGAAAGCCTGCCACATAGCCGGCCGTGCCGCTGCGCGTCATGCGTCCGGCGATCAGACCGGCCAGATAGCGGCCCTCGTAGTAGCGGGCGTTGTAGGTGTTGAGATTGGCCGCGGTCTTGTAGCCGCCCGCATGCTCGAAGGCCACCTGCGGAAACTCAGAGGCGACCTTCAGCGCCGGCTCCAGGTAGCCGAAGCTGGTGGCGATGATGAGGCGGTGACCCTGGGCCGCCAGATCGCGCATCACGCGCTCGGAGTCGGCCCCCTCCGCCACGTTCTCGACGAAGGTGGTCTGCACCTTGGAGCCGAGCTTCTTCTCGAGTTCGAGCCGTCCCTGGTTGTGCTGGTAGGTCCAGCCCGCCTCGCCCACCGGGCTGACAAAGACGAAACCCACCTTCAACGGCGCGGGCGCGGGCGGCAACGGGTGGGATGCTGGGGTCTGGGCCGACGAGCCGCTGGCAAAGACGAGTGCTGAGACGGCAGCTACGGCCGCACGCCTGAGGTTTTTGTACATGGTGTTCCTCTACATGGCCCCGAAGCAGGCGCGTGGCCCCCTGGGGCGCGGAGGACACGCGTTCAGTGAAAGCGCTCGAAATGGGCGTCGAGCCGGTCGACCCAGCACGCCTTGGCCGAGGCCTCGGCGAAGCTCGCCTCGAGGCTGTTACGTGCCAGGGTGTAGGCCTCACGCACCTGCAGCGCGGGCAGCGCGGCAAAGGTCTCGACGAAGTTCTGGTGCAGGTAGCCGCCGAAGTAGGCCGGATCGTCGGAATTGACGGTGGCCACCAGCCCCGAAGCCAGCAATTGTCCCAGATTGTGATCGGACAGCCGGTCAAAGACACGCAGCTTGACGTTGGACAGCGGGCACACCGTCAGCGGCACCCGCTCGCGCGCCAGGCGCCGGACCAGCTCGGCATCCTCCAGGGCCCGCACGCCATGGTCGATACGCTCGACCTTCAGCACGTCCAGCGCACTGCGCACATAGGCTGCGGGCCCCTCCTCACCCGCATGCGCCACGAGACGCAGACCCAGCTCGCGGCAGCGCGCGAACACCCGGGCGAACTTCTCGGGCGGATGGCCGCGTTCGCTGCTGTCCAGCCCCACACCGATGAAATGCTCTCGCCACGGCAGCGCCTCTTCGAGCGTCTCGAAAGCGGCCTCCTCGCTGAGATGCCGCAAGAAGCACAGGATGAACGCGCTGCTCAGGCCCAGCTCCTGCTGCGCCGTCTCGCGAGCCCGCGTGAGCCCGCGGATCACCGTCTCGAAGGACACGCCGCGTGCGGTGTGGGTCTGCGGGTCGAAGAACACCTCGGCATGCACGATGCCGTCAGCGACAGCCCGGCGGAAATAGGCCATGGCCATGTCGAAGAAGTCGTCCTCCTTCAGCAGCACGCTCGCCCCGGCGTAATAGATGTCGAGGAAGCTCTGCAGGTCGGTGAAGGCATAGGCGCGTCGCAGGCTCTCGACGTCGGGGTAGGCCAGCGCGACGCCGTTGCGCCGGGCCAGTTCGAAGATGAGTTCGGGCTCCAGCGAGCCTTCAATGTGAATGTGCAGCTCGGCCTTGGGCATCGTGCGCAGCAACTGGGCCAGTGCATCGGGGGGCAGGGTCGTGTTCGTTGGCATGGTCAGGGTCTCGCAGGCGGCAGGCCTCCACTGTCGCGCGGGTGACGGTGCTTGTGCGGGTTCCCCCCGCCGCGCAGGTGACACCTCGCGCCAAGCAGGCGGTGGAATCATGCCGCAAAAGCCGATGCCGACTGCACGACGATGAATCCGCAAACATTCTTGCACCGCCTTTTCGCCCCGCAAAGCCACCGCGCGCCGCGTTGGGCTGCGCTGGCACTGGCGCTTGCGCTGAGCGCCTGCGGAGGTGGCGACCGCACGCCGCCGCCGGACCTCACACGCGCCCTAACGAGCTCGGGCTCCGTGCGCGGCCACACCAATGATCAAGGCACCGTGGTGCAGTTCAAGGGCATTCCTTACGCCGCCCCGCCGGTGGGGCCTTTGCGCTGGAGGCCACCCCAGACGCCGGCGCCCTGGACCGAAGAGCGCCAAGCCACGAGCTTCGGCCCCGCGTGCGCCCAGCCGGCCAGCGCCTTCGGCACGAGCAGCCAAACCCTGAACGAGGATTGCCTGACGCTCAACGTCTTTCGTCCGACCACCCCGGGCCCCCATCCGGTGATGGTGTGGATCCATGGCGGGGCGTTCTACCTCGGCAGCAGTGCCGGCTATCCCGATGTGTCCAGCCTGGTCACGCAAGGGGTGGTCGTGGTGACCTTGAACTACCGCCTGGGCGCCTTGGGCTTCATGGCCCACCCGGCCCTGAGCGCCGAGCAAGGCGGACACTCCGGCAATTACGGACTGATGGACCAGCAAGCCGCCTTGCGCTGGGTGCGCGACAACATCGCCGCCTTCGGGGGCGATCCTCGCAACGTCACGCTCTTCGGCGAATCGGCCGGTGGCTTCAGCGTGCTGTCGCACCTGGCTGCAAGCGCATCGGCCGGGCTGTTCCACAAAGCCATCGTGATGAGCGGCGCCTATGGCCTGGATCTGCAAGACACGCTGAGCCTTTCGGAAGGCAAAGGGCACACCGTAGCGCAGGCGGCGATGGGTTTGGTTACGGGCGCAGGGGGAGCGGCTTGCGACACCCAAACCGTCGAATGCCTGCGCAGCCTGCCGGTGCAGGCGCTGCTCGGCGCGCAGATGGTGGCCTACCCGCGCGGCCCTGTGCCCAGCGTGGACGGACGGGTGCTCGACGCCTCGGTGCGCAGCAAGATCTGGGCTGGCACACAGCACGCCGTTGCGGTGCTGCAAGGCACGACCCGCGATGAATACCGCCTGTTCGCGGCCTTGAACGAGTTGGCCGGCGCAGCACCGCTCAGCGCCGAAACGCTGCCCGCGGCCCTCCAGGGACTGGGGCTGCCGGCGGCGGTGGCCGACGCTTTGGCGGCCACCAGCTATCACCCGGCCTTGTACGACAACAACGCCAGCTTGGCCTACTCTGCCGTGGGCACGGACCTCGTGTTTGCCTGCAACGGCTTGAACCTGTCTCGCCGCCTGGCCAGCCAAGGCCACGTGGTCTATGCCTATGAGTTCCGCGACCGCAGTGCGCCTGAAGTCCTGCCGGCAGTGAGCTTTGCGCAGGGCGCAGCCCATTCGGCCGAACTGCAGTACTTGTTCGACATGCCGCGCCCGCTCGATGCCCAGCAAACCGCTTTGAAGCAAGCCCTGGTGCGCTATTTCGCTCGCTTTGCACGTGAGGGCCGCCCTGACGCCCCCGGTTTGCCGGCGTGGCCAGCGTTCCAAACGGCCTCGCCCACTTACCTGGGCTTGGACATCGCCTCGGGAGAAGGCATCGCCCCGCGCCCCCACTTTGCCGCCGAGCACCAGTGCGACACCGTCTGGTCGAGCCTGAACGACGACTGAACCACTCTCAAAAACCTCAGGGAACGGGGATTGGGCCCGCCGCACGGCGGGCCTCTTTTTTGACCGAATCGCCCTGCCCTGACGAAGCGCAGATCCGCGCCTTCGCGCGAAATCCGGTCTGGGTGAGCCGAGCGCCTGGATCAAGCCTTCAGAAACACATCCCAATCCGGGGCGAAGGTGGCGTGCAGCGGCAACAAGGCCCCGCCAAAGGCACGCGCATCCGATCCGATGCTGCCAGGCATCAGCCGCGGCGGAGTTTGCAAGCCCTCCCAGTTGTAGGCGGCCAGCGCCTGCCCGGTGCAGCCGATCAGCTCAGACAACAAGGCCGGAGCGACCGCGCCATCGATCACCACGGCCGGTAAATCCAGAAAGGCTGCGCCGGACACCACGCAGTGCGCCAAGGCCCGTGCCGCGTCGTCGACCCATTGCCGCGCGTGGGGCCACCACGGTTCTTGCAGCGCGCGATCGTCATAGGCGGCCATGGGGTCGAGCCCGTGTTCGCGCAAACGCTGCTCGAGGTCCCACAGCGAGGCGCGACTGAGCAACTGCGGCGGCACCTCGCCAGCACCGCGCTCGGCCACGCCCAGCGGCAGCGAGGCCACGGCGCCGGCATTGCCATGCTCGCCGCGATGCAAGCGCGAATGCAGCACCAGCCCACCGCCGATGAAGGTATCCAGAAACAGATAGAGAAAACTATGGATGTCGCGGCCCTTGCCTTGCAGCAGTTCAGCCACGCAAGCCGCGACCGTGTCCCTGGCAAAACTGACCGGCAAGGACGTCATGCGCTGCACTTCGGCGGCCAGGTCGAGCTGGTTCCATGCGTCGGACTGCGCGCGGGTCAGACCCAACATGCGGTGCCAGCCCCCGAGCTGGAATGGCGCGGCCACGCCCACCCCCACCACCCGCGAGGCCAGCGGCCCGAGCCGACGCAACAACTCTTCGAGATGGGTCCGGATGGTGGGCAACAGGGTGCTCGCATCGGGAAATGCGTAGGTCTCGCTGATGCGCTCGCGCACCCGTCCGGTGAAATCCACCAAGAGCCAGTCGGCACTGCGCCGTGCAATCTTGATGCCAATGGCGAAGGCGCCATCCGGGTTCAAGCCAATGGGCACCGAAGGCTGCCCCACCTTGCCCCGCACAGGCGCGCCGCGGGTGAGCAGATCGTCTTCGTCCAAACGGGCGATGATCAAGCCGATGGTCTGTGCCGTCAGCCCGGTGATCCGGGCCAAATCGGCTTTGGCCAGGCGACCATGCGTGCGCAGCGCTTGCAGCACCACGCGCTCGTTGAACTGCCTCAGGCCGACCTGGTTCGATCCGCGGGGGCGCAAGGGTTGTCCGGCGATCTCGGCCAGGCGGGGGGATGGATCGTTGGAAGGGTTCACGGCAAGTCAATGTGCACGCAATGACGATAACGGCCGCGCGGATCAGGGCCGCAAGAGGGCGCTGGCTGACATCAGCACGTCGTCGTGCCCCCGTTCGGCCGGCACCTGGAGCCGCTTGGGGCCGAGCCGCGGATCGACGTCGAGCATGTCGCGGCCTCAGGCCAGGCACTCGGCCGGGATGGCCTCGGGGGGCATGGCACCGGTCATCACGGCCACGGTATCGCTCATGCTGATGGTTTTCGGGTTCACCACCGCCGCGCGTTTGCCCAAACGGGCAATGTGGATGCGGTCGGCAATCTCGAACACATGCGGCATGTTGTGGCTGATCAGCACCACCGACAGGCCCCGATCGCGCACGCGGCGGATCAGCTCGAGCACCATATTGCCTTCCTTGACACCGAGGGCGGCGGTGGGCTCGTCCATGATGACCACATGCTGCGCAAAGGTGGCCGCTCGAGCCACCGCCACGCACTGGCGCTGCCCGCCCGACAAGGTCTCCAAGGCCTGCGTCATGGAACGGATGCCCACCTTCAGCTCGTTCATGCGGGCGATGCTTTCTTCGAGCATCTTTTTCTTGTCGATCGCCTGGAACACCCGGCCCCATAGGCCTTGGCGGCGGATCTCGCGGCCGAGGAAAAGGTTTTCGGCAATCGTCATTGCCGGCGCCACGGCCAGGTCCTGGTAAACGGTCTCGATGCCGGCGCGACGCGCATCGATGGGGCTGCGAAAGTGCACCCGTCGTCCGTCGAGGTGGATGTCCCCTTCATCGGGCTGGACGGCCCCCGACAGGCACTTGATGAGCGAGGACTTGCCCGCACCGTTGTCGCCGATGACGGCCAGGATCTCGCCCGCTCGCAACTCGAAGTCCGCTCCATCCAAGGCCGTGACCTGACCGTAGCGCTTGACCAAGCCCTTGGCCTGCATCACGACGCAGGGTTTGCTGTCGATGCCCATGCTCAGCGCCCTCCTTGGCGGGACATCCGGTCGGTGAGGACCGCCAGAATCACCAAGATGCCCGTGACCAGGATCTGATACACCGACGACACGCCCATGAGCGTGAGGCCGTTGCGAAACACTCCCACGATCAGCGCGCCCACCAGCGTGCCCAGAACGATACCGCGTCCGCCGAACAGACTGGTGCCGCCCAGTACCACGGCGGTGATGGCGTCCAGGTTCTCGGTCTGACCCGCATTGGGATCGCCAGCACCGATGCGCGCCACCGACAGCAGCGAGGCAATGCCGTAGAACACACCGGCCATCATGTACACGCCCAGCAGCACCTTGTCGGTGGAAATGCCCGTCAGGCGGGTGGCTTCGGGGTTGTTGCCCACCGCATAGATGTGGCGGCCCGGTGCGGTGTCACGCAGATACAGCCAAGTGATCAGATACAGCGCCAGCATCAGCACCACGCCATACAAGATGTTGGCCTGACCGATGCGAAAGCTGTTGCCCAGCCAAGTCAGGCCCTCGGGCACCTCGGTGATGGTTTGCGAGCCCGAATAGAGCTGGGTGATCGCAAACGCAATATTGAGCATGCCCAGCGTCACAATGAACGGCGGCAGCTTGGCCTTGGTGACCAGCAAACCATTGGCCAGGCCGAACAGCATGGTCACCGCCAGACCCAGCGCGATGGCCAGCGGCGCTGACAAACCGAAATCGGCCGCCGTCTTGGTCATGACGATGGCGCCCAGGGCCATCACCATGCCGCAAGACAGATCGATCCCGGCAGTCAGGATGATCAAGGTCTGGCCGATCGCAATCGTTCCCACCACCATCACCTGCTGCAAGATCAGCGAAAAGTTCTGCAGGGTGAGAAAGCGCTCGCTTTGGGTGGCGAAAAACGCGCAGGCACATAGCAGGGCCATGAAAGGCCCCAAGGTGCCCGCAGGGGGCAATGAGTTGCGCAAGATCTTCATGACATCGGGTCTGTGTGAGATCGGTGCAGGCAGCCGCCAAGCCGTGCATCCCCGGCCCGGCCCCTCGCCGGGCCCGATGCGCCCAGACGAGGTCAGCCGGCACAGCGGCATGCGCACAACCGCTTACTTGTTCCCCCAGCAAAGCTCCAGCCCGGTGGCTACGTCCTTGCTCTCCACACCCGGCAGGGGCTTGGCGGCGATCAGCGTCACGCCGGTGTCGGTGTAGCCGCTGGCCTTCTTGCCCGTCTTGGCGTATTCGACGCCGGCGGCCACGCCCATCGAAGCCATGCGCAAGGGGTATTGCTGGCTGGTGGCGGCGATCGCGCCGGCTCCCACGTCCTTCACCCCGGCGCAGCCGCCGTCGACCGAGACGATGATCACGTCCTTGTCCCGGCCAGCGGCCTTGAGCGCTTTGTACGCCCCCGCGGCGGCCGGCTCATTGATGGTGTAGACCACATTGATGTCTGGATTTTTTTGCAGGCAGTTTTCCATCCCCGTCTGCCCCTTGGCCGCATCGCCGTAGCTATCGGCCATGCACACCACGCCAGCGGCCTTGCCTCCCAGTTCATTGCTCTTGGCGTCCGGAGCCTTCAAGCCCATGCCTTTGAGGAAGCCGTTGTGACGTTGTGCACCGACCGGATGCCCGGGAAACAGGTCCAAGGTGGCGATCACGGGCTTCTTGGCACCCAGGGCGGCCTTGGCGTACTGTCCAATCAACACACCGGCCTTGTAGTTGTCGGTGGCGAAAAATGCGTCCACCGCGGACGGCGGGTCGGTCGGGCTGTCCAAAGCGATCACCATCACGCCTTGCGCCTGGGCTCTTCTGATGGCGGGAATGATGGCCTTGGCATCGCTGGGCGCGATCAAGATGGTCTTGGCGCCAGCGGCCACCATGTTCTCCATCGCGGTCACTTGGCCGGCATTGTCACCATCGGTTTTGCCAGAGGCCACGATCAGCTTGGCGCCCAGCTTCTTGGCTTCGGCCTCGGCACCTTCCTTCATCTTCACGAAGAAGGGGTTGGACTCGGTCTTGATGATCAGCCCGATCACGGGTTGGGGCTGCGCCAAGACGCAGCCCATCGCCACAGCCAGCAGGGACGACACGAAGACGGCTTTGTGCATGAAAAGTCTCCTCAGATCCGGTCTTCTCCGCAGCCCCGGCCGCATGTTCGGCCCCCTCGGTCGGGACAAACCCCGGCATCCGCTGCGGATGCAAGCCACTATAGTTACCCACACGTAAATAAATCAACTAGATTTAGTTATGGTTTTCCCTGCCCCTGACGTCCCGTCCTCCACGCCGGTCACCGTCGCCACCGCCGGCGAGGCCCTGATGGATCTGATCCAAGATGCCGACGGCCGCCTGCGGCCCTGTGATGGCGGCGCGGTGTACAACCTCACCCGTGCCCTGGGCCTGCAAGGCGTGGGCACGCTCTATCTCAACCCCCTGTCACGGGATCGCTTCGGCCGCGGGCTGGCCCAGGCCCTCGTCGATGCCGGCGTGACGCTGGCGCACGAGGAACCCGTCCATGAACCGACCTCGCTGGCCGTGGTCAGCCTGGACGACGCCGGCAAGGCGAGCTACAGCTTCTACCGCGAGGCGGTGGCCGATCGTCGGGTCGATGCAGCCACGATGATCGCCCAGTGCGCAGCCCAACCCGGGCTCAAAGCCGTGGCCACCGGCTGTCTTGCCTTGGTGCCCCATGACAGCCACAAGTACTTGCCCTGGTTGCAGGCGCAACGCGCAGCCGGCCGCCTGGTGGTGGTCGATGCCAACCTGCGCCCGGCGATCGTGCCTGACATGACGGCCTACCGATCCAGCGTGATGGCCGCGCTGGGCCAGGCCGATCTCATCAAGGTCAGTGACGACGACTTGCACGTCCTGGGCTTCACTCAAACCGATTCGCTGCTCGCAGCGCGCGAGCTGCTGGCGTGCACGCCGGCGCGCTGGCTCGCCCTGACCCTCGGCCCTCGGGGGGCCGTCTTCATGACCCGAGACGGGGCTGCATGGAGCGCCGCCGAGGTCTTGCCCGTGAGCGTGGCCGATACCGTGGGCGCCGGCGACTGTTTCCTGGCCGGCATGCTTGCCGCGCTGATGCACCGCCCGGCGATGCACTCGGCCAACCGGGCCGACGCCCTGCAACTCGGTGCCGAGGATGTGGAGGCCTTGCTGGCCCATGCCATCGCCAGCGCCAGCCTGTGCGTGCAGCAAGTCGGCTGCAAGCCCCCAAGCCGCGAGCAGGTGCTGCAGCGCCTGGCCCAAGGCCGGCCTCGCTGCCAATCGCTCACCTGATCGCCTCCCGGCCCGAGGCCGCGGCCACGGCGGCAGCGTCCCCAGATCCCTGTCCTTCGTCCACGGGTGCGCCGCAGGCCCCTCGCGCCGCCGACCCGCATCGGCCGCCGCAAGTCGCGGCATCGGCTCACTGCTCGCCCAAGGACGAGCCCGGGCACGCCCCCGGCTCGTTCACGATACTTTCCTTCGCCAACCAGGGTAATTACCAGCCAACTTTCGCAATCCAGTATCAGCTTTGCATCGTCACGTACCAAAAGCGCGCGGGCGTATCACCAAGATCCGTTCTGCGGTTTCCGACGCGAAGCCTCCCGCAAGCCCGAGGGCTCGATGAATCCGAAACCTTTGTTCAAAGGAGACACGACGTGAGATTTCGACTGATCCCCCTGCTCGCCGCCGGCCTGTGGGCCGCCACGGGCGCCCACGCGGCCACCGAGCTGGTCATCGCCACCGTGAACAACGGCCACATGATCGAAATGCAAAAACTGTCCAAGCATTTCGAAAGCGCCAACCCCGACATCAAACTCAAGTGGGTCACGCTGGAAGAAGGCGTGTTGCGTCAGCGGGTGACCACCGACATTGCCACCAAAGGGGGGCAGTTCGACATCATGACGATCGGCATGTACGAGGCGCCGATCTGGGGCAAGAAGGGCTGGCTGCAAGAGCTCAAGACCGACGCCAGCTACGATGTCGACGATCTGCTGCCGGCCATCCGCAGCGCCTTGACGGTGGGCGGCAAGCTGTACGCGGCGCCGTTTTACGGCGAGTCCTCGATGCTGATGTATCGCAAGGATCTGGCGGACAAAGCGGGCTTCCAAATGCCTGAGCGCCCCACCTGGACGCAGGTGGCCGAACTGGCGCGCAAAATCCACAACCCGCCCAACACCTATGGCATTTGCTTGCGCGGCAAGCCGGGCTGGGGCGACAACATGGCTTTCTTGTCGACCCTGGTCAACACCCATGGCGGCCAATGGTTCGACATGCAGTGGAAGCCGCAGATCGACACCAAGCCGTGGAAGGACGCCATCACGTTCTATGTGGACTTGCTCAAGAACTATGGCCCCCCCGGCTCGTCGGCCAACAGTTTCAATGAGATTTTGGCGCTGACCAATTCGGGCAAATGCGGCATGTGGGTCGATGCGACGATCGCAGCGTCCTTCGTGAGTGATCCCAAGCAATCCAAGGTGGCCGAGCACATGGCCTTTGCGCAAGCGCCCGTCGCGGTCACGCCCAAGGGCGCCAACTGGCTGTGGTCCTGGAATCTGGCGATTCCGGCGGGCTCCAAGAAAGTCGATGCCGCGCAGAAGTTCATCACCTGGGCCACGAGCAAAGACTACATCCAACTGGTAGCCAAGACCAACGGCTGGGCCAATGTGCCCACCGGCACCCGCAAATCCACATACGCCCACACGGAGTTCCAGAAAGTGGCCCGCTTCGCGGCGGCTGAACTCAAGGCGATCGAATCGGCCGACCCGACCGACGCCACCCTGCCCAAGAGCCCATATGTCGGCGTGCAGTTTGCCGCCATCCCGGAATTTCAGGCCATTGGCATTGCCGTGGGACAACAGATGAGCGCTGCGCTGTCTGGTCGGATCACCGTCGATGCGGCTTTGAAAGCCAGCCAGACGGCCGCCGACCGCGAAATGCGCAAGGCTGGCTACTACAAGTAGTAAGCAACTAAGCGCAACGGACGGTCCTCACCCGCCTTCTGATCGAACGAAGGGCACCCGCACCGACGCGGGTGCCTCGATGTTTTCCATCGATTGCCGACCATGCATCGCCCCGCCTCGCGCACACTGCCGCGCCTGCTGCTCACCCCTGCCGTGGCCACGCTGTTTTTGTGGATGATCGTGCCACTGGCAATGACGCTGTACTTCAGCGTCATCCGCTACAACCTGATGCAGCCCGACCAAAGCGGCTTCGTCGGTTTGCAGAACTTCGAGTTCTTCATCACCGACCCGTCATTTGCCACATCGGTGCTCAACACCGTGGTGCTGCTGGGCAGCGTGATCGTCATCACCGTGGTCTTGGGCGTGGCGATTGCCTTGCTCGTCAATGAGCCTTTCGCAGGACGCGGCATCGTTCGTGTGTTGCTGATTTCGCCGTTCTTCGTCATGCCCACGGTCAATGCGTTGATGTGGAAAAACATGATGATGAACCCGATCTACGGCGTGTTGGCCCAGATCTGGACCTTCTTCGGTGCCGAACCCGTGGACTGGCTCACCGACCATCCGCTGCTGTCGGTGATCGTGATGATCTCTTGGCAATGGCTGCCCTTTGCCACGCTGATCTTCATGACCTCGCTGCAGAGCATGGACCGCGACCAGCTCGAAGCCGCGCGCATGGATGGGGCCACCTATCTTCAGCAACTGCGCTACCTGTATTTGCCGCATTTGGGCCGTTCGGTGGCCGTGGTCGTGATGATCGAACTGATCTTCCTTTTGTCGATCTTTGCAGAGATCTACACCACCACCGGCGGAGGCCCAGGAGACGCCAGTACCAACCTGGCGTTCCTGATCTTCAAACAAGCACTGTTGAACTTCGACGCCGGCGTGGCTTCGGCCGGCGCCCTGTTCGCCGTGCTGATGGCCAACATCGCCGCGATCTTCCTGATCCGCATGGTCGGCAAGAACCTCGACAAATAGAGCTTGCGATGGCACGTCGATCCACCTTCACCCTGACCGGCGCGGTACGTACCGCGCTCGCGTGGTCCACCTCCTTGGCGTTGTTTTTCCCGCTGGGATGGCTGCTGCTGACCGCCTTCAAGACCGAGCTGCAAGCCATCGCGGTGCCCCCCTTGTTCTTCTTCGAGCCCACGTTGGAGAACTTCCATGAAGTCCAGGAGCGCTCGGACTACCTGCACTACGCCTGGAATTCGGTGGTCACCAGCGTGGTGTCCACGCTGCTTGGTCTGGCCATTGCAGCACCGGCGGCCTACGCCATGGCCTTCCACAGGGGCAAGCGTGACAAGGACATCCTGATGTGGATGCTGTCGACCAAGATGATGCCCGCCGTGGGCGCGCTGGTCCCCATTTACGTGCTGGCGCAGAAAAGCCATCTGCTGGACACGCGAGTGGCATTGATCATCGTCTTCACGCTGTCCAACTTGCCCATCATGGTGTGGATGCTGTACTCGTCTTTCAAGGAGATTCCGCGCGAGATCCTGGAAGCCGCCCGCATGGATGGCGCCACCCTGTGGCAGGAAGCCACCAAGGTCTTGCTGCCCTTGGGCATGGGAGGCGTGGCCTCCACCGGTTTGCTGTGTTTGGTGCTGTCCTGGAACGAGTCCTTTTGGGCGCTCAATCTGAGCTCTGCCAAAGCCGGCACCCTGGCCACACTGATTGCCAGCTACTCCAGCCCCGAGGGCCTGTTCTGGGCCAAGCTGTCAGCGGCCTCGCTGATGGCCATCGCCCCCATCGTCGTCTTCGGCTGGTTCAGCCAGAAGCAGCTGGTGCAAGGCCTGACCTTCGGCGCCGTCAAGTAACGATCCACCCGTGAACCACGCCATGGCTTATCTACAACTCCAAGGGATCGAGAAGTATTTCGGCGCTCACCGCGCCATCAAAGGCATCGACCTGAGCATCGAGAAAGGAGAGTTCATCGTCTTCGTAGGCCCGTCCGGTTGCGGCAAATCCACGCTGCTGCGCCTGATCGCGGGTCTCGAACACATCGACGACGGGCGGCTCGTTCTGGACGGCAAAGACATCACCCACGCCCCGTCGTCCAAACGCGATCTGGCCATGGTGTTCCAGAGTTACGCGCTGTACCCCCACATGAGCGTGTACGAGAACATGAGCTTTGCGCTCAAGCTGGCCAAGGTCGATCCCAAGGTGATCGACGAAAAAGTGCACAACGCTGCACGCATACTCGACCTCACGCCCTATCTCCACCGCACCCCGAAGGAGCTGTCGGGCGGGCAACGTCAGCGGGTGGCCATCGGCCGCGCCATCGTGCGCTCGCCCAAGGTGTTTCTCTTCGACGAACCACTGTCCAACCTGGACGCAGCGCTGCGAGGCCAAACCCGGGTGGAGATCGCCAAGCTGCACCGTGACCTCGGTGCCACCACGATTTACGTGACGCACGATCAAGTCGAAGCCATGACCTTGGCCGATCGGGTGGTCGTGCTGCGCGACGGCGTGATCGAACAAGTGGGCACGCCGCTGGAGCTGTATGACAAGCCTGCCAACCAGTTCGTGGCGCAGTTCATCGGCACGCCTCAGATGAACGTCGTTGCGCTGAGCCAAGCGCCGGAATCGGTGCTTGCTCAGGCACCTGAAGGTGCTCGAGGCGGTGCCGTTGGATTGCGGCCCGAGCATGTGCGTGTGCGCGGCGCCGGCAGCACGCCCGTGGTGGCCCGCGTGGACCTGGTCGAAGCCCTGGGTGCCGAGACGCTGATCTACGCCAGCACGCCCCTTGGGGCGCAGTTCGTGGCGCGTCAAAACGAACGCACCGCACTGCAGGCCGGACAAGCCGTCAGCCTGGACATCGACGTCGCACACGCCCATTGGTTCGATACCGCCGGCCGGGTCGTCCCACCTGCCACCCATTGAGCCCGCCGATGGTCACCCTGCCAGCTTTGCACGGCAAAACCGCCGCCATCACGGGTGCAGCATCGGGCATCGGATTGGCCTGTGCCAAGGCCATGGCTGATGCCGGCGCACAAGTGGTGTTGATCGACCACGATGCCACAGCCTTGGCAAGAGCATGCGCAACGATCGGTCCGCAGGCTCGCCCTTTGGTGCTGGACTTGCTAGACCCGGCGCAATGCAACTGCCTGCTGCAACGCACCTTGAGCCTGGTGGATCGGTTGGACATCTTCCATGCCAACGCGGGCCTGTACATCGGCGGCGACTTGCTGGAGACGACACCGCAAGCCATCGACCGCATGCTCGGTCTCAATGTCGGAGCGGTGATGAAGAACGTGCACAACGTGCTGCCGCACATGATCGAGCGCGGCACAGGCGACATCATCGTCACCAGCTCGCTGGCCGCTCACTTCCCCACGCCTTGGGAGCCGGTCTATGCATCGTCCAAATGGGCCATTCACTGCTTCGTGCAGACGGTGCGACGGCAGGTATTCAAACATGGCATCCGTGTGGGTTCGGTCTCGCCCGGCCCGGTCATCACCGGCCTGCTCTCCGATTGGCCCGCCGACAAGCTCGCCCAGGCCAAAGCCAACGGCAGTCTCATCGAGGCCCGCGACGTGGCCGAGGTGGTGCTGTTCATGCTCACTCGGCCGCGCAGCATGACCATTCGCGACGTCGTGCTCATGCCCACGAACTTCGATCTCTGACACGCTCACTTTGCAGCCACACATCATGCATTTCATCCTGCATCTCGGCTTGGGTTCGTTTCACCGTGCGCATCAAGCCGTCTACCTCCACCAGCTGCGCCAAGGAGGCGACTTGCGCTGGGCCATCGCCGCCGGCAATCTGCGCCCGGACATGGCCGACACCATCGCCGCGCTCGAAGCGCAAAACGGCCGCTACACCTTGGAGACCGTCACGCCCCAGGGCCAGCGAAGCTACACGGTCATCGAATCGATCCAGCGCATCATCCCCTATCAAGACGACTTGGCGCCTCTGATCGCCCTGGGCGCAGATCCTGCCACCCGCATCATCAGCTTCACCGTCACCGAAGCGGGCTACTATCTGAATGCCAAAGACCAACTGGACTGGACCAACTTCCCGGACCTGCAAGCCGACCTCGACGCCGTGAAGTCTGGGCGGGCTGGACACACGATCTATGGCGCGCTCGTGACCATCCTGCGCGCACGCATGAAGGCTGGCGCCGGAGCCGTCACGCTCTTGAACTGCGACAACCTGCGCCACAACGGCCAACGCTGTCGCGCGGGACTGCTGCAGTTCATCGACGCGCTCGCAGAGTCCCACCTCAAAGATTGGGTGCTTTCCTACACCCGCTGCCCCAATGCGATGGTCGACCGCATCACGCCGCGGCCCACCCCTGCGGTGGCCGAGCGCGTGAAGGCCGCCACGGGCTGGGACGACAAAGCTGCGCTGATGAGCGAGAGCTTCATCCAGTGGGTGATCGAAGACGACTTCATCGCCGGGCGCCCCGAGTGGGAGAGGGTTGGCGTCGAAATGGTCGAATCCGTGCAGGCCCACGAAGAAGCCAAGATCCGCCTGCTCAATGCCACCCACAGCTGCATTGCGTGGGCCGGCACGCTGGCAGGTTACCGCTACATCCACGAAGGCACCGTCGACCCCGAGATCCGGCAAATGGCCTACGACTATGTCACCCATGACGCCATCGCCGTGCTGCAACCCAGCCCGATCGACTTGGAAGCGTACCGCGACGTGGTGCTGGACCGTTTTGCCAACCCCGCCATTGCCGACACCAATCAACGCGTGGCGATGGATGCGTTCTCCAAGATTCCCGGCATGATCGCGCCCACCATCCGCGACAAGCTCGTGCGCGGCCAAGGTTTCGACAGCGTGGCAATGCTGCCGGCGCTGTTCTTGGCGTACTTGCAACGCTGGCATGTCGGGCAGATTCCCTACACCTATCAAGATCAGGCCATGGATCCAGCCGTCGCGCATGCGATCTGTGAAGCGAGCGATCCGGTGGCCGCTTACGCTGCGGACACCACCTTGTGGGGCGAGATGGCCGGCCACGCCGAGCTGGTCAGGGCCTTGCGCAAGGCCTACGATCGGGTACAGCGGTTCGTTGCCTCGCGCACCACGGCTTGACCCATAGAAGCTGTCGCTTGCCGCTTCGGTGCCCGCCCTCTGCAAGGAGTACCGACCATGACGATCAAGATGCCGCCGCCGCGCCAGATCAAACCGGAGCTCGAGCGTGACTTCACGCGCTCTCCGGCGCTGGGTTACGAGCCGTCCGATGAGGTGGGCTTCGTGCGTTGTCTGGAGCATGGTTTTCCCACGCCCCTGGCGCGCTGGCATTACCACGACGAGTACGAACTGCACTTGATCACCTGCACCAGCGGCAAGGCCTTCGTCGGGGACTGGATCGGTCCTTTTCAGCCCGGACACCTCGTGCTCACAGGGCCCCGCCTGCCCCACAACTGGGTCAGCAGCGACATGCCCGAAGGCGGTGTGCCGCAGCGCGACTTGGTGATTCAGTTCCCTCACGAACCGCTGGTGCAGGCGGCCCAGACCATCCCCGAGCTGCGCGACATTCTTCCCCTGTTGGAGCGCGCCAAGCACGGCATCGAGTTCTTCGGCTTGTCGCAGCGGGCCGAGCAGCACTGGCATCGCGTCAAGGCCGCCAAAGGCCTGCGTCGATGGAGCGCGTTTTGCGATTACCTGGCCGACTTGGCCGCTTGCACCGATTACCGGCTCTTGTCGAGCGTGCAACTGCAAAGCACGGACGACGACCGCTCCATCGACCAGATCCATGCCGTGGTCAGCCGCATCACCGATCGCTTGGCCGAGGATCACTCGGCGCGCGCCTTGGCTGCCGAACTGGGCATGAGCGAAAGCCGTTTCTGCCGCTTTTTCCGCAAGGCCACCGGCAACACGTTCACCGATTTCGTCAACCGGGTGCGTATCAGTCGTGCCTGTCAGCTGTTGATGGACACCGAGCATCCGATCGTCCACATCTGTTACGAGGTGGGATTCAACAACGTGGCCAACTTCAATCGACGCTTCCGGGAGATCAAGGGGATGACCCCCTCCGAATACCGCAAACTCAGTCTCACGCGCTTTCATGGCGCGGCCTGACCCCCCATGTATCTCGGTCTGGATCTCGGCACGTCCGAACTGAAAGCGCTGCTGCTGTCGCCGCAGCATCGAGTCATTGCCACGGCCCGCGCGGCCTTGACGGTGCAACGCCCTCACGCCATGTGGAGCGAGCAGGACCCGGCTCAATGGTGGTTGGCCTTGGAACGGGTGATGGACGCGTTGCATCACCAGCACCCCGCCGCCCTGGCTCAGGTGCAGGGCATCGGGCTGTCCGGGCAGATGCATGGCGCCACCCTGATCGATCGCCACGATCGGGTGCTGCGGCCCGCCATTCTGTGGAATGACGGCCGCAGCCTGCCGCAGTGCCATCGGCTCACGCGCGAGGTGCCGCAGCTGAGCGCCATCACAGGCAATCTGGCCATGCCCGGTTTCACTGCGCCCAAGCTGCTGTGGGTGCGCGAGCACGAACCCGAGGTGTTTGCCCAGGTGGAGCGCGTGCTGCTGCCCAAAGACTGGCTGCGGCTGAAGCTCACCGGTGAGGCGGTCAGCGACATGTCCGATGCATCCGGCACGCTGTGGCTGGATGTGGGACGGCGCGATTGGTCCGATGCCCTGCTCGCAGCCTGCGGCTTGAGCCGGGCACACATGCCCCGTCTGGTCGAAGGCAGCGAGGTGTCGGCCTTCGTCAAGCCGCAGTGGTGCGCACGCTGGGGCTTGCCGCCCCGCGTTCCGGTGGCCGGTGGCGCCGGCGATAACGCGGCCAGTGCGGTAGGCATGGGGCTGATCCGGCCCGCGGAAGGCTTTGTCTCTTTGGGCACATCGGGAGTGGTGTTCGTCAATGGGGCGTCGTTCCACCCCAATCCCACACAAGCCTTGCATGCCTTTTGTCACGCCTTGCCCAAGCGCTGGCACGTGATGAGCGTGATGCTCAGCGCCGCCAGCGCCGTGACCTGGGCCACCCGGCAGTTGGGATATCCACACGAGGCGGCTTTGCTGGAAGCCGCAAGCGCCTTGTCGGAGCGAGAACAGCAGCAAGCCCCCTTGTTCTTGCCTTACCTCAGCGGCGAGCGCTCCCCGCACAACGACCCGCTGGCCACCGGCGCCTGGGTGGGCTTGCGCGCACAGCACGAACGGGACCACCTGGCCTATGCGGTGGCCGAAGGTGTGGGCTTTGGCCTGCTGGACGGACTGAACACCATCCCTCGCACGCGCCCCGCGCTGCAAAGCCTGTCGCTGGTCGGTGGCGGCTCGCGAAGCGACGGCTGGGCCCAATTGCTCGCCGACATCCTGGCGCTGCCCCTGACGCGCCACCACGATGCAGACACCGGCGGTGCCATCGGAGCGGCGCGTTTGGCCTGGCTGGCCTGTGGCGCCAGTCAAGACGAGGTGTGCATCACACCCGCGGTGGCCCGAGGCTTCGAGCCCCAGTCCTCGCGCACGATGTGGCTGCGCGAGCGGCATGCGCGTTTTTCTGCCCTGTACCCACGGCTTCACGCCGATGAAGCACGCGGCAGCGCTTTGATGCATGGCTGAATGGCGCTGCGCTGCCGCGCTGCTGGCGGCCGGCCGATCCACGCGGCCGCCCCACCATGACAAAGGCCGCCGGGCGCTTGCCTGCGGCGGCCTTGCAAGGGAATCAGGCGGGCACTCAGTTGCCGGTGGGCACTTTGCCTTCCACGCCCTTGACGTAGAAGTTGATGCCGTGCAGGAACTTGTCGTCGGCCACCTCGCCGGCTTTCAGGACTTCCTTGCCGTCTTGCCCAACGATCGGGCCTTTCCAGATCTGGAAGCTGCCATCCTTCAAGCCGGCCTTGACGGTTTCGACCTTGGTGCGGATGTCGGCGGGCACTTTGTCCGAGATCGACACCAGATCGATCGCGCCTTCCTTGACGCCCCACCAGGTGGTCTCGGTCTTCCAGGTGCCCTCCAGCACGTCGCGCGTGGCCTTGATGTAGTACGGCGCCCAGTTGATGATGGCCGAGGCGAGATGGGCATTGGGGCCGAAGTGGCTCATGTCGGAGTCCCAGCCGAAGGCCAGCTTGCCGGCCTTTTCGGCCGCCTGCAGCACGGCCGACGAGTCAGTGTTCTGGAACAGCACGTCGGCGCCCTGGTTGAGCAGGGACTGCGCGGCCTCGCCTTCCTTGGGCGGGTCGAACCACTTGTTGACCCACACCACCTTGGTCGTGACCTTGGGGTTGACGCTCTGGGCGCCCAGGGTGAAGGAGTTGATGTTGCGGATCACCTCGGGGATGGGCACCGAGCCGACCACGCCCAGGGTGTTCGACTTCGTCATCGCGCCGGCGATCACGCCAGCCATGTAGGCGCCTTCATAGGTGCGCGAGTCGTAGGTGCGCATGTTCTCGGCCGTCTTGTAGCCGGTGGCATGCTCGAACTTCACGTCCTTGTGGTCCCCCGCGATCTTCAGCATGTAGTCCATGTAGCCGAAGGTGGTGCCGAAGATGAGCTTGTTGCCCTGGTTGACCATGTCGCGGATCACGCGCTCGGCATCGGCGCCTTCGGGCACGCTCTCGACGAAGGAGGTCTGCACGCGGTCGCCGAACTCGGCCTCGATGGCCTTGCGGCCGTTGTCGTGCGCGAAGGTCCAGCCGGCATCCCCCACCGGCCCCACGTAGGCGAAGGCGATCTTCAGCGGCTCGGGCTTGGCGGCCGGGGCCTGCGCGGCAGGCGCCGGCGCGGGCGCCTCTTCCTTCTTGCCGCAGCCCACGAGAGCGGCCGCAGCCGCCAGGGCCCCCAGGCCGGCCAGACGGACCAGGGTGCGTTTGGTGAAGTCGGTCATGTCGAAGAGTCTCCGATGAATGGGTGGAGGAAGGGGAATGGGCAATTATGTCGCCATCAGCTGCCGGGGTAGAAGGGCTTGCCCAGCGAGGCCGGCATGTTGACGCGGATGAAGCTCGGGTTGCGCGAGATCAGCACCAGCACCACGATGGTGGCCAGGTACGGCAGCATCGTGAGCAACTGGCTCGCAATCTGCACGCCCTGGCCCTGCAGGTGGAACTGGAGCATGGTCACGCCCCCGAACAGGTAAGCCCCAAGCAACACGCGTGCCGGGCGCCAGGTGGCAAAGGTGGTGAGGGCCAGCGCGATCCAGCCCTTGCCGGCGATCATGCCCTCCACCCACAGCGGGGTGTAGATGACCGAGATGTAAGCCCCGGCCAAGCCGCACAGCGCGCCGCCGGCCAGCACGGCCAGCAGGCGGATGCGCCGCACCGGATAACCCAGGGCATGGGCCGACTCGGGCGACTCGCCCACGGCGCGCAGCACGAGGCCGGCACGCGAGCGGTAGAGGAACCAAGCCAGCACCAGTGTCAGCGCGATGGCGAAGTAGACCATGGGGTGGTGCTTGAAGAAGGCCGAGCCGAAGAACGGCAGATCGGCCAGGCCCGGGATCTCGAAGCGGGGCCGGTCGCTCAGGCGTTCCTGGGTGTAGCCGATGCCGACGAAGGCGGAGAAGCCCACACCGAAAAGGCTGAGCGCCAGACCCGAGGCGTACTGGTTGGTGTTGAGCCAGATGACCAGCACCCCGAACACCAGCGCCATGGCCGCGCCGGCGCCCGCGCCCGCGGCAAAGGCGAGCCAGTCGTTCCCGGTGTGCACACCGGTGGCAAAGCCGGCGATGGCCGCGACCAGCATCATCCCCTCGGCGCCGAGGTTGACGATGCCGGCCCGCTCGTTGATGAGCAGGCCCAGCGAAGCAATGGCCAACACGGTGCCGGCATTCATCGTGGCTGCAATCAGCAGGGCAATGGGTTCCATTCAGGCCTCCCGCTGGACCGTGGTGAGCCTCGCACCGCGCTGCCAGCGGATGCGGTGGTGGATCAGCGTGTCGCAGGCCAGCAGCGCAAACAACAGCAGGCCCTGGAAGACACCGGTGATGGACTTGGGCAGGCCCATGCGCGACTGGGCGAGTTCGCCGCCGATGTAAAACATGCTCATCAGGATGGCCGAGAACACGATGCCCACGGGGTTCAAACGTCCGACGAAGGCCACGATGATCGCGGCAAAGCCATACCCGGACGGCACGTGCGGCGTGAGCTGGCCCAGCGGGCCGGCCGCCTCGAGCGCGCCGGCCAGGCCGGCCATGCCGCCGGAGATGAGCAGGGCTGTCCACAAGGCTTGGCGCGAGGAGAAGCCCGCATAGCGCGCGGCCATGGGCGCCAGCCCCCCCACCTGCAGCTTCAGCCCCGCATAGGTGCGGAAGAGGAAGACGGCGAACACGGCGACCATCACGAGCGCGATGACCAGACCGATGTGGACCCGCAGGCCGGTGAACAGGCGCGGCACCTTGGTCGCCTCGGCAAAGGTGACGGTCTGCGGGAAGTTGAAACCCGCCGGGTCTTTCCAAGGGCCGTAGACGAGATAGCTCAGCAGCATGTCGGCCACGTAGACCAGCATCAGGCTCACGAGGATCTCATTGGCGTTGAAGCCGTCGCGCAGGCCGGCGGTGAGGGCCGCCCACACCATGCCGCCCACGACGCCGGCCAGCAGCACGACGACGAAGAACCCGCGGGCGGTGTCGGGCCCGGCCTGCATCGCCACGCCGCCGGCGAAGATGGCCCCCAGGATGAACTGGCCTTCAGCGCCGATGTTCCAGACATTGGAGCGGAAGCACACGGCCAGCCCCAGGGCGATCAGCACCAGCGGCACGGCCTTCATCGCCAGCTCGCTGAGCTGGTAGCCGCTCTTGAGCGGCTCGACGAAGAACATCTGCAGGCCGCGCACCGGATCCTTGCCGAGGACGATGAACAACCCGATGCCGATCAGCACGGTCAGGGCCAGCGCCAGCAGCGGCGAGGCCAGGGACATCGCCCGCGAAGGCGTCGCACGGGCTTCAAGCTTGAGCATGGGCCACTCCGTTGGGAGACGATGCGGGAGCCTGGGGGGTCTCGCGCGGCCACAGCCCGCTCATCCATTCGCCGATGCGCTCGACGGTGGCTTCGCGCGTCGGGACCGGGGGCGAGAGCCGTCCCTGCGCGATCACGACCAGCCGGTCGCTGATCTCGAACAGCTCGTCGAGCTCCTCGCTCACCACCAGCAAAGCACAGCCGGCGTCGCGCAACGCCAGCAGCTCGCCACGGATCTGCGCGGCCGCGCCGACGTCCACCCCCCAGGTGGGCTGGGCCACGATCAGCACCTTGGGGCTGGCGCTGATCTCGCGTCCGACGATGAACTTCTGCAGGTTGCCACCCGACAGGCTCTTGGCCGCCGCAGCCGGCCCGCCGGCCTTGACCTGGAAGCGGCGGATGATCGCCTCGGTCATCTCACGCACACCGCGCATGTCGATCCAGCCGGTGGTGCGGTGCACGGCCTCGGTGCGCGTGAGCAGGGTGTTGAGCGCCAGCGACATGGTGGGCACGGCCCCGCGCCCCAAGCGCTCCTCGGGCACGAAGTGCAGGCCTTGCTCGCGGCGACGGCGGGCGTCGTGGTGGGCGATGTCCTGGCCGAACAGGCGGATGCTGCCCGCCGGGGCGCGCGTGTCCTCGCCCGACAGGGCGGCCAGCAGCTCCTGCTGGCCATTGCCCGAGACCCCGGCCACCCCGAGGATCTCGCCGGCGCGCAGCTCGAAAGCGATGTCGTGCAGCGCGGTGCCGAAGGGGTGGAGCTTGGGCAGGCTCAGGCCCCGCACAGCCAGCGCCACCGGCCCAGCCTGGGCCTCACGGTGCACGAGTTCGGGCGGATCGGAGCCGATCATCAGGCGCGACAGGCTGGCGTTGGTTTCCTTCGTCGGATCGACCTCGCCGGTGACCCGGCCGCCGCGCAGCACCGTGCAGTGGTGGCACAGCGCACGGATCTCGTCGAGTTTGTGGCTGATGTAGAGGATGGAGCAGCCGGTGTCGGCCAGCTTGCGAAGCGTGACGAAGAGCTTGTCCACGGCCTGAGGCGTGAGCACCGAGGTGGGCTCGTCCAGGATGAGCAGCTGCGGGTTGGTGAGCAGCGCGCGCACGATCTCGACGCGCTGGCGCTCGCCCACGCTGAGCGTGTGCACCGGGCGCCCGGGGTCGACGTCCAGACCGTACTGCCCGGAGACCTCGCGGATGCGCTCGCTCACCTGGGCCAGACTCAACCCCCGGCCCAGGCCGAGCCACACATTCTCGGCCGCAGTGAGGGTGTCGAACAGCGAGAAATGCTGGAACACCATGCTGATGCCCAGTTCGCGCGCCTCGTGCGGATTGCGCACCCGCACCGGCTGCCCGTTCCAGCGCATCTCGCCCTCGTCGGGCTGCACCGCGCCGTAGATGATCTTCATCAGCGTGGATTTGCCGGCCCCGTTTTCGCCCAGCACGGCATGGATCTCGCCGGGGGCGACCTTGAGGTTCACCCGGTCGTTGGCCTTGACGGCGGGGTACTGCTTGCTGATGCCCAGCAGTTCGAGGCGCAGGGGCATGGGGTTCTCCAAAGAACGGGCCGGTGGGTTCACGGCCCGTGATTGTGCCTGCGCGGGCGCGGCAGCGGCCAGATGCAAATGCCGGGCCAGCCTGAACGACAGGCCTCGAGGCGTTTCAATGCCCCCCGATGAAGATGAACTTGAAGAGGAAGATGCCGCCGATGATCCACACCATCGGATGGGCCTGGCGAGCCTGGCCGGTGCACAGCTTGAGCACCGCATAGCTGATGAAGCCAAAGGCGATGCCGTTGGCGATGGAGTAGGTCAGCGGCATGGTCAGCGCGGTGACGGCCGCCGGGATGACCTCGGTGGTGTCCTCCCAGTCGAGCTCGGTGAGCTCGCGCAGCATCAGGCAGGCCACAAAGAACAGCGCGGGCGCCGTGGCATAGGCCGGCACCGAACCCGCCAGCGGCGAGATCATCAGGCAAGCCAGGAAGAGCACGGCCACGGTCACGGCCGTCAGGCCCGTGCGCCCGCCGGCCTGCACGCCCGAGGCGCTCTCGATGTAAGCCGTGGTGCTGGACGTGCCCAGCAGCGATCCCGCAAAGATGGCGCCGCTGTCGGCCAGCAGCGCCCGGTTCATGCGGTGCATCTTGCCCTCACCGAGCAGGCCGGCGCGCTTGGCCACGCCCATCAGCGTGCCGGTGGCATCGAAGAGTTCGACCAGAAAGAACACGAGGATCACGTTGAACACCCCCACCGCCAGGGCCCCGCGGATGTCCAGCGCCAGGAAGGTCGGCGCGATCGAGGGCGGCGCGGAGAACACGCCGACGAAGCTGTTGCCCGCGAACACGAAGGACAGCACGGTGGCCAGCAAGATGCCGATCAGGATGGCGCCGCGCACCTTCAGTCGGTCGAGCACCACGATGGTGAAGAAACCCAGGACGGCCAGCACCACCGAGGGCTGGTGCAGATTGCCCAGCGTCACGTAGGTGGCCTTGGACGCGGCGACGATGCCGGCGCTCTTGAGGGCGATGATGGCCAGGAACATGCCGATGCCCACCGTGATGGCCACGCGCAGCGAGTGCGGGATGCCCCGGATGATGAGTTCGCGCAGCTTGAGCAGGGTGACGAGCAGGAACAGGCAGCCGGAGATGAAGACCGCCCCCAGCGCGACCTGCCAGGTGTAGCCCATGCCCAGCACCACCACGTAGGCGAAGTAGGCGTTCAGGCCCATGCCCGGGGCCAGGGCGATCGGGTAGTTGGCATACAGGCCCATGATCAGCGTGCCCAGTGCCGCGATCAGGCAGGTGGCCACGAAGACGGCGTCCTTGGGCATGCCGGCATCGCCCAGGATGGAGGGGTTGACGAAGATGATGTAGGCCATCGTCAGGAAGGTCGTCAGCCCCGCGGTGAGCTCGGTGCGCACGTCGGTGCCGTGCGCGCGCAACTGGAACCAGCGCTCCAGCAGCGGCCGGGGCGCGGCGACGGGCCTCGGCGGGTGGATGTCGGCAACGCCGGGCGTGGGATCGGTCTGGGCCTGCATGACTTGTCTCCTTCTTGCGGGTCGGGTCCGCCCGCTTGTGATGGTCAGGGAACGGGATTCGGGGAACGGCGCTCAGCCGGTGTCGCGCCGCACGCGTGCAACGCCAGCCACGAAGGCCTCGGCCAGGTGACGCTCGTCGGCCAGGGTCATCCAGGCAAACACCTTCTCGTGCAGCCCCGTGGCCACGGCCAGACGGCGCTCGCCCACGGGGCCTCGGGCCCAGTCCCACACGCACAGGTCGGCCATGCGGCCGGCCTCCAGGCTGCCGATCTCGTGGTCCAGCCCCAGGGCGAGCGCGGCGCCGCGGGTGGCGGTGTACAGGCCCTTCCACGCGGTGAGCTTCACGCCCTGCAAGGCCTGCACCTTGTAGGCTTCGGCCAGCGTGCGGATCATCGACAGGCTGGTGCCGCCGCCCACGTCGCTGGCCACGCTCACGCGCGCCCCGGCGTCTTCCAGCGCACGCCAGCCGAACAGGCCGCTGCCGAGGAACAGGTTGGAACTCGGGCTGTGGGCGATCTGGGCGCCGGTGGCCGCCAGCACGGCGCGGTCGGCCTCGTCGAGCCAGATGCCGTGGGCCAGCACGGCGCGCGGGCCGAGCAGGCCGTGGCGGTGATAGACGTCGAGGTAGCTGCGCGCCTGCGGAAAGAGCTCACGCACCCACGCCACCTCGGCGCGGTTCTCGGCCACATGGGTCTGCATGTACAGCCCCGGCACCTCGCGCATCAGGCGGCCAGCCATCTCGAGCTGTGCCACCGTGCTGGTGGGGGCGAAGCGCACGGTCATCGCATAGGCCAGTCGGCCACGGCCGTGCCAGCGTTCGATGAGCTCGCGGCTGTCGGCCTCGGCGCTGTCCACGGTGTCCAGCAGCGCCGGCGGGGCGTTGCGGTCCATCAGCACCTTGCCGGCCACCATGCGCATGCCACGGGCATGGGCGGCGGCCAGCAGCGCGTCGGCGCTGACTTTGTGCACCGTGGGAAAGACCACCGCGCTGGTGGTGCCATGGGCCAGCAGGGCATCGCAGAAGCGTTCAGCGCCGGCCCGGGCCTCGTGCGGGTCGGCATAGCGCTGCTCGGCCGGGAAGGTGTAGGTGTTCAGCCAGTCCAGCAGCTCGGTGCCGAAGCTGGCGATCACGTCGAGCTGGGGCGCGTGCACATGGGTGTCAACGAAGCCCGGCAGCACGAGGCGGCCGCGATGGTCGATGCGCGTCCAGCTCGCATCGAGCGCGGCATCGCTGGATTGCGCGCCGCGGATCACGCCGTCCTCCACCAGCAGCCAGTGGTCGGGGCGGAAGCGCACGGCCGCGCCCGGCTCGGCGCCCCAGCCCGGATCGGCGGTGAAGTCGAGCAGGTCGCCGCGCAGGGCGAACTTGGAGCGTGGAACGGCGGTCATCGGGCAGGCATCGAGGGGATCGGGGTCATTGGAGTCATTGGGGCGCCAGGGCACGGGCGACATCGCGCACCTGCTCACGGAACCAGCGATGGGCGGCGGACGGGTGGGTGCGGTCGTGCCAGAGCTGGTAGTAGCTCATCGGCGGAAAAGCCACCGGGCAGCGCACGATGCGCACCGGCAGGTGGTGGACGTAGCGCTGGCAGAACTGCCGCCCGGTGGTCAGCACCAGCAGGCTGGCCGCCACCATCTGGGGGATCTGCCCAAAGTGGGCGCTGCGCACGGTGACGCGCCGGTGCAGGCCCTGGGCATCGAGGTAGGCGTCGATCACGCCCAGGGCTTCGCGCCCGGTGTGCAGCGGCGTGGGCGCGACGTGTTCGCAGTCCAGGTAGCGCTCGACGCTCCAGCCGCGGGGGCTGCGCACGGCCGGGTGGTCCTGATTGACCAGGCAGACCACCTCGTCGGTGAGCAGGCGCCCCAGGTGCAGCTCCTCGGGCGGTTCCAGCCAGTTGCCCACCACGAGGTCGACCTCGCCCGAGGCCAGGGCGCGGCGCACATCGAACTCGGCCGTCAGCGGCACGAGGTCGAGCTGCACGAGCGGCGCCTCGTGCTTGATGTGGGCCACGAGCTGGGGCAGAAAGAGCGGGTCGAGGTAGTCGCTGGCGGCCACGCGGAAGGACCAGGCGGCCGTCTGCGGGTCGAAGCTGCGGCTGCGCTGGCGCGCCCCGAACAGGCGCTCGGCCTCGCGCAGCACGGTGGCCGCAGGCTCCAGCAGGTCCAGCGCGTTGGGCGTGGGCGCCATGCCGTTGCCCGAGCGCACCAGCAGCGCATCGCCCGTCAGCTCGCGCAGCCGACGCAGATGGGCACTGACGGCCGGCTGGGTCAGGCCCAGCTTCAAGGCGGCACGGGAGACGCTGCGTTCGGTGATCACGGTGTGCAGGACGCGGACGAGATGGAGCTCGATCTTGTCGAAATCAGCGCGCAGTGTCATATCCGTTCCCCGATAACCTTTATTCACATTCTCGTATACACAGGGACGACGTTGGCGTTACCGTTGCGGTATCCGCTCCCGGGCTGCTGCCTGTGCAGGAGTGGTCTCGCACCATCACCTTCGACGCCATGCATACGCGACCGATCCGCTTTTACGCCCAAGGCCGGCTGCACACGCTGCCGCAGGCCGTGCCCACCCGCACGGTGCTGCAGCACCTGCGTGAGGACCTCCACTGCACCGGCACCAAGGAAGGCTGCGCCGAAGGCGACTGCGGCGCCTGCACCGTGGTGATCGGCGAGCTGGCCGATCTCTCGTTGCCACCGGCGCCCGGCGTCAGCCGCGTGGGTGCCCTGGACCTGCGCAACGTCAACGCCTGCATCCAGTTCCTGCCGACACTGGACGGCAAGGCCCTGTTCACGGTGGAGGATCTCAAGCGTCTGGCCGGCGGCCGCCTGCACCCGGTGCAGCAGGCCCTGGTCGAATGCCACGGCTCGCAGTGCGGCTTTTGCACCCCGGGCTTCGTGATGTCGCTGTGGCACAGCTACGAACGCCACGGCGGCGGTGCCGCCGGGCGGCCCAGCCGTCAGCAACTGGCCGACGACCTGTCGGGCAACCTGTGCCGGTGCACCGGCTACCGGCCCATCCTGGACGCGGGCGAGCGCATGTTCGACCTGCCGGCCGTGAGCTTCGACACCGCGCCCATCGAACAAGCGCTGCGCAGCCTGGCCGGCGACCAGGGCGCGCAGCTCGCCTCCCCCGAAGGCACAGGCCGCTTCTTTGCCCCGCGCACGCTGGCCGAACTGGCCGAGCTGCGCCTGGCCCATCCGCAGGCCCGGCTGCTGGCCGGCTCCACCGACGTGGGCCTGTGGGTCACCAAGCAGAGGCGCGATCTCGGTGACCTCATCTACGTGGGCGAGGTCGCCGAGCTCAAGCGCATTGAGCGGCGCGACGGCCTGCTGCACATCGGCGCGGGCGCGACGCTCGAGGCCGCCTGGAGCGCCCTGGTGGCGCAGTATCCAAGCCTGGCCGAGCTGTGGCTGCGCTTTGCCTCGCCGCCGATCCGGCATGCCGGCACCATGGGGGGCAACGTGGCCAATGGCTCACCCATCGGCGACAGCGCCCCGGCGCTCATCGCGCTGGATGCGCGCATCGTGCTGCGGTGCGGCCCACGGGTGCGCCGCCTGATGCTCGCCGACTTCTACCTCGACTACATGAAGAACGCGCTGGAGCCCGGCGAGTTCGTGCAGGCGCTGGAGGTGCCCCTGCCCCAGGCCGGGCAGGTGGTGCGCGGCTACAAGATCAGCAAGCGCTACGACAGCGACATCTCGGCGGTGTGCCTGGGGTTGTCGCTGTGGCTGGACGGCGACACCGTGCGTGACGTGCGCCTGGCCTACGGCGGCATGGCCGCCACGGTGCGCCGCGCCCCCCATGCCGAGGCCGCGCTACGCGGCGGGCCCTGGTCGCACGAGCGTGTGCAGGCTGCAATGCAGGCGCTCTCGCAGGACTACCAGCCGTTGACCGACATGCGGGCCACGGCCGAGTACCGGCTGAGGGTGGCGGGCAACCTGATCCTGCGGGCCTGGCACGACACCCGCCCCGGCGCGGCCCCCGTGATGGTGTGGCAGGACATGCCGCACGCCCTGCCCGCCCCGGCCGACGTGTGAGGACTTGCCATGAACAAGCGTGCCGACCTGACCGAACTGAACCCCAGCGAGCCCTTCCCCGCCTACCGGGACAACGTGGCCCTGCGCATCGATGCCGACGACGAGGCGCGGCGCCTGCGCGCCGGGGCCCGCGTGGGGGTGAGCCGCCCCCACGAATCGGCCCACCTGCACGTGGCCGGCGAGGCCACCTACACCGACGACATCCCCGAGGTGGCCGGCACGCTGTATGCGGCGCTTGGTCTGTCACGCGAGGCCCATGCGCGCATCACCGCGCTGAACCTCGACCCCGTGCGGGCGCAACCGGGTGTCGTGGCGGTCTACACCGCGCGCGACATCCCCGGCACCAACGATGTCGCCCCCATCGTGAAGGGCGACGACCCCATCCTGGCCGACGGTCTGGTGCAGTACGTGGGCCAGCCCGTGTTTGCGGTGGTAGCCACCTCGGTCGAAGCCGCCCGGCGTGCCGCGGCCCTGGCCCGGCAGCCCGAGGTGGTGACCTACGAGAGCCTGCCGGCTGTGCTCACCCCGCAAGCCGCGCATGCGGCCGGCCGCTACGTGCTGCCGCCCATGCACATGAGGCGCGAAAGCGCACCGGGCGCGCTCGAGCAGGTGCTGGCCCGGGCACCGCGCAAGCTCAAGGGCGTGTTCGACGTGGGGGGCCAGGAGCAGTTCTACCTGGAAGGCCAGATCGCCTACGCCCGCCCCCTCGAAGACGAGGGCATGCTGGTGCAGTGCTCGACCCAGCACCCCACCGAGATGCAGCATGTGGTGGCGCAAGCCCTGGGCCTGCAGGCCCATCATGTGCGCGTGGAATGCCGGCGCATGGGCGGCGGCTTTGGCGGCAAGGAGTCGCAGTCGGCGCTGTTCGCCTGCGTGGCGGCCGTGGCAGCGCGCACACTGCGCCGCCCGGTCAAGCTGCGCGTGGACCGGGACGACGATTTCCTCATCACCGGCCGGCGCCACTGTTTCCACTACGACTACGAGGTGGCCTACGACGACGAGGGCCGCGTGCTGGCAGCCCGGATCGACATGGTGTCGCGCGCGGGCTTTTCGGCCGATCTCTCCGGGCCGGTGATGACCCGCGCGCTGTGCCACTTCGACAATGCCTACTGGCTGCCCGAGGTGGCGATCCATGGCTACTCGGCCAAGACGAACACGCAGAGCAACACGGCCTTCCGCGGCTTCGGTGGCCCGCAAGGCGCGATCGCGATCGAGCAGATCCTCGACTCCATCGCGCGCGACCTCGGCCGCGACCCGCTGGACGTGCGCAAGCTCAATTTCTATGCCCGCGAAGGCCAGACCACCCCTTACGGCCAGCCGGTCGAGGACAACGTGATCCACGAGCTGGTGGACGCCCTGGAGCGCAGCTCGGACTACCGCGCCCGGCGCGAGGCCGTGCGGGCCTTCAATGACGCGAGCCCCGTGCTGAAAAAGGGCCTCGCACTCACGCCGGTGAAGTTCGGCATCTCCTTCAACGTGCCGCACTTCAACCAGGCCGGTGCGCTGGTGCACGTCTACAACGACGGCTCCATCCTGGTGAACCACGGCGGCACCGAGATGGGCCAGGGCCTGAACACCAAGGTGGCCCAGGTGGTGGCCCATGAGCTGGGCGTGAACTTCGAGCGCGTGCGCTGCAGCGCCACGGACACCGACAAGGTGGCCAACACCTCGGCCACCGCGGCCTCCACCGGCAGCGACCTCAACGGCAAGGCGGCCCAGGACGCCGCCCGCCAGATCCGGCAGCGGCTGGCCGCATTTGCCGCCAGCCGGTATGGCGGCTCGCCGCAGGAGGTGCGCTTTGCCAACGACACCGTGAGCGTGGGCGGCCGCAGCCTGCCGTTCCACGAGCTGGTATGGGAGGCCTACCTGGCGCGCGTGCAGTTGTGGAGCGACGGCTTCTACGCCACGCCCAAGATCCACTGGGACCCGAAGACCCTCAAAGGCCGCCCCTTCTACTATTTCGCCTATGGAGCCGCCGTGTCCGAAGTGATCGTGGACACGCTCACCGGCGAGGCGCGCACGCTGCGCGCCGACGTGCTGTACGACGCCGGTCGCTCGCTCAACCCGGCCGTGGACATCGGCCAAGTGGAAGGCGCTTTCATCCAGGGCATGGGCTGGCTCACCACCGAGGAGCTGTGGTGGCATCCGGTGAGCGGCCGGCTGATGACGCACGCACCGAGCACCTACAAGATCCCCACGGCCAACGACGTGCCGCCGGTGTTCAACGTGCGGCTGTTCGATGCCGAGAACCGGGAGGACAGCATCCATCGCTCCAAGGCGGTGGGCGAGCCGCCGCTGCTGCTGCCCTTCTCGGTGTTCTTCGCGATCCGCGATGCCATCTCGGCCGTGGGCGGCCACCGTGTCGATCCGCCGCTGCGCGCACCGGCCACGCCCGAGGCCATCCTGGCGGCCGTCGAGGCCGTGCGGCGGGCCGCCTGATGGTGCGCCAGACCGCCCGCACCTGGCTGGACCGTGGCCTTGCGGCCGTGGTGGTGAGCGTGGACCACACCCAGGGCTCGGCCCCGCGCGAGGCCGGCACGCGCATGCTGGTCTCGGCCGCCGAGGTGGCCGGCACCATCGGGGGCGGCCACCTGGAGTTCGAGGCCATCCGTCTGGCACGCGAGGCCCTGGCCCAGCCGGGATGGACGGCCTTCACGCAGCGCTTCCCGCTGGGCCCGCGCCTGGGCCAGTGCTGCGGCGGCGTGGTCGTGCTGCGCTTTACCCCGCTGGACGAAGCCGCCTGGGCCGACTGGGCCGTCGAGGCACCGCGCTTCGTGCTGCAGCTCTATGGGGCCGGCCATGTCGGGCGCGCCCTGGTGCGCCTGCTGGCGACCCTGCCCTGTGAGGTGCAGTGGATCGACGAGCGCGACGACGCCTTCCCCACCGAAGCCCCGGGGAGCGAAGCGGCCCATGTCGAGCGCATCTGCGTGGACGGCGTGGAGGCCGAGGTCGACCGCGCCCCGCCCGGGGCCTGCTACCTCGTGATGACGCACCAGCACGACCTGGATCTGCGCATCACCGAGGCCATCCTGCGCCGCGGCGACTTCCGCTATTTCGGCTTGATCGGTTCGAAAACCAAGCGGGCGCGCTTCGAGCACCGGCTGGTCGAACGGGGCATCGCGCCGGAGGTGATCGCGCGCATGCGCTGCCCGATCGGCGTGCCGGGCATCGAGGGCAAGGCGCCCGAGGTGATCGCGGTGGCGGTGGCGGCCGAGTTGCTGCAGGCCACCACCTCCCCGGCCGCCAGCTGAGTCATCTCACGCAGCCGCGTGTTCGCCCGGCGGCGAGCCGGCCACGCGGCGCAGCGCCTCGACGTCCAGCACTTTCACGGTATAGCCCGCCACGTCAATGACCTGGCGCTCGCGCAACTGGCGCAGCACGCGCGAGAAGGTCTCGGGGGTCACGGCCAGTTGCGAGGCGATGGCCCGCTTGCGTTCGCGCAGCGCCACCAGGGCGGTCTTGCCGCCCTCGCTGCCGGGACGCAGCTCGGCATGCTCCAGCAGCCAGGTTGCGCAGCGGGCCTCGGCATCCTTGAGCATCAGGCCCAGGGTGCCTTCGGTCAGGCAGCGCACCCGGCGAGCCAGCGCGCGCACCAGGCCGTCGGCGAGGCTGGGGTGGTCCATGCAGCACTCGCGCACCGCCTCGCCATCGAAGGACCACAGCAGCGCCTCGCCCTGGGTCACCGCATCTTCGAGGTAGCGAGCGTCCAGCCAGGCGCTGGCCACATCGAGCCACTGACCGGGCTCCACCAGCCGGGTCTGCTGGGCGAGCCGCCCCTCGCGCAGCGTGCCCAGCGCCACTTGGCCCGAGACCACCAACCACAGCGCCAAGCCCCTCTGGGTGCGATCGAAGACCACCTGCCCCCCCTCCAGCAGGTGTTCGCGTGCCACAGCGGCCAGGGCCTGTGCCGCCTCGCGGGTGACCCGCGCCGGCGCCAGCGCGGCCTGTAGCAGCGCCACCCTGGCGTCGAAAGGAATGCCCCGCTCACGCTGGGCCGCGCCGGCGGGATGGCCTCGGTATCGGTCCATGAGCCTGTTCATCGTCTGCTCCACACACCCGGAGATCGTCGAGCCCCGACTGTCTCAGTTCGGCCCGCGGCGGGTATTGCGTTGGCTCAAGAAAGCCGATCTGCACCGGCCCGGCCTCCCACGGCCTGCGGGTTCTCCCCAGGAACGAAACTTGATCCACCGCAAGGCCCATCGGCCCGCACCTTCCCCCGCTCAGGGCATTGCGCGCACAATGGCCGACACCCCCGGGCCCATCGCACCGGGCCCTGCAGCGCCGCCATGCTTCCCGGTTTCCAGTCTCCCGCCGTCGGCTTCGACCAGCCCTTCGAGATGCTCGAGGCCTGCCATGAACGCGTGCAACGCAGCGTGGCCCTGTTGCAGCGCCTGGCCGAGCATCTGCACCGGGTGGGCAACGACGCGCCGGCCCGCCAGGCCGCGGCCGATGTGCTGCGCTATTTCGACGTGGCCGCCCCGCACCACCACGAAGACGAGGAGCGCCATGTCTTCCCGCCGCTGCTGGCCCTGCCCCGGGACGCGGCCCATGCTGCGGTGCACGCCGCGGTGCGCCGGCTCCAGCAGGACCACCGGCTGATGCACCATCTCTGGCAGGGCCTGCGCGAGGCGCTGCAGCGCATCGCGCAGGGCCAGGAAGCCGACTTCTCGCACCAGGAACTGGAACTGCTGCAGCGCTTCATCGGGCTGTACGACAGCCACATCGCGCTGGAGGAGACCGTGATCTACCCCGCGGCCCGCGGCCGGCTGAGCGCACGGGACCAGGCGGCGATGGGGCTGGAGATGGCCTCGCGTCGGGGGGTGGTCTCCACCGGCCCTACCGCCGCGACACGCTGAAAGCCGGTTGCTGACGGGCGCTGGCCACCAGGCGCAGCACGCCCTGCAGGCGCTCCTGATCGACCGGCTTGGTGAGATAGTCGTCCATGCCCGCATCCATGCAACGGGCCCGGTCCATCGGCATGGCCCGTGCCGTGAGGGCCACGATCGGGCAGCGCCAGCCGTACTGGGCCTGCAGGGCCCGGATGCGGTGGGTGAGTTCGATGCCGCTCATCCCGGGGATCTGCAGGTCCAGGAAGATCAGGTCGAACTCCTGCGCATCGCACAGCGCCAGCGCCTCCTCGGCGGTCACCGCCGCCGCGACCTGGTGGCCGCAGCGCCGGATCATCTGGCTGGCGATGAAGCGGTTGACCGCGTGGTCGTCCACCAGCAGCACGTGCAGGCCCTGGGCATCCTCGGGCAACCCCTCGTCGGTCTCCAGCCCGGCCAAACCCAGGTAGCCGGTGGACTCATAGCGCGAGCGCGCCTTGTCGCGCGAAACATTGACCGTGGTGGACGCGGCCGTGCCCCAGCTCTGCAGGAGTTCGTCATCACCCGCCGACTGGGCCGACGGGACCAGGGGCAGCAGCGGCAAGGTCAGGTGGAAGCGGCTGCCCACACCGAGCTCGCTTTCGGCCCACAGCTGTCCGCCCAGCGCCTGCGCCAGCCGGCGCGAGATCGTCAACCCCAGCCCGGTGCCGCCAAACTCGCGGGTGGTGGAGCTGTCGGCCTGGGTGAAGGACTCGAAGATGCGATCGAGCTTGTCCGGCGCGATACCCACGCCGGTGTCGGCCACGCACAGGTGCAGCACCGCCGAGCCGCCACGGCCTTCAGGCCAGGCCGTCACGTCCACCCGGCCCTGGCGCGTGAACTTGATGGCATTGCCCACCAGGTTGACCAGGATCTGACGCAGCCTCAGCGGGTCGCTCACAAGCTGCGACGGCAGTTCGGGCGCCACCGTGCACCGCAGGCTCAGGCCCTTGTCGGCCGCGCGCGGCTCCAGCGGCGCCAGCACCTCGTGCAGCAGTGCCTGCAGGTCGAAGCCGAGCTGCTCCACGGTGAGGCGCCCGGCCTCGATGCGCGAGAGGTCGAGGATGTCGTTGAGGATGTTCAGCAGCGACGTGGACGAGGACTTCACCAGCGTCAGGTAGCGGCGCTGTGTCTCGTTCAGCGGGGTGTCCAGCGTGAGGTCCACCAGGCCCATGATGCCGTTCATCGGCGTGCGGATCTCGTGGCTCATGTTGGCGAGGAACTCGCTCTTGGCCCGGCTGGCCGCCTCGGCAGCGGTCTTGGCCTCACGCAGGGCGGCCTCCACCTGCTTGTGCTGCGTGATGTCGGTCACCACACCGAGGATGCCGCCCACCTGGCCCTGGGCTCCCGTGAACAGGGTGCGGCTGTGGATCAGTTCGCGCATCTCGCCCGAGGGCAGGGCCAGGCGCGTCTCGAAGGTCTGCACTCCACCACTGGCGAACAGGCGCTGATCGTGCACCTCCTCGTCGGCGCCGCCGCTGCCCAGGACGTCGCGCGCGGTGCGGCCCAGGAAGTCCTCGCGGCGCACGCCGAAGAGGTCCTCACAGGCCCGGTTGCAGCCGATGTAGCGGCCCAGCGCATCCTTGAAGTAGACCGGGTTCGGGATGATTTCGACCAGTTCTTCGATGAAACGGAGCTGGTGCAGCACCTCCTCCTCGGCCTGGCGCTGCAGCGTCACGTCGGTGTGCGTGCCCACCATGCGCAGCGCCTGCCCCTTTGCATCGCGCGCCACCACCCGGCCGCGCGAGCGCACCCAGCGCCACTGGCCGTCTCGGCTGCGCACGCGGAATTCGCCCTGGTAGCGCGGCGTCTCGTTGCGCAGGTGGGCCTGGAGCTGCTCACGGGCCTCGAGACGGTCCTCGGGGTGCATGTGCTCGCGCCAGCGCTCCAGGGTCATCTCGAACTCCCCCGGCGCATAGCCCAGGATCTCCAGCAGGCGGGGGCTGAAATAGGCCTCGCCGGTCGTCAGGTCCCAGTCCCAGAAGGCGTCCTGCACGCTCTCCATGGCCAGGCGCATGCGTTCAGCGTCACGATGCTGCTGTCGCGCCTGGGCCAGCTCGGCCTCCAGCGCGGACTGCGCGGACGCCACCGACTCCAGCCAGCGCTGCAGCTTCACGACAGCCTGCGCCCGCCCCGCCGGCTCGGCCAACACGAGGGCGCGCAGCCAGGCGGCCAGCTCCTCGGGCTGGCTCATGCCCAGGTGGGTATGCATCAGCTGCGTCAGGGACGACCCCCAGTTCATGCGGGCAGGCTCGGCGAGGACTATGCGTTCTTTCGGCATAGAAGGAGCATTGTGCCGGTTGCCAGGCAGGCCCATGTCCCCCAAGAGGGGGAACTCACAATTCGCAACAGTGCCGCCCCGGCCCCCCGTCGATTTCTTCACGCCTGGGCGTGCTGCGATCCAGGGCTCACCGGCAGGGGCCATGCCATTGACGAAACACCCAGGGCGGCATCGGGTCGGGATGGGCAAAGAGCCCCCGCCGTGCCGCCCGGGCCTGGGCTTGCTCGTCATCGTAGAGGCCGCGCCCCGACGCAAAGCGGTAACTCCAGGCCCATCCCTCGGTCACCATCCAAGCCCCCACGTCCTCGCCGTCGTGACGCAGCCGCCCCAGCCAGCGGGCATAGGCGTCCCGTCGGTGCAGGTGAATGCGCACCGATTGGCCGTGCAGCCGCTGCGCCAGCGCCGTCCGGGCTTCGGGACCGCCCGCCTGACAGGTCTCGGGCGCATCGATGCCGTCGATGCGCACCTTCACCCGGCCTGCGGGCTGCCAGCCTGCATCGCCCAGTTCGACCCAGACCGTGTCCCCGTCAGTGACATGGACCACCGTGGCCAGGTGCTCCACCGGCACGGGGCCCTGCGCTGTCGCCGCGGTCGGCCAGGCAGCACACAGGGCGAGCACCGCCCGCACGATCCCGGCCCGCAAGCCCGGCCCCTCAGGCCCTTGCCCTGCGGGGGCCTGCCGCGACAGAATGCACCCCGGGGCGACCACCGGGCCCCGCGGGCCCGACGGCAGACCGGTTCCAAGGAGGATCGCCATGCCGACCTATCAATACCGTTGCGAAAAGTGCGGGCATGTCTTCGAGCATGTCGAACACATCGCCGAGCACGAAACCGTGCGACTGACCTGCCCCAAATGCGGCAGCCCGGCCGTGCAGCATACGCCCACGCGCTTTTTTGCACAGACCTCGAAGAAGAGCTGAACCGCACGGGCCGTGCGACAAAGGCCCTGCGGCTCACGGATCAAGACCCCTGTGGGCGTCCTTCAGGATGCGGGCCAGCCGGTCGGCCAGTTTTTCGTTGCTGAGTTTCTCGCGGAAGCGCTCGACCATCAGCGGCAGGCTCATCGGGCTGGGGTGGCGCAGGTCCACCACCTCGCGGCGCCAGGCCTGCAGCCGCTCCAGCGTGGCGGTGAGGCGCCGCAGGTCGAGTTCCTGACTGAGCACCTCGCGCTCGGCCTGGCCGAGCAGCAGGTTGCCGGCATCGTACTTGCGGAAGACCTCGAAGAACAGGCTGCTGGAGGCCTGGAGCTGCTTCATGCTCTTGGGGGCGCCCGGGTAGCCGCTGAACACCAGCCCCGCCACACGGGCGATCTCGCGGAAGCGCCGCTGCGACAGCTCGCTGGCGTTGAGGCTGGCCAGCACGTCGCGCAGCAGCTCGTCCGTGGTGAAGACCGAGCCGTCCAGCACCGGCGAGAGGTCCACCGGCTCGGCACTGAGCAGCTCGAAGCCATAGTCGTTCATCGCGATGCTGAAGGTGTTGGGCCGATCGCGCGCCAGCCGCCAGGCCAGCAGGCTCGCCAGCCCCAGGTTCACGAAGCGACCCGCAAAGGGATAGAGGTAGAGGTGCTGGCCTTCGCGCGAGTGGTAGCGCTCGATCACCAGCGTGCCGGGCCGGGGCAGCCGCGAGACGCGACGCTGCATCTCCAGCATGGGCCGCGCCGTCTCCAGCTCGGGCTCGACGAAGTCGCCCTGGTCGGCCCCGGCCAGCAGTTCGAGCACGGCGTCGGCCATCTCGGTGGACAAGGGCATCTTGCCGCCGCCCCAGCGCGGCACGGCCCCGCGGTGCTTCTCGGCACGGCGCACGTAGGCCGTCATGTCCTGCACGCGGATGAACTCCAGCAGCCGCCCGCCGAAAAGGAAACAGTCGCCCTTCTTCAGGCGCGCGATGAAGCTCTCCTCCACCGAGCCAAGACTGGCCCCGCCCAGGTACTTCACCTGCATCGACGCGTCGCTGACGATGGTGCCCACCTGCAGCCGGTGGCGGCGCGCGATGCCGGCATCGGGCACGCGATAAACACCCTCGACACATTGCACACGATGGTATTCGGGGTAGGCGTGCAGGCTCTCGCCGCCGCGTTCGACGAACGCCAGGGCCCAGCGCCATTCGGTGTCGGTGAGCTCGCGGTAGGCCCAGGTGCTGCGCACCTCGGCCAGCAGGTCGGAGGCTTCGAAGCCGCCGCCCAGGGCCACGGTGACGAGGTGCTGCACCAGCACGTCCAGCGGCTTGTCGGGCGACTCGCGCTTTTCGATGCGCCCGGCCTGCGCGGCACGGCGCGCAGCGGCGGCCTCCACCAGTTCCAGCGTGTGGGTGGGCACCAGGGTCACGCGGCTTGGCCGGCCCGGCGCGTGGCCGCTGCGGCCGGCCCGCTGCAGCAGGCGTGCCACGCCCTTGGCGGAACCGATCTGCAGCACACGCTCCACCGGCAGGAAGTCCACGCCCAGGTCCAGCGAGGAGGTGGCCACCACGGCCTTCAGCCGCCCCTCCTTCAGGCCCCGCTCCACCCACTCCCGCACCGCCTTGTCGAGCGAGCCGTGGTGCAGCGCGACGATGCCGGCCCACTCGGGCCGCGCCTCCAGCAGCATCTGGTACCAGATCTCGGCCTGCGAGCGGGTGTTGGTGAAGACCAGGCTGGTACCCGAAGCTTCGATCTCCTCGACCACCGGCGCGAGCATCTGCCCGCCCAGGTGGCCCGCCCAGGAAAAGCGCCCCGGCTCGTGAGGCAGCAGGGTATCGATCACCAGGGTCTTGTCCACCCGTCCCTGCACCAGCTGGCCCCCGTGGTGCCCCAGCAGCACGGCCATGGCCTCTTCCAGGTTGCCCAAGGTGGCGCTCAGGCCCCAGGTGACGAGTGACGGATGCCAGCGCCGCATCCGCGCGAGCGCCAGCTGCACCTGCACCCCCCGCTTGTTACCCATCAGCTCGTGCCATTCGTCCACGATGACGGTGTGAACCCCGGCCAGCCGCTCGCGTGCATCGGAGCGCGTGAGCAGCAGGCTCAGCGACTCGGGCGTAGTGACCAGGGCCTCGGGCAGGCGGCGATCCTGCCGGGCCCGCTCGGCGCTGGGGGTGTCGCCGGTGCGCAGGCCCACACGCCAGCGCGGTGCCAGGTCCGGCAGGGGCAGAGACAGGGCCCGCACCGAGTCGGCCGCCAGGGCCCGCATCGGCGTGATCCACAGCACCCGCGCGCCCGCTCGCGCCGGGGCTTGTTTGCGGTCGCGCATCAAGGCCCCCAGCCACACCGCATAGGTCTTGCCCGAGCCGGTGGTGGCATGGAGCAGTCCGCTGCGCCCGGCCGCCATGGCCTGCCAGACCTCGCGCTGGAAAGGAAAGGCCTGCCAACCTCGCCCGGCCATCCAGGCCTCGGCCGGGGTGAGGTCCCGTTCGTTGGCGTCGCGGTCGGTACCCATCGGCTCAGGCCGTGAGGATCCAGCCTTCGAGCCCGTCCACCTGCGGCGGCCAGCCCCAGCGCGGCCGATCGAGCGCCCAGGCCGCCTGCATCAGGCACAGCACGGCGTCCAGCCGGTCGCCGCAGGCATCAGCCGCCAGCTCATCGCGCTGCGCCGAGCTCAGGTGCAGTCGCAGGCCGAGCCGGCTGCGCCCCTGCACCAGCGCCTCGATGAGGTCCTTGCGGGCGATCAGGCGTTCGGGCGTCTGGCGGGCCGCTTCGTCGCTCTTGTAGCTGCGCGCACCGATCAGCTCGCGCGCCAGCATCCCCGGGTAGCCCTCCAGCGCCACGCGGGAGGCATCGCCCGCCTGCAGGCCCGGCAGGTGCACGCCGGCGCGTCGCAGCGCCGGCACGCCCGCGTGCAGCATGTAGGCCACCGGTGGGTTGACCCATTTCATCGACGGCGATGAGCCTGCCGGCCGGTCGGCCGCCCGGTGGGCAAACTTGGCTCCCGCCGGCCGTGCCTGGCAGAAGGCCGCGAAGGTGGCCCGGATCTCGGCACGCGGCAGGGCGGCGTAGTGATCCATCAGCGCCGGCCATTCGGTGGGCCAGCCCAGCTGCTCCACCAGCTCGCGCGGCAGCCCGAACGGGAAGTCGAACGCCCCCACCCAGGGGCCGGGCTGAGCCAGCCAGGCCTCGAAGCCGGCTTCATTGGTCAGCGCCTGCATCTGCAGCAGGCGTACGCGCGAGCCCTGGCGCTCGCCGACGGCGACGGTGATGGGCTTGCGCCGCGTGGGCCGGCTGGTGAAGTCCACGCCCACCAGGCGCAGCCCTTCGGGCCAAGGCCCATCGGCATGGGGATTCAGCAACAAGTCTTGCACGGGTGCATTGTCCCGGAGCCGGCAAAGCCCCGCCCGACTCCTCCACAATGGAGGGCTTCAGCCACCAGACCATGGATCAAGCCCTCTCGCCCGCTTCGCCGCGCCGCCTGGGGCGGCGCATCGCCTGGACGCTGGCGGCCCTGCTGGTGCTGGGTTTCGCCGGCCTGCAAGGGGCCGCCTGGCAGCTCAAGGCCCAGGTCGAGCAGGCCCTGGGGCCGCGCGCCACGGTGGGCAGCCTGCGCATGACCTGGGCCGGCGTGGAAGCCACCGAGGTGCGCGTGCGCTCCACCCGCAGCGAGCGTGCCGGGAGCTGGCCGGCCGACGACGAGCTGCGCGCCCAGCGCATCGTGCTCACGCCCGACCTGTGGGGCCTGCTCAGCGCCGACCTGCGCGTGCGCCGGGTGCGGATCGACGGCGGCTACCTGTCGATGTGGCGCACGCGCGAGGGGCGATTGCGTGTGCTGCCGGCCCTGTTCGACCGCCCGCGAGACCCCAAGGCCTCCGGCCAGGACGGCGCCGGACCGCCCCTGCACATCGCGCAGATCGAGCTGCACGACGCGGCGCTGGAGTTCTTCGACGCCACGGTACGCCAACCGGCCCTGAAGCTGCGCCTGGAAGGTCTGCACTCACGCGTGGGGCCGCTGGACCTGCCGGGCCTGGACACCCCCACCGCCTTCGAGCTCGACGGCACGCTCAAGGGCGTGCAGCGCGATGGCCGAGTGAAGCTCTCCGGTGAGGTGACCCTGGCCACCACCGATGCGCGCGTGAAGGCCGACCTGCGCGGCGTGGACCTGGTGGCCCTGCAGCCCTACCTGATCAAGGTGTCGGAGGCCGGGGTGCGACGCGGTGCGATGGACCTCAGCATAGACGCCCGCGTGCGCCAGCAGCAGTTGCATGCCCCGGGCCGGCTCACACTGACCGGGCTGGAGCTGAACAGCAGCGGTGGCGTGCTGGGCACCTTCGCGGGCGTGCCGCGTCAGGCGGTGCTGGCCGCGATGAGCCGCGACGGCCGGCTGGAGGTGGCCTTCACGCTGGAGGGCCGCCTGGACGATCCGAACTTCTCGCTCAACGAGAACTTCGCGCTGAAGGTCGCCGGCGGTATCGCCTCGGCCCTGGGCGTGAGCCTGGGGGGCGTGGTGGAAGGCGTGGGGAGCGTGATCAAGGGCCTGTTCGGCCGATGATCGAGGCGGTGGCGATCAGTTCCTCCAGCAGCGCCATCGAGACCCGGCCCGGCACGGTGTAGGGATCGAGGGTGGGCTTCTCGGAGTACTTCAGCACGATGGACGGATTGATCTTGCCGAGGTTCACCTGGCCCATCGTCCAGCCGGCAAAACGGCGTTCGGTGATCTCTTCGTAGTGCAGCAGCACCACGTCCTTGTGGCGGTCGTCGCGGACGATATCGCCATAGAGCTTGTTGACCGCCTCACGCCCGCCCTCGAGCACCTGCATGAACAGGCCGCCGCTGTGGCACAGGATGCCGGTGATGCCCAGCGGCGGGTTGTGGGCCCGCGATTGCGCCAGGATGGACTCGATGACCTCGTGCGTGAGCGGCTGGGCCGCGCGGCTGGCATAGAGCAGACGGACGAGCATGGGGGGACCTCATGGCTTCTTGCTGTTGAGCAGCGCCAGGAACTCGCGGCGCAGGTTGGCGTCCTTCAGGAAGCTGCCGCGCATCACGCTGTTGACCATCTTGGAGTCCATGTCGCGCACGCCGCGCCACTGCATGCAGAAGTGGTCGGCCTCCATCACGATGGCCAGGCCGTCGGGCTGCATCTTGTCCTGCAGCAAGTCGGCCACCTGCGTGACGGCCTCCTCCTGGATCTGCGGGCGGCTCATGATCCATTCGGCCAGGCGTGCGTACTTGGACAGGCCGATCAGGTTCGAATGCTCGTTGGGCATCACGCCCACCCACAGCCGCCCGATGATGGGGCAGAAGTGGTGCGAGCAGGCGCTGCGCACCGTGATGGGCCCGACGATCATGAGCTCGTTGAGACGTTCCACGTTCGGGAATTCAGTCACGTCGGGCTCGGCCACGTAACGGCCCTTGAAGACCTCGCGCAGGTACATCTTGGCCACACGGCGGGCGGTGTCCCTGGTGTTGTGGTCGCTCTCGGTGTCGATCACCAGGCTCTCAAGCACGCCGGCCATCTTGGCCTGGACCTCGTCGAGCAGGGCCTCCAGCTCACCCGGCTCGATGAACTCGGCGATGTTGTCGTTGGCATGGAAGCGGCGCTGCGCGGCCTTGATGCGCTCGCGGATGCGCACCGAGACCGGCACGCCTTCGTCGTCGCTGGGCTTGGGAACGGAACTCAGTGCGGTCATGGACGTGGGCCTTGCGGGGGTCAGGCGCCGATCCTAGCAGCCGGGCCGCGCGCCCCCGCGCATCCTCGCGCAATGGCCCCCGGGTGTCCAGGCCTATCGCAGCAAAGCCTCCAGCGAGGTCAGGCTGTCGGCCTCGTGCAAGGGCTTGTCGTCGCGGATGCGCAGCATGCGGGGAAAGCGCACCGCCAGGCCGCTTTTGTGGCGCGTGCTGCGGTTGATGCCTTCGAAGCCGATCTCGAACACCAGCGTCGGCCGCACGCTGTGCACCGGCCCGAAGCGCTCCAGCGTGGTGCGGCGGATCACCGCATCGATGCGCCGGAACTCCTCGTCGCTCAAGCCCGAATAGGCTTTGGCAAACGGCACCAACTGCAAGGCCCCGGGCTGCGCCGGCTCGCGCCGGGCGATCGCCTCCACCACCGCCTGGGCCTCGGCCGCATCGCACGGCGGACGGCTCCACAGCGCAAAGGTGTAGTCGGTGTAGAGGCTGGCCCGGCGCCCGTGGCCGCGCTGGGCATAGATCAGCACGGCATCCACGCTCAGCGGGTCGATCTTCCACTTCCACCACACGCCTTCGGCCTTGGTGCGCCCGGTGCCGTAGCGGGCCTCGCGCTGCTTGAGCATCAGGCCCTCCACGCCGCGCTCGCGCGAACCCTCGCGCAGCCGGGCCAGCTCTGCCCAGTCGGCCGCCTCCACCAGCGGCGACACCTGCAGCACCGGCCGGCCGTCGGCGCGCTGGCCGAGACTGGCCGCCAGGGCCTCGAGCTGCAACCGGCGCGCCGCCTGCGGCTGCATCCGCTGGTCCCGGCCCTCCCGCTCCAGCAGGTCATAGGCGAGCAGCACCACCGGCACTTCGGACAGCACTCGCCGGCTCAGGGTCTTGCGGCCGATGCGCTGCTGCAGCAAGGCAAAGGGCGCGGGCCGCTCGTCCTTCCAGACCACCAGTTCCCCATCGACCACGGTGCCGTCGGGCCAGGCACGTGCCGCCTCCACCACCTCGGGAAAGCGATCGGTCATCAGCTCCTCCCCACGCGACCAGATCCACACCTGGCCGGCGCGGCGCACCACCTGCACGCGGATGCCGTCGTACTTCCACTCGGCCTGCCAGCCGGCCACCGGCCCCAGCACCCCGCCCATCGCCTCGACCGGTGTCTCCAGCGGATGGGCCAGGAAGAAGGGATAGGGCTGACCGGCGTCCAGGCGTGCATCGATCGACGGCGACACCAGGGCCTCGAAACGTGCCGCATCGGGCGGTGCACTGGCGGCACGGCCCGTCGTGGCCAAGCCCATCAGCCGCTGGGCGATGACCTCGGGTGGCAGGCCGGCATGCTCGGCCAGCGCGCGTGTCACCAGCAGACGCGACACCCCCACGCGAAAGCCGCCACCGATCAGCTTGCCCAGCAGGAAGCGGCCGGGCGTGTCGAGTTCGGCCCACCACTGGCGCAGCCGCTCGCGCTGCACCTCGGGCGGGGCCTCGCGCAACGGCAGCAGGCGCTGCTCCACCCAGTGCGCCAGCCCCAGGTCCGCGCTCGCCGCCGGGGGCGGCAGGATCAGCGCGATGGTCTCGGCCAGATCCCCCACGCTCTGGTAGCACTCCTCGAAGAGCCAGTCGTCAATGCCTGCCGCCTCGCAGGCCCAGGCCTTGAGCTGGGCCGTCCCCACCACCCGACGCGGCCGGCCACCGCTCAGGAAGTACACCGCCCAGGCCGCGTCGGCCGCTGCAGCGCGCTCGAAGTAGCGGCGCAGCGCCGCCACCTTGTCGCGGGTGGACGTGGTCGCGTCCAGGTCGGCATAGAGGCGGGCGAAGTCGCGCATCGCAAGCGTCAGTTCTCGTCGCCGTACTCGGTGCGGAACGAGCCGGCCTCCAGACCCTGCTGCTGCAGCCAGCGCACCATCACCGCTTCGTACCCATGTGTCACGATCACACGCGACGCCCCGCTTTCGCCGATGGCCCGCAGCAAGGCTGGCCAATCGGCATGGTCACTGAGCGCGAAGCCCCGGTCCACGCCCTGCCGGCGCCGCGTGCCGCGCAGACGCATCCAGCCGCTCACGTAGCCGTCACGCGCCTCGGCCAGGCGGCGCTCCCAGGCGCTGCGCGAAGCTGCCGGCGGGGCGATGACCAGGGCCCGGGCCAGCGTCTCGGCCGTCAGCCCCTGCCCCAGCTCCAAGACCTCGGGCAGCGGCACGCCGGCCGCCACATAGGCCCGGTTCACCGCAGCGACGGCAGGGTGCACCACCAGCGGCCCCGGCCCCTCGCCCAGGCCGTGCAGCAAGCGCTGCGCCTTGCCGAAGCTGTAGGCGTACAGCAGGCTGGGCCGGCCCTCGGCTGCGTTGGCGGCCCACCAGTGCCGAATGTCGTTTAGCACCTGCGCCTGCGGCTGCCACCGGTAGATGGGCAAGCCGAAGGTCGATTCGGTGATGAAGCAGTCGCAGCGCACCGGCTCGAAGGCAGCGCAGGTGCCATCGGCTTCGAGCTTGTAGTCGCCCGACACCACCCAGACCTCGCCACGATACGCCAGCCTCACCTGGGCCGAGCCCAGCACATGCCCGGCAGGGTGCAAGGACACCGTGACACCGCCGATCGTCACCGTCTCGCCATAGGCCAGGGCCTGCAGCGAGATTTCGCCCAGGCGCTCGCGCAGCACGCCCGCGCCCGGTGCGGCCGCCAGGTAGTGCCGGTGGCCGCTGCGCGCGTGGTCGGCATGGGCGTGGGTGATCACCGCACGCTCCACCGGGCGCCAGGGGTCGATGTAGAAATCGCCGGCCGGGCAATACAGCCCCTGCGGGCGCGCCACCACGAGATCGGTGCGCGCGGCCATGCCTTCAGTACCGTCCGGTGGCCCCGGCCACCCGCATGAAAAGGCGCGCCATCCAGGCCACGAAGCCGCGACGCAGGTAGCGCCGCCATGCCGGCAGGCCCAGAGTCTGCACCGTCACTTCCCTTGAGGCGGCAACGGCCTGGTCGATCTCACCGGCCAGCTCCTGGACGAAGTGTCGGTCCTGCACGATCACGTTGCCCTCGAGGTTGACCAGCAGCGACAGAGGGTCGATGTTGGAGCTGCCCACGGTGGCCCAGTCATCGTCGACCACGGCCACCTTGGCATGCAGGAAGGCCGGGGTGTACTCGAAGATGCGGATGCGGTGGCCCAGCATCTCGTCGTAAAGCGCCTGCGCCGCCAGCGCCGCCATGCGGTAGTCGACCTTGCCCTGCAGCAGCAGCCTCACTTGCACGCCCCGCTGCGCCGCATGGCGCAAGGCACGGCGGAAGGCCCGACCCGGATAGAAATACGGACACACCAGGTCCACCCGCCAGCGGGCGCGACGGATGGCCTCGATGTAGGCGCGCTCGATGGTGCGCCGCTGCCGCAGGTTGTCGCGCACGACAAAGGCCACCCGCACCGGGCGCGGATCGCTCAGCGCCTGCTCCACCACCTGCCAGCGTGTCGTGCGCAGGCGCCGCAGCAGGCGCCGCGCACGCGCCACCGGGTGGGAGCTGCGCGCCAGCTCGACGAGTTCGTCGCGCCAGTCCCGCCCCAGACGCGAACGCGTCCACAGCGCGCGTGCAGTCTGCTCCATCATGGCCACCACCGGGCCGCGCGCCTCCACCGCATAGTCCAGCCGCGGCTCATCGCTCCAGCCGTGATGGATGTCGAGCCGGTCGTCGATGATGTTGATGCCCCCGACGAACCCCACGTCCGCATCGACCACGCACAGCTTCTGATGCAGACGGCGCAATTGCCCGGGTTGCAGCCAGCTTCGCCAGCCCTGCAGCGGACGGAACACGGAAAAACGCACCCCGGCCTCGGTCAGCTCGCGGCCGATGCGCGCCAGCGCCAGCCCCGAACCGAAGCCGTCGACCACCACACTGACCCGCACCCCGCGCCGCACGGCCTGCGCCAGGGCCGCCATCATGGCCTGGCCCGCCACATCGTCATGAAAGATGTAGGTCAGCAGCCAGACCCGGTGCCGGGCACGGGCGATGGCCTCGTGCATCGCGGGAAAGAGCTGATCCCCGCCGCGCAGCAGCCGCACCTGGTTGGATCCGGTGAACAGCGCCCGGGCCTGGGCATACCAGGCCAGCACGTGGCGGTCCGGTTCCGACGGTCCGTCCAGGACCCGGGCCTCGTCGGGGGGGGCTGCCATCGCTCAGACCGGCTCCAGCTCGGCCACCAGGGGCAGGTGATCGGACATGCGCGCCCAGGACGTGCCGCGTGGCACGAAGGTGGATACGCAGCGCAGGCCACGGGTATAGACACGATCCAGGGCAAACACCGGCACGCGCGACGGGAAGGTCAGCGGCCGCCGGCCCTCGGAGTCGCCCGCACGCTGCAGGCCAAGCTCCGACATCGCCGGGTTGAGCTTCTCACCCCAGTCGTTGAAATCGCCGGCCACCACCAGCCAGGCGTCGTGCGGAACATGCCGTTCGATGAACTCGGCCAGCCGCTCCACCTGGCGCATCCGGCTGGCATGGATGAGTCCGAAATGCGCCACCACCGCATGCAGCTCCCCCCCCTGCCACTGTACGGGCACGTGCAGCAGCCCGCGCTGCTCGAAACGGTGATCGGACACGTCGTGGTGTCCGACATCGCCGATGGGCCAGCGCGACAGCAGCGCGTTGCCATGCTCGCCGTCGCGCGTGACCGCGTTCGTGCGGTAGGCAGCCACATAGCCCTCGGGCGCCAGAAAGTCGGCCTGCGACTGCTCGGGCCAGCCGAACCAGGTGCGCTCGAAGCGCCGGGCATCACGTCGGTGGAAGCGGCGCACCTCCTGCAGAAAGACGAGGTCGGCATCCAGCGCCTCGACACCCAGGCCGAGGTTGTGAATCTCCAGCCGCTTGAGCGGCCCCACGCCCCGCACCCCCTTGTGGATGTTGTAGGTGGCCACCCGCAGCCGCCGGCCCTCGGTGCCCGAGGCCGCCGGGAGCTGGCTGGACTGCAGGGGGTTCATGCCTGCCCCCCATCACCCTGGAGCGCAAACCGCGGCAGCATCAGCACGGCTTCCGCGTTCGAGGGCGAGAAGCAGCGGTCGGCCGCCTCCCGCCAGGGCAGCCAGGCGTACTGCAAGTGCTCCCGGGGGGCCAGGCGGACGGGAATATCGCGCGGCACCCGCAGCCCGAAGACATGCTCGGTATTGTGTGTCACGCCGGGCGCGTAACGGTGACGCCAGACCGGATAGATCTCGTAGACGTTGCGCAGCCCCCAATCGACCAGATGGGCCAGCGGCACGGCCGGCCCGCCGATCTCGATGCCGGTCTCCTCGGCCACTTCCCGGATGCAGGTCTGCACCAGAGGCTCGTCGGGCCGGTCCTTCGAGCCGGTGACGCTCTGCCAATAGCCGGGACGGTCGGCCCGCTCGATCAGCAGCACCTCCAGCGCCGGACTGTGGATGACCACGAGGACGGACTCCGGGATCTTCGGCGGGCGTTCACTCACGGCGGCAACTCCTGTCACAGCGGGGATTTTGGATCATCCGCCACCTGCGGCATCCCGGATGCATCCCGAAAGCAACAAGGGGTGGCTGTGGCCACCCCTTGGAGCACGGGACCACCCGAACGTTCAACCGCCTGCGGACGGTTGGGGGTTGCGCAGGCGGATGTGCAGCTCGCGCAATTGCTTCTCGTCCACGTACGACGGCGCACCGGTCAGCAGGCACTGGGCCCGCTGGGTCTTGGGGAAGGCGATGACGTCGCGGATCGACTCGGCCTTGGCCATCAGGGTCACCAGGCGGTCCAGGCCGAAGGCCAGGCCGCCGTGGGGAGGCGCGCCGTACTGCAGGGCATCGAGCAGGAAGCCGAACTTCTGGCGGGCCTCCTCCGGCCCGATCTTCAGCGCGTTGAACACCTTGCGCTGCACCTCGGCGCGGTGGATGCGCACCGACCCGCCGCCCAGCTCCCAGCCGTTGAGCACCATGTCGTAGGCCTTGGCGATGCACTTCTCCGGCGCGGTGTCCATCCAGTCCTCATGGCCGTCCTTCGGCGCGGTGAAGGGATGGTGCACCGCGTTCCAGCGCTGTTCGTCCTCGTCGAACTCGAACATCGGGAAGTCCACCACCCACAGCGGCGCCCAACGGTCCTCGAACAGGCCGCTCTTCCTGCCGAACTCGCTGTGCCCGATCTTCACGCGCAACGCGCCGATGGCATCGTTCACCACCTTGGCCTTGTCGGCCCCGAAGAAGATCAGGTCGCCGTTGCGCGCGCCGGTGCGCGCCAGGATCTCGCCGATCGCGCCGTCGTGCAGGTTCTTGACGATGGGCGACTGCAGGCCGTCGCGGCCCTTGCCCACGTCGTTGACCTTGATCCAGGCCAGGCCCTTGGCGCCGTAGATCTTGACGTACTCGGTGTAGGCATCGATCTCGCTGCGGCTCATCTCGCCACCGCCGGGAATGCGCAGCGCCACCACCCGCCCGCCCACGCTGTTGGCCGGGCCGGAAAAGACCTTGAACTCGACGTCCTTCATCACGTCGGTGAGCTCGGTGAACTCGAGCTTGACGCGCAGGTCGGGCTTGTCCGAGCCGTAGCGGTGCATCGCCTCGGCATACTTCATGACCGGATAGACCGGCAGTTCCACGCCCATCACGTTGCGGAAGACCGTGCGGATCATGCCCTCGAACATGCCGCGGATCTCCTCCTCGGTGAGAAAGGAGGTCTCGATGTCGATCTGGGTGAACTCGGGCTGGCGGTCGGCGCGCAGGTCCTCGTCGCGGAAGCACTTGGTGATCTGGTAGTAACGGTCGAAGCCAGCCACCATCAGCAACTGCTTGAAGAGCTGGGGAGACTGCGGCAGCGCGAAGAACATGCCGTCGTGCACCCGGCTGGGCACCAGGTAGTCGCGCGCGCCCTCGGGCGTGCTCTTGGTGAGCATGGGCGTCTCGACGTCGATGAAGCCGTTGGCGTCCAGGAACTTGCGCACCTCCATCGCCACCTTGTAGCGCAGCATCAGGTTCTTCTGCATGTAGGGGCGGCGCAGGTCCAGCACCCGGTGCGTGAGACGCGTGGTCTCCGAGAGGTTCTCGTCGTCGATCTGGAAGGGCGGGGTCACGCTGGGGTTGAGCACCTCCAGCTCCAGGCACAGCACCTCGACCTTGCCGCTGGTGAGGTTGGCGTTTTCGGTGCCGGCCGGACGCGCGCGCACCTTGCCCACCACCTTCAGGCAGAACTCGTTGCGCACGCCTTCGGCGATCTTGAACATCTCGGGGCGATCGGGGTCGCACACCACCTGGACCAGGCCCTCGCGGTCGCGCAAGTCGATGAAGATGACGCCGCCGTGATCCCGGCGACGATGGGCCCAGCCCATCAGGGTCACGGTCTGGCCCATCAGCGCTTCGCTGACGAGGCCGCAGTAGGTGGTTCTCATGCAATCACTCCGATTCGGGGAGGGGCGCCAGGGAGCAGCACCCAAGGGCCGATCAGCCCTGGAGGCGCCGGGCCGTGCACGGCCCGGCCGGGAAATCCATCAATGACAGGCGCAAGAGCCGCCGCAGGGCGTCGAGGCCGCGCCGGCAGGGGCCGCCGCACCGGAGGACGAATCGCCGGCCCCCGAAGCCGAGGCCGTGGCCGCCGAAGCGGCACCGGCAGAGGCCGAGGCGCCGGCAGCACCCGATGCCCCCCCGCGGAAGTCGGTCACGTACCAGCCCGAGCCCTTGAGCTGGAAACCGGCGGCGGTGACCTGCTTGCGGAAGGTTTCGGCGCCGCACCGCGGACAGTGCGTCAGCACGGGATCGGAAATCTTCTGGAGCACGTCCTGCCCATGCCCGCAGGACTCGCACTTGTAAGCATAGATGGGCATAACCGACACCAAGAGGGGAACGCAAAACCCGAAATTATAGGCGGGCTGCCAGGGTTCAAGTCCGCCCGCCGGGACGGCAGTCCTCGGCGGGCAGACCTCGCCGGCCCAAACCGCCCATCGCGCCAGGGAGGCACGTTTCCTGCATTGGTGCCCCGAGAAGCCACCCCTATAATCCGCGCGCACCGCCCTCCCCCCCTCGCCGCGAAAGGATGTCCCGATGCTGCTGACCCTCGTGTTCGTCTACCTGGCACTGTCGATCGCCATCGGTTTGTACGCTTCGCGGCAGGTCCACAGTGCGCGCGACTACATCACCGCCAGCCGCCACCTGCCCTTCCCGGTCGTGATGGCCATGGTGTTCGCCACTTGGTTCGGGGCCGAAACCGTCCTGGGCATCTCGGCCACCTTCCTGGACGAAGGCTTCCGCGGCCTGATCTCCGACCCGCTGGGCGCCTCGCTGTGCCTGGTGCTGTTCGGCCTGATCTTCGCCCGCCCGCTGTACCGGATGAACCTGCTCACCCTGGGCGACTATTTCCGCGTGCGCTACAGCCGTCCGGTCGAGCTGGCGGTATCGGTGTGCATCGTGCTGTCCTACCTGGGTTGGGTGGCCGCGCAGATCACCGCCCTGGGGCTGGTCTTCAACGTGCTTTCGGCCGATGCCATCTCGATGAACGAGGGCATGCTGATCGGCATGGGCGTGGTGCTGCTCTACACCGTGTTCGGCGGCATGTGGTCGGTGGCGGTGACCACCTTCGTGCAGATGATTGTCATCGTCGTGGGCCTGTTGCTGGTCAGCGGTGAAGCCGCCCATCAAGCCGGCGGCGTGGCCACCGTGATCGCCAAGGCCGCAGCCGACGGCAAGTTCGAGTGGCTGCCCAGTCTGGATGCGGTGGACATCCTGGGCTGGACCGCTGCGCTGCTGACGATGGCGCTGGGCTCCATCCCCCAGCAGGACGTGTTCCAACGCGTCAACTCCTCCAAGAACGAGTTCGTCGCTGTCTGGAGCACGGCGCTGGGCGGCGTGGCTTATTTCTTTTTCGCCTCGGTGCCCTTGTTCCTGGCCTACAGCGCCCACCTGATCGACCCGGCCCTGGTCACCCGGCTGATGGAAGTGGACTCCCAGCTCGTGCTGCCCACGCTGGTGGTCGAACGCATGCCGTTCTGGCTGCAGGTGGTGTTCTTCGGTGCGCTGCTGTCGGTGATCATGAGCACGGCCTCGGGCACGCTGCTGGCCCCGGCCGTGACCTTCGCCGAGAACGTGCTGCGCCCCTACATGAAGGGCCAGAGCGACCAGCAGTTCCTGAACATGACCCGCGTGATCGTCGCTTGCTTTGCAGTGCTCGTCACGACCTATGCCGTGGCCACCGATGCCACTATCCATACGATGGTCGAGAACGCCTACCGCGTCACGCTGGCCGGCGCCTTCGTGCCCCTGGCCTTCGGCCTGTTCTGGAAGCGGGCCAACAACCGCGGTGCGGTGCTGGCCCTGGTGCTCGGTCTGGGCACCTGGCTGGTGCTGGAGGTCTTGGGCATCGACGAGCCGGTCGAGCCCCAGCTCTTCGGTCTGCTGGCCAGCGCGGTGGGCATGATCATCGGCGGCCTGACGGGGCCGGCCACGCGGCCCCAGGCCGTCGCCCAGGGCGCTTGAGCCGCGCTGCCGACACCCGGCGCAGCGGCTCCTACCACCAGGGCCGTGCCCGGGTCAGGGCCTGCATCGCCAGCAGGCCCAGCGTGAATCCGATGCCGCCATACAAAATGGCCTGGAGCAGGCGATTGGTGCGGCGCTGTTCCTTGATCAGCCGCTGCAGTTCCTGCCGGTGCAGCGCCGGCGGATGCTGCAGGGCATGGTGCAGCAGCCGCGGCAGCTCGGGCAGCAGCTTGGCATAGCGCGGCGCCTCCTTCTGCAGCCGCGCCCACAGCCCCCGCCACCCCACCTGTTCGTGCATCCAGCGCTCCAGGAAGGGCTTGGCCGTGCTCCACAGGTCCAGATCGGGATCGAGCTGGCGGCCCAGGCCTTCCACGTTGAGCAAGGTCTTTTGCAGCAACACGAGCTGCGGCTGGATCTCAACGTTAAAGCGCCTCGAGGTTTGGAACAGACGCATCAGCACCTGGCCGAGCGAGATGTCCTTCAGCGGCTTGTCGAAGTGCGGTTCGCAGCAGGCCCGGATGGCCCCCTCTAGCTCGTCCACCCGGGTGTCGGGCGGCACCCAGCCGCTTTCCAGGTGGAGCTCGGCCACGCGCTTGTAGTCGCGCCGGAAGAAGGCGATGAAGTTCTGCGCCAGGTACTCCTTGTCGAACTCGGTGAGCGTGCCGATGATCCCGAAGTCCAGCGCAATGTAGCGGCCAAAGCTGGCCGGATCGACACTGACCTGGATGTTGCCCGGGTGCATGTCGGCGTGGAAGAAGCCATCGCGGAACACCTGCGTGAAGAAGATCGTCACGCCGTCGCGGGCGAGCTTGCGGATGTCCACCCCCGCCTCGCGCAGGCGCTGCACCTGGCTGATCGGGATGCCGCGCATACGCTCCATCACGATGACCTGCTCGGCGCACAGGTCCCAGACCATCTCGGGCACGATGACGAGGTTCAGGCCCTCCATGTTGCGCCGCAACTGCGTGGCGTTGGCCGCCTCGCGCACAAGGTCCAGCTCGTCGTGCAGGTATTTGTCGAACTCGGCCACCACCTCGCGCGGCTTGAGGCGTTTGCCATCGGGCCACAGCCGTTCGACCCAGGCGGCCAGGATGCGCAGCAGGCCCAGGTCCTCCTCGATGACCTTGAGCATGCCCGGGCGCAACACCTTGACGGCCACCTCGCGGCCGTCGCGCAAAGTGGCAAAGTGGACCTGGGCGATCGAGGCGCTGGCCACCGGCTCGCGATCGAAGTCGGCAAACAGTGCCTGCAGCGGCCGACCGAAGGACGCCTCGATCGTGCGCACCGCCTGGTCTGCAGGAAAGGGCGGCACGCGGTCCTGCAGCCGGGCCAGCTCGTCGGCCACCTCGGTGGGCAGCAGGTCGCGCCGGGTGGACAGGACCTGTCCGAACTTGACGAAGATGGGGCCCAGACGCTCGAGCGCCTCGCGCAGCCGCTGGCCAGCCGGACGTCCGAACCGGCGGCCCACCCCCAGCACCCGGGCCAGCAGGCGCACCGCAGGCTGCGGCGCCTCGCGCAGCACGATCTGGTCCAGGCCGAAACGCCAGACCGTGTAGAGGATGACCGTCAGTCGCAGCAGGCGTTTCATCCGGGTTGCCCGGGCCGGCCCGTCGCTGCGCCCATGCGGGCTGCCAGGGGAGCCATGGCCCTCAAGGCCGCCTGCACCCCGCCCCCCAGGGCACGCAGCACCGCCGCGGCCTGGCGGGCAGCGGCATCGCCCATCAGGCGCGACAGATCCTCTTCCGGATCCCAGCGCAGGTGCTCCATCAGCCAGGCCAGGGTCGTGGCCAGTTCGGCATCACCTTGCAGGCTCACCGACGAGCGGTCACCCGAGAGCAGTTCGGCGGCCAGCCGCACCGGATTGGATGCGTCCACCACCAGCTCCAGGGCACCGGCGTCGTCGATCGGCGCCTCCACGCGCTCCAGCAGCCCGGCAGGCGTGATCTCCCAGCAGGCCGATGGCGGGGGCGGTAACCAGGACGGCCAGCCGCTCAAGCTCAGGCGCACACGCCGGCCCGCCTGGGGAACCAGCCGGCGCATGGCCATGGGCTCGGAGGCCAGCAAGTGGTTCAGCGCCAGCGTGACGCGATCCAGCACGGCCGGACCGAGCAGTTGGAGAAGGGGTTCGAGCATGGCCGCGATTGTAGGTGGGCCGTCCTCCCCCCGGCCGGGGTGATCTTCGCCTCGGGCCCTTCTGGAACAATGCGCGCTTCAACGGCCCAAAGAGTCCTCCATGCCTCGCATCTTGCTGACCGGTGCCACCGGCTACATCGGCTCCCACACCTGGCTGGCCCTGCACGCCGCCGGCCACGAGGTCGTCGGCCTCGACAACTTCGCCAACAGTTCGCCCGCCGTCCTCGATCGGTTGGCCGAGCTCACCGGCACCGCGCCCGTCTTCGTACAGGCCGATGTCTGCGATACCGCAGCCCTGGACGACGTGTTCGGGCGCCACGCGATCGATGCCGTCGTGCATTTTGCGGCCCACAAGGCCGTGGGCGAATCGGTGCAGCGCCCCCTGGCCTACTACCGCAACAACCTCGGCGGCCTCCTGAGCGTGGCCCAGGCCATGCAGGACCACGGGGTCTTCCGCCTGGTCTTCAGTTCATCGGCCACCGTCTACGGGCAGCCCGAGCGTCTGCCCATCACCGAAGACGCCCCGCTGGCCACGACCAACCCCTACGGCACCACCAAACTGATGGGCGAGCGCCTGCTCGACGAGCTGCGACGCTGCGACCCGCGCTGGCAGATCGCCAGCTTGCGCTATTTCAACCCGGTGGGCGCCCACGAGAGCGGCCGCATCGGCGAGGATCCCCGCGGCACACCGAACAACCTGATGCCCTATGTGTGCCAGGTGGCGGTGGGCGTGCGCCCGGAACTGCAGGTGTTTGGCGGCGACTACGACACCCCTGACGGCACCGGCGTGCGCGACTACATCCATGTGATGGATCTGGCCGAGGGCCACGTGGCTTCGCTGCGCTATCTGCTCGAAACCGGCCAGTCCCACACGGTGAACCTCGGCACCGGCCAGGGCTACAGCGTGTTGCAGGTGATCCGCGCCTTCGAACAGGCCAGCGGGCGCTCGATCCCCTATCGCATCGTCGAGCGCCGCCCGGGCGATGTGGCGGCCTGCTACGCCGACCCGGCGCAGGCACGGCGGCTGCTCGGGTGGACCGCGCGGCGCGACCTGGCCGCCATGTGTGCCGACGCCTGGCGCTGGCAGAGCACGCATCCCCGCGGCTTCGCCGGCTGAATGAACCCGCTGTTTCGGCCGTCCGTGGCGGCCTTGTGACAGCCTGGCGCGCAGTCACCCCCCAGGCACGGGATGTGACAAATGCACGCCCTGCCGGACACTTCCCGACACACTTCAAGGGGAAGGTTCCATGAAAACGCTGATGGTCGTGGTCGCGCTTGGGCTGCCGATCGGGGCTGCCGCCGTCGACCGCGGCCTCGTGGACCGCCCGGCCGGCGACGCGCCCGCCGACACGGCCCTGACGGCGACCGCCTCGCCGCCGCAGGCAGCGCCGAGGGCGATGGCGCCCGCCCGCGACGCTGTAGTGTCCAACCCGCTTTCGGCCCCCCAGGTTCGATCAACGAACGACGGGGGTGGCGTGTGGTCGGGCCTCCAGGCGGTGCCCATGCGTGCAGCGCTGACCGAGCCCGTCCAGACGGCCTCGGGATCGTCACGTCCGCCCGAACGTCTGCCGCGATCGGGCACCCAGTGGTATGCGCTCATCGCCGCCGGGGTGGCCGCCGTGGGCTTCATGGCCAGTCGCCGCACGCGCGGCTGAGACCCGCAACGATCTGCTCTCCCCCAGTGCGGCCACCCCAGGGTGGCCGCACTGCCTTGGACAGCACCCAGGAAAGGTCGCTCCCCTCCCCTCATTCACGGGCCCCGTCCAAGACGTCCCCCCCCAGATCACGTGGGTCGCCGGCAAAGGCTTCCGGCCCACAATCCAACGAGATCCGCCCCCGTGTGTCCGCGAGCCGCTGGGCTCGCCGGCGCCGTCGCGTCGGACACCAGGCCGGATCCCTGCGCTGCCGCCCCATGCCCTGAAACCTTGCATGTTCGACGACCGCAACAGCCACAAACGCACCTTCTTCGGCGCCCCGCAGTCCATCACCTCGATGGTGGCCGCGCTGCTGGAGCCCGGCCTCATGGTGGCGTCGCTCCTGCTGGCCTATGCCTGGTTCGATCAACCCGTGGGGCGCCCTGAACTCGTCCTGAGCCTGCTGGTGTTCGCGCTGGCCTTTCCCGGGCGCGACCGCTTCCGAGACAACCTTCTGGCCGCCGCCACCGACATCGCGCTGAGCTGGTTCACGCTGATGGTCATCTTCGGCCTGCTCGGCTACGCCACCAGCAGCTTTGGCCTGTTCGACACGCGCGCCCTGCTGCTGTGGGCTCTGGCCACCCCGGTGCTGCAATGGCTGGCGGTGTGGGCCGGGGCCCACATCGTGAACCACCACGCGAACCTGCCCCGCTCGCGGCGCAGCGCCGTCGTGGTGGGCGCGGGCCCGCTGGGCGAGAAGGTGTCGCGCGCGCTGGCCGAACGGCGCAACCGCGGCATCGACTTCCTCGGCTACTTCGACGACCGCACCGACGACCGGCTGCACGAAGGCGCCGCGCCGCACCGCTTGGGCATGCTGCGCGATGTGGGCGCCTATGTGTCGGCCCACGGCGTGCGCGATGTCTACATCACACTGCCCCTGGGGTCGCAGCCGCGCATCGTCCGGCTCCTCGAGCAGCTCCAGGGCACGACGGCCAGCCTGTACTACGTGCCCGACGTCTTTGGCATCAGCATCATCCAGGGCCGGTTGCACGACATGGGAGGCGTGCCGGTGGTGGGCATCTGCGAGACCCCTTTCACCGGCACGAACGAGCTCGTCAAGCGCCTGAGCGACATCGTGATGGCCAGCCTCATCCTGGTGGTGATTTCCCCGCTGATGCTGGCGATCGCCCTCGGTGTGAAGCTGAGCTCGCCCGGCCCGGTGATCTTCAAGCAGCGCCGCAACGGTCTAGACGGCGAGGAGATCATCGTCTACAAGTTCCGCTCGATGCGCACCCTGGACGACGGGCCGGTGGTGAAGCAGGCCACCAAGAACGACCCGCGCATCACGCCCTTCGGCGCCTTCTTGCGCAGGACCTCGCTCGACGAACTGCCCCAGTTCATCAACGTGCTGCAAGGCCGCATGAGCATCGTCGGCCCACGCCCCCATGCCGTCGCGCACAACGAACAGTACCGTCGCCTGATCAAGGCCTACATGGTGCGCCACAAGGTGCGCCCAGGCATCACCGGCTGGGCACAGGTCCATGGCTATCGCGGCGAAACCGAGGTGATCGAGAAGATGCAGGCCCGCGTCGAATACGATCTGGAGTACCTGCGCAACTGGTCGCTGGGCTTGGACCTCCAGATCATTGCGCGTACGATCCGCCTGATGCTGTTCGATAGGCATGCGTATTGATGCTGATGCGGATTTCGCAACGGCACCCCACGATCCATCACACAGCCTGAAGGAGCCCCGGTGAGCCCAAGTCCTGTCGCAACAACGTCGGCCCTCCGCAGCCTGCCTCTCGCATCGATCCTGTGGATGCTCAGCCCGGTGGCCCAGGGTCAGCCCACCGAAGGCCCCCCAACGACCGCCACCCGCCCATTCACCCTGAGCGTGAGTCAGGCCTTCACACATGACACCAACCTGTTTCGCAGTCCCAGCGGCACCCCGAGCGAGAGCGATCTGCGGTCCGTGACGGGCTTGGCGGCGGAGTTGAGCCAGCCCATGGGCCGCCAGCGCTTGCATGCCAGCGCTGCCGTTGCGGCCCATCGGTTCCGCGACTTCGACTCCCTCGACCATGTCGCCAGCTCCGCCCACGCCGGCATCGACTGGTCCACGGTGGAGCGGCTGTCCGGCACCCTGCGTTATGCTTACAACCGCAGTCTGGCGGACTACGGAACCGCCGGCGCCCCGCGCATCACCACCCGCAACCTCGAAAGCGCCCAGTTGGCCGAGTTCACGGCCCGCTACGGCATCACCGCTCGTACCGCCTTGCGTGCAGGATTGGAGCACCGCAGGGTGGATTACTCGGCCCAGGCGTTCCGGGATCGCGAGTACCGCCAGGACGTGGTGGCCCTGGGGATCGAGCACGGTGTGGAGCGAGCCCTGCGGCTGGGCGTCGGTGTGCGCCACACGGACGGCCGACGGCCACGCTTCACCGAGGTCTCGCCCGGCGTCTTCCGGGCTGACGACAGCACGCGCCGTGACGTGGACCTCACTGCGGAGTGGACGCCCACGGGACGCAGCACGTTCAACGGCCGCATTAGCCACAGCCGGGAGGACCATTCGGCACCGGAACTTGCCGACTTCTCCGGCATCACCGGGTCCTTGGGGTGGGACTATGCGCTCACCGGCAAGATCCGCATGCGCGCTCAGTTCGACAGGGACACGGGTGCTGAGACACGCTTTGCCGATTTCACGGGGGGGGCCCCCGATTACACGCTGGACAGCAGCCGTGTGACCAATACGGCGCAACTCGGCTTGCGTTACGCCCCGACAGCGAAGATCGAGGTCCAGACCGGGTATCGCCACAGCACGGGCAAGCTCTCGAACACCTCTGGCGAGTCGGGCCGCGACACCACGCGTGCAGTCAACCTGGGCATCCATTACGCCATCAGCCGCTCGTTCGACATCGGCTGCCAATGGCAGCATGAGCGGCGCACCAGCGATACGAGCCTGTCGTCCCCCTACCGGGCAACGGTGACGACGTGCCTGGCCCGGCTGGCCCTGAGGTGAGCGCCGCCGCCCCGGCCATGGATCGCGATGTCCGCGGGCCTGTCTGGATCGTGCATGTCTGGATCATGGCAGTGCTAATGGCATGCATTCATGCACCCCTGACCAAGGCCAATGCTGCATCACCGGTCGACCCGATGAACCGTGTAGACGCCAAAGCGGCCGATGGACACTGGCCCCAGACCCCCCGTTCGTCGGCCCGGATCTTCATCTCAGGGCACAGCCTGACCGACCGCCCCTTGCCAGACCAGCTCGCCGCCATCGCGGACAGCCTGGGGACTCCTGCCCTGTGGGAACGCCAGTACATCGTCGGCTCCTCGATCCGTCGACGCACGCGAGGCGAGGCGGACGATCCCTCGGTTTGGGCCGGCTATCGCGAAGGCTACAACCGCGACGGCGAAGGTCTGGACGTGGTGGCTGAGCTGCGTCGTCCATCCGTGCACCCCGACCGTCCCTACGATGCCTTGCTGATCACCGAACAGCACGGTCTGCTGGGCACGCTGATCTGGAACGACACCGTCCGCCATCTGCGCCACTATCATGAGCGTTTCATTGAGGGCAATCCACGCGGTCAGACCTACTTCTATGAGGCCTGGATCAGCCTGGACGACAAGGACCGGCCCGAGCGCTGGATCGCCTATGAGCGTGCAGCCTCCCCGGTGTGGCAGTGCATCGCCACCCGCATCAACGTGTCCCTGCAAGCCGAAGGGCGCAGCGACCGGATCGTCTCCCTGCCGGCAGGCCGTGCACTGGCTGAACTCGTGGCGCGCGCCCTTCAGCCTTCGGGTTTGCCTGGCCTGGGCGGGCCCAAGGCACGCGATGTGGTGAACCGCCTGATCAAGGACGATGTCCACCTAACCCCTCTGGGCAGCTATTACCTGGCCTTGGTGAGCTACGCCGCCATCTATGAGCGTTCGCCGGTCGGAGCCTGGGCGCCGCCGGGAACCGACCCTGCGCTGGCCTTTGCGCTGCAAAGCTTCGCGTGGGATTTCGTATCGGGCTACTACCGGTCTTATCGACCGATGAGCCTGCAGCAATGCAAGCAATACCTCCAGGATGAATTCATCGGCCTGTACTGGGCCTATGTGCGCGACGCCTACTGGCGCCGAGAAACCCATCTGCTGGCAGCCTATGTCCGCTGGGCCAGGCATCTGCTGACCTGGCGCCATCGTTTGTCGCGCTCGGACGAGCGCAATCCTTTCCACCATGATCCAGCCACCGATGCCAGGCACTGGTGGGCTGCTCCTTCGGAGCGAAGCGAAGCCCCGTCCCGCCAGCCTGGGAGTGCGGCACCTGCGGCAAAAATGTAACCAGTCGTAAGCGACTGCCTCTCTTCGCCCTCGCCGCAGGAAAGCCTCCATCCCAGGGGGAGAGACCCCTCGAATGAGGGGTAGTTCACACTTGACTTTGCCGGTTTCTGCTCACGACTTGTTACGCCGTTACAGGTCCCTTACGGCTGGCCGGGGGACGCCTCGCTACGATCCGCGGCAGCAATCCTTGCCTCTGGTGGAAAGCGCTCAGACGCCGTCTGACAACACCGGGTCGCAGTGCTGACCGCCGAACCAGCTCTTCACGTCGCAACGACGTCACGGTTCGCCGTGCCTCCAGCACTGCCTCAGGGCCCAGTGGTTTCGCCGATACGCGCGACCCGGGGGGATGTTCTCGATTCACTGAAGTAGTGCAATGAAACAATCAAGCAATCAATCGCGGTGGGCCGTCTTGGCACAGACCATGGCGGCCTGTGCGGTGCTGGCTGCTTGCGGTGGCGGATCCGGCAGCAGCGGCACCGATGATGTCCTTCAATCGGCGCCCGTCGATGGGCAAGACGTGCATATCGATGCACAGGGACGCAGCTGGTGGTGGAACGGCAACCGCTGGTTGCAGGGCACCAAGCCCGCCCCCAGTCCCGCTCCCGCACCGGCACCGGCCCCCGGCAGTTGGACCGTGTGCGCTGCCGAGAATCAGTACTGCTCATTCTCCGGCACGGCCCAGGTTCGTTATGGTGCCTCGGGCAGTTACGCTTATGGCACTTTCACCAACGGTGTGAACTGCTCGAACGCCGTGTTTGGGGACCCGATCTTCGGGGTGGCCAAGCAATGCGAGGTCGCCGCCGAGGCGGCCCCGGCCCCGGCTCCGGCTCCGGCTCCGGCTCCCGCTCCGGCTCCCGCTCCGGCTCCCGCTCCCGCTCCGGCTCCGGCTCCGGCTCCGGCTCCGGCTCCGGCTCCGGCTCCGGCTCCGGCTCCCGCTCCGGCTCCGGCTCCGGCTCCGGCTCCGGCGCCTGCACCCGACAACGGACAGACCTCCACTTCGGTGGTGGCGCGTCTGTCGGCCACCCGGACCTCGGGTGTGGCCCCGCTGGCTGTGATGTTCGATGCCACGGCCACGACCTCGTCGCTGTCGGGCGTCGACCCCTACCGTCAAGTCACCTACAGCTTCGATTTCGGTGATGAGCGTGGTGAGCGGTGGTCGATCTCCGGCCTGCCCAAGAACACGCAGATTGGCGGCCCGCTGGCCGCACATGTCTTCGATGTGCCTGGCACCTATACCGTTCGCGTGCGAGCCATCGACAGCACGGGCGCCTCGACCACCGCGTCGATGACGGTGACCGTTCACAATGCGGACTCGGTCTACAGCGGCAACCAGACGGTATGCGTATCGCCGACGGCGAACTATGCGGGGTGCCCGAGCGGGGCGCTGACGCAGACGGGGCTGCCCAGCAGCTACAGCGGCAAGCGCGTGCTGCTGCGCCGTGGCGAGAGCTTCGGCCA
>NZ_JBWQXA010000012.1:0-108511 GCF_056746695.1 Caldimonas hydrothermalis | reverse complement strand
GTGGATGGTGCGGCACACGTTGCTGAAGGAGATGCGGGGATGAGTGCGTCTGCAGGCGGCCAGGGGGCCGCGAATCGGGGCGAAATCGGCCTTCAAACCGACTTCGCGAGCCTGAAAACGCCGCCTTCCGAAATCGAGTGCATCAACTCACGCTACGGCGGGTGTTGTGCAGACCTTCCTTAGTTCACGGTGGAGGTCCGTGATGACGGCAGTATCGAACCCGCGCGCGGGCATGCGGGCCGCCGCATGGCTTTGGATGCTCTCTAGTTTGTTACCGGCTGGGGTTTTGCTGCTTGCCAGCAGTGAATGGGGAGCACTCGCCGTTATGCCGTCCGATGCACTCATTTTTGGAGGGGGGCTGGCTCTTGCGTGTCTGATTGCCAGCTTCTTTGCGCCAGCGAGCCTGGATAGGCTCCTTATTAGCCGCATCCTGATGGGTATTGGGCTTAGCCCATTGTTGTTCATGACCGCAGGCGCTGGGTTTGCGTTCTTGCTGGCCCCGGATATATCGCTTCAGAGTAAATCACTGATTCTCGCGATTTTTTTCGGAGCGGCAGTACTTTGGTGCGCCACGGCCATGTCTTCGCTCAAGCGGCGTGTTGAGGAGATGCGCTTTTTCGAACGGGAGTTCGTGATTCATGCGACAAAGATTGTCCTGCGCCACCCTGTAAAAACAGACTTGGATGCGCCGCGCGTTCGTGACACGACCCTGGCAAGCAAGATTTGTCACCGGATCGGCCCCTACCTTCTGATGGGCATTCCGATGGCCTATCCGATGCAACGCCTATTGGTCGACACGAGTGGTATGTCAGCGGTGCTACTTCTTGTCGCAGTCCTAACGTTGCCTTTGACAATCTATATGCTTGGCCGCTTGGCTTGCGGAGCTTACCTTTGGATCTACAAGGTCTGGCAACTGGAACGGGAGCACGGCAAGCCGGTCGTCTTCGATGTAGGGGAGTAATGAGGGGGCGGTTTCGGGCGGAGTCGCTGGTGCGATCGTGGGCATGACTGGCAGTGGAGTGGCTTTTCTGAGCATTCCTGTGTTGCAGTTGCTGCGCGCCGGCTACATGCACCTGGGGCTGAGGGCGGCCACGGGGCTGGGCTTGAGCTTGACGGGCTGGGGCCTGATCCTGGTGGGGCTGAGCCTGGTCGGTGAGGTGCTGGCGGTGGTGCTGACTCCCAGTGAGCAGCAGGCGTTTTTGAGGCGCACGTACTTCGGGATCGGGCCCAACAAGTTCAAGACGCTGGAGGAGGAACTGCAAGCCCTGGAAGCGCTGGGCCGCCAGAGCGGCGTGCCCGAAGCGCCCGGGGTGCAGCCGGCATCGATCCCCGCGGGAGGACCTCGGCCATGAGCGCGGGCGAACGCCGGGTGGTGCTGGAGCCGCTGTACGGGCACGGCCAGCATGTGATGCCCATCTACGCGGCCGGCGAGCGGGTGGCTCTGAGCAGCGCCAGCGTGGACGACGTCAAAAAGCGTGGGGGCAAGAGGCTGCGCCCGGCCCTGGGGGTGTACGACAAGAAGCAAAAGGCGGCCGAGCGGCCCCAGGCCTACGGCTGGATCAAGGCGATCTATGCCGATGCGATCGAGTTCACCGCGATGCGCCAGGAGCTGGAGGGCATGCCCATGATCCAGGCGGCCATCGGGTTGATGGTCGGTGGGGGGGGCAGTGCTGGGAGGGTATTTTGTCATCTTGCCCTTTTTGATTTCTTTGTCCCCCAAGGCTGCCTGGATGGGCTATGTGTCGGCGATAGGGGGACTCGCCATGGCCGCTTTCTCCCTGCTCTATCTTCTGTGGATGGTGGGCACGCCGGTGCGGCTGCTGTGGGGCGGCCCGCGGGATCTGCCGGTGGTCTTTGACCGGCGGCACCGCAAGGTGTACGTGATGCAGCAGGAAGTGGTCCCGGGCCTGTGGGGCCTGCTCAAGCCCTGGCCGGTCAGGGCCTGCGCCTACGAGTGGGACCTGGTGCAGGCCGAGCACCACACCGAAGTGGCGCCCAACCCGGGCACGGGGGTGCGGCGCATCCACCGGCTGGCGTTCACGGTGCGCAAGAGCACGGACGATCCCACGCTGATCGGGCATTTCCAGGTGGCGCTGGGTCTGGCCTTGACCGAGGCCATGGTGGCCCCGCTGTGGGAGCACATCCGCCGCGTCATGGAACAAGGCGGGCCGCACCTGCCGCACCCGGGCGAGCCGCTCGATGGGCGCAGCGACGATAAGCCCAGCTGGTGGCAAGCGGCCGGGCGCACCGGGCCCTTCGGGCCGCGCTATGGCTGGTGGTGGCGGGAGCATCCGGGGATCACGCTTTTTTACCACTTGATCGCTGGTGCCGGGTTGACATTGTTTGTGATGGGCCAGGCCACGGGGCTGTGGCTGGTGGCGCACACCTCGCGGCTGTATGAGTGGCCGCAGGCCGTGCGCCAGGCCATCGGGCAGCCGCTGCGCAAGGGGGTGGGGTGGTAAGAGGAATCGGGCCCAACAAGTTCAAGACGCTGGACGAGGAGCTGCAAGCCCTGGAAGCGCTGGGCCGCGTACGGCGTGGCGCTGGCCACGGCAGTTTGAGGAGCGGTCAATGCCCTTGATCAAGAATGTGATCCATCGTTTCCACGTGAAGCGCCCGCTCACCGCGCGCGAGCGCGAGCTGCGTCTGGACATTCGCAAGCCGGCGGGTGAGGCGCCGCACTACCAGTTGTCGCTGATCCGCCTGAACTCGACCTTTGTTGAGTGCGTGGACAAGTGGTATGAGGAGAGAGGGTTTGGGGCGATGTTCGGGGCGGCTGCCTTTGCCGCTGCTGCTTTTGGTCTGTGGGTCGTTGTTACCAATATCTTCAAGCACTGGCACCCGATTGGCTTGTTCTTTCTTTTCTGGTTCCCAGTGCTCTTAGGTGTCACGGTCTACATCTTCCTGTGTGACGCCTTCACCTACACGCACTACCCGATCCGGTTCAACCGCAAGAACCGTCAGGTGTACGCTTTTCGTCCTGACGGATCGGTGCTCAAGGTGCCGTGGGATCGGGTGTACTGGACGATTCTGGGCCATGCCAACCCGCTGGGCTGGCTCAACGTGGTGGGCCACGTGATGGATGAATCGGGCAAGACGGTTCTTGAGACGTTCGCGTTGAGCGTGAACACCAAGGGCAAAGAAGGCGAAGAAGATCTGCGCAACCACTTCGAGTTCTTCAGGCTGTACATGCAGGAGGGGCCGGGCGTGGCCTTGCAGAGGATCCATCCGGTGCCGCTGATCATGCTGCCGCCCATCGACCGCCAAAAGGAGTCATGGGCCTTCGGTTGGGAGCGCATCACGCTGACCCTGAATGGCTCGCCCTTGCTGCAGGTCCTGGCGCAAGTGTTCTTTTTGCCCGAGAGCCTGTTCCGCTGGATCGTGATGCGCACGAGCAAGATCCCGCAGTGGCCGCAGTGGGTGGAAGACGAATGCCGCATCGAGCCAGACGATCCGTGGCGGCGGGAGCCGGGGTATCGGGATGAAGCGGCCATTGCGGCCGCGAAGGCGATCGCACGGGCGCGGCGCAGTGGCTGAAGACTGGGGCAGCGCGGCGCATCGAGTCGGGCATGCGCCACGAACGGCCCGAAGCCCGCGCCCGGCTTGCTTTGGCCACGCTGGCCATTGCTGGCTTTGCCGCAGAAAGCTTGGTGCAGGCGACGGCGGCCGCCATGGTGATGGCGATCAGCGCCAGGGCGGGATCGGCCGATCAGCCCAGGCTGCATGCCGTGGGTTCAGGCCCGGCAGACAGAAGATGCCCTCAGCCGGCAAGACGGGGTGACGAGCCTTAACCCCGGCACTGTTCGCGATGGTTAGGGCTGCTTCGTTCCCGACCTGACCCGGTTGGCCATGCTCCCATGCGGGGAGGCCCGTCGCTGGGTATTGTAGGTCATGCCCGCGGGGCCGGCCCGATGGCTGGACAGAAGGGGTGTCCCCTGGGCATGATTTGCACATGCCTGACCTGCTGGCCCAAGTGCCCTTCGTCTATCGAGAGATCAGCATGCATCTGCTGGGCGCCGTTCTGGCAGGGGGGCTCATCGGTCTGGAGCGCAGCTACCACGGGCGCCCGGCGGGTTTCCGCACCCACACCTTGGTGTGCCTGGCCTCCAGCCTCTTGATGCTGGTCACCGTCTATCACGCCGAGTGGTTCGCCGGCCCCGGGGCCACGCGGGCCCAGATCGACCCGACACGCATGGCCCAGGGGATCATGACGGGCATCGGTTTCCTGGGAGCGGGGGTGATCTTCAAGGAGGGGCTGTCGGTGCGTGGGCTCACCACGGCGGCGTCGATCTGGGTGACGGCCGCGGTGGGCATTCTGATCGGCGTGGGTTTTTTCTTCGCTGCCGCGTTGGCAACGGTCATCACCCTTGGCGTGCTGGCGGTGTTCCGCTTGATCGAAGGCCGCATGCCCACGCGGCAGCACGCCCATTTCAGTGTGTGTTTCGAGCGAGGTCAGGTGATGCCGGAAGACGAGCTGCGCCATTTGCTCGAAGTGCATGGCTTTTCGATCGCGAACCTCACGTACCGGCTCGAGGCCGAAGGCACGGTCTTCGAGTACCGCATGGTCGTGCGCACCCAGGCCGGCGAACGTCTGTCACGCCTGGCGTCCACGCTGACGGCGCTGCCCACGGTGCGGGAGTTTCGCCTCTCGCCTGCCGGCGATTGAGATCCTGCATGGAGCCTGTGTAGGTTGGGCGGGGCCGATCATGCGGGCAATGGTTCGGGCACGGGCCAGTCCAGCGCGGGTAAGTGGCGCCGGGCAAAGCGGTGCAAGACTTCACCGGCACCGCTGGCGTAGGCCCTCACCGCAGAGAGCGCGACGCTGCGGTTCCATCCCCGCAGCCCGGCCAGCACCCGTGCAGCCTGGGCGGCCACGGACGAGGCCGTGTCGATGAGCGTGACTTGGGGGCCGAGCGCCTGATGAATCGCGGGTGCGACCCAGGGGTAGTGCGTGCACCCCAGCACGACGGTGTCTGCACCGTGGTCGCGCAGCGGGGCGACGCATCGATGGACCAGCGTGTGCAAGGCAGGATGGTGGAGATCGACGGTTTCGATGGCCTGTGCCAGACCGGGGCAGGGCACGCACAGGACGCTGCATGAGCCTTGCCAGCGCTTCAGCAGGCGCTCGAAGCGCGGGCTTCGCAGCGTGGCCTCGGTGGCCATCACACCCACGCGGCCGCTGGGGCTGCGGAACAACGCAGGCTTGAGGCCGGGTTCGACGCCGATGAAGGGCAGGCCAGGGTGCTCGCGCCGCAAAGCGTCGATGGCCACGGCGGTGGCGGTGTTGCAGGCCACCACCACCATGTCGGCCCCCTGGGCGCGTAGGAAGGCGGTGATCCGGCGGCAGCGTTCCATCACGTAGGCCTCGTCACGTTCACCATAAGGTGCGTGACCGCTGTCGGCCACATAGACCCAGTGCACTCCGGTGATGGCTTGGCACAGGGCCTGCAGCACCGACAGTCCGCCCAACCCGGAGTCGAACACGCCGATGCAGGGAGGTCTCGAGGCGGGGCCGGCGGTGCGAGGAGGCAGGGTCATGGGTGTCATCAGCCAAGGCATCGCAGTGTAGGACCTGGAGACCCGACTCTAGGCTGGGTCACTGGACGGCCCTGGGGGGCGATCCGCTAGAATGCACAAAATCGAACGATCGTTCTATTTTGTGCAGATCGCGACGCTAAGGGTTAACCCGGGTTCGCTTGTCGCCAGGACAACAGTCTGGCTGTGCACTGCACCATAGAATGGGATGTTACGTTTACGTCAATCCGAAGGAGAGCGTCGCATGAAGGCATTGGTCGCAGTCAAGCGCGTCGTGGACTACAACGTCAAGGTACGTGTGAAGTCCGACGGCACGGGGGTGGACATCGCCAACGTCAAGATGAGCATGAACCCCTTTGACGAGATTGCGGTGGAGGAAGCCACCCGTCTGAAGGAGAAGGGGGTGGTCAGTGAGATCGTGGCGGTTTCCTGCGGCGTGGCGCAATGCCAGGAGACGCTGCGCACGGCGATGGCCATCGGGGCCGATCGGGCCATCCTCGTCGAGACCGATGCCGAGTTGCAGCCGCTGGCCGTGGCCAAGTTGCTCAAGGCCGTGGTCGACAAGGAACAGCCTCAGCTCATCATCATGGGCAAGCAGGCCATCGACGACGACTGCAACCAGACCGGCCAGATGCTGGCGGCGCTGCTCGACCGCCCCCAGGGCACCTTTGCCAGCAAGGTGGAGGTGGCCGATGGCGCGGTGGTCGTCACTCGTGAGGTCGATGGCGGTCTGGAGACCATCAAGCTGCAACTGCCGGCCGTCGTCACCACCGATTTGCGCCTGAACGAGCCGCGCTACGTGACGCTGCCCAACATCATGAAGGCCAAGAAGAAGCCCCTGGAGGTGCTCAAGCCGGCCGACCTCGGGGTGGATGTGGCCCCGCGGCTGAAGACCCTGAAGGTGGCCGAACCTCCCAAGCGGGGCGCGGGCGTCAAGGTGCCCGACGTGGCCACGCTGGTCAGCAAGCTCAAGAACGAAGCCAAGGTCATCTGAGGAGCCCCGTCATGTCCATTCTTGTCATTGCAGAACACGAGCACGGCACCCTCAAGGGGGCCACGTTCAACACCGTGACGGCTGCGTTGGCCTGCGGGTCGGACGTGCATGTGCTGGTGGCCGGTCACAACGTGGGCGAGGCCGCCCGGCAGGCCGCCCAGATCCCCGGGGTGGCCAAGGTGCTGCACGCCGATGCTCCCCAGCTCGAAGAGCAACTGGCCGAGAACATCGCCGCCCAGGTGCTGGCCGTGGCCGGCGGGTACAGCCATATCCTCTTCCCGGCAACCGCCCACGGCAAGAACGCTGCCCCGAGGGTGGCGGCCAAGCTCGATGTGGCGCAGATCTCCGACATCGTCAAGGTGGTGGCGCCGGATACCTTCGAGCGCCCGATCTACGCCGGCAACGCGATTGCCACCGTGCAAAGCGCCGACGCGGTCAAGGTCATCACCGTGCGCACCACCGGCTTCGATGCAGCGCCGGCCAGCGGGGGCAACGCGGCCGTGCAGAGCATCGCGGCAGTGGCCGATGCCGGTTTGTCCAGCTTCGTGGGCCGCGAGGTCACCAAGAGCGATCGGCCCGAGCTGACGGCGGCCAAGATCATCGTCTCGGGTGGGCGGGCGCTGGGCTCCAGCGAGAAGTTCAACGAGGTGCTCACCCCGCTGGCCGACAAGCTCGGGGCGGCGTTGGGCGCCAGCCGCGCGGCGGTGGATGCGGGCTATGCACCCAACGACTGGCAGGTGGGCCAGACGGGCAAGATCGTGGCGCCGCAGCTGTACATCGCGGCTGGCATCAGCGGGGCCATTCAGCACCTGGCGGGCATGAAGGACTCCAAGGTGATCGTGGCGATCAACAAGGACCCCGAGGCCCCGATCTTCGCCGTAGCCGACTATGGCCTGGAGGCCGACCTCTTCGAGGCCGTGCCGGAGTTGGTCAAGAGCCTGTGAAGCCGATACAGGGCCGTGACGCCGTCGTGTCGCGGCCCGCGGGACCCGTGCGCCCCCTGCACAGGCCACGGGTCTTTTTTCCGCCTGGTGCACAAGTTGTCCGTTGAGTGACAAGCGAGGAGATGCCGTGAGTTACCGTGCCCCCGTGAAGGACATGCTGTTTTGCATGAAGGAACTGGCCGGTCTGGCCGAGGTGGCGAAGCTGCCTGGTTTCGAGGACGCCGGCGTGGAGACTGCCCAGGCCGTCCTGGAGGAATGCGCCAGGTTCAACGAGGGGGTGGTGGCGCCGCTCAATGTGGAAGGCGACCGCAATCCGAGCGCTTGGAAGGACGGCCAAGTCACCACGACGCCGGGCTTCAAGGAGGCCTTCCGTCAGTTTGCCGAGGGCGGCTGGCAGGGCCTGCAGCATCCCACCGATTTTGGCGGCCAGGGCTTGCCCAAGACCATCGGCGCGGCCTGCATCGAGATGATCAATAGCGCGAACCTGAGCTTCGCGCTGTGCCCGCTGCTGACCGATGGCGCCATCGAGGCGCTGCTGACGGCCGGCTCACCCGAGCAGCAGCGCACCTACATCCCCAAAATGATCTCGGGGCAGTGGACGGGCACGATGAACCTCACCGAGCCTCAGGCGGGATCGGATCTGGCCCTGGTGCGCACGCGTGCCGAGCCTCAGCCGGACGGCACTTACAAGCTCTTTGGCACCAAGATCTTCATCACCTACGGTGAGCACGACATGGCTGAGAACATCGTCCACCTCGTGCTGGCCCGCGTGAGCGGTGCGCCCGAAGGGGTGAAAGGCATCTCGCTGTTCATCGTGCCGAAGTTCCTGGTCAAGCCCGACGGCACGCTCGGCGAACGCAATGACGTGCACTGCGTGAGCATCGAGCACAAGCTGGGCATCAAGGCCAGCCCGACGGCGGTGCTGCAGTTTGGCGACCATGGCGGGGCCGTGGGCTACCTGGTGGGGCAGGAGAACCGCGGCCTGGAGTACATGTTCATCATGATGAATGCAGCCCGCTATGCCGTGGGTGTGCAGGGCATCGCGGTGGCCGAGCGGGCCTATCAGCAGGCCGTGGCCTATGCAAAGGAGCGCATCCAGTCCCGCCCGGTGGATGGCTCCAAGCCGGGCAGCGCGCCCATCATCCACCATCCGGACGTGCGTCGGATGCTGATGACGATGCGGGCGTACACCGAGGGTTGCCGCGCGATGGCCATCACGGCCGCAGCCGCCTACGACGCTGCTCACGCGCACCCGGATGCGGACGTGCGCAAACAGAACCAGGCTTTCTATGAGTTCATGGTGCCGCTGGTCAAGGGCTACAGCACCGAGATGAGCCTGGAGGTGACCAGCCTGGGGGTGCAGGTGCACGGCGGCATGGGATTCATCGAAGAAACCGGCGCGGCCCAGCACTACCGCGACTCGCGCATCCTGCCCATCTATGAAGGGACCACGGCGATCCAGGCCAACGATCTCGTGGGCCGTAAGACGGCCCGTGATGGCGGCCAGGTGGCCAAGGCGATCGCAGGGCAGATCGAGGCCACCGAGACCGCACTGGCTCGCCGCGACAGTGTGGCCGCCCGCGCGGTGCTCAAGCGTCTGAAAGCTGCCCGTGAAGCCTTCGTGCAGGTGGTGGACTTCATCGTCAGCCAGGCCAAGGCGAGTCCGAACGCTGCTTTCGCCGGCAGCGTGCCCTATCTGATGCTCGCGGGCAACGTGGTGGCCGGCTGGCAGCTCGCGCGTGCGCTGATGGTGGCCGAGGACCGGCTGGCCGCCGGTGAGGACACCGCCTTCATGCAGGCGAAGATCGCCACCGTGCGCTTTTATGCCGAGCACATCCTGGCCAAGGCGCCGGCCGTGCGCGACGCAATCGTCGACGGCGCCGACAGCGTGATGGGCCTGGACATCGAGGCTTTTTGAGTCGAGGAGCATCCCGTGCCACTGCCCACCGTTCTTCAGAACCTGCCGCTGCCGGTCATCGGCTCGCCGCTGTTCATCATCAGCAATCCCCGTCTCGTGATCGAGCAGTGCAAGGCCGGCATCGTCGGCTCGATGCCGGCGCTCAATGCGCGCCCGGCTTCTCAGCTCGACGAATGGCTGGCCGAGATCACCGAGACACTGGCAGCCCACGATCGCCAGCATCCGGACCGTCCTGCCGCTCCCTTTGCGATCAACCAGATCGTGCACAAGAGCAACGACCGACTCGAGCACGACATGGCGCTGTGCGAGAAGTACAAGGTGCCCATCATCATCACTTCGCTGGGGGCGCGCACGGACGTGAATGATGCCGTGCACCGCTGGGGCGGGATCGTGCTGCACGACATCATCAACAACACCTTCGCGCACAAGGCCATCGACAAGGGGGCCGACGGGCTGATTGCCGTGGCCGCCGGGGCCGGAGGTCATGCAGGCACCACCAGCCCCTTCGCGCTGGTGCAGGAGATCCGCGAGTGGTTCGACGGCCCGCTGGCCCTCTCTGGAGCGATTGCCAATGGCCGTGCCATTCTGGCCGCACGCGCGATGGGGGCGGACTTCGCCTACATCGGCTCGGCCTTCATCGCCACCGAGGAGGCGAGGGCGGTGGACGACTACAAGCGCATGATCACCGAGAGCACCAGCCAGGACATCGTCTATTCGAGCCTTTTCACCGGGGTTCACGGGAACTATCTGCGCGGTTCCATCGTGCGTGCCGGCCTCGACCCCGACGCCTTGCCTGAGAGCGACCCGAGCAAGATGAATTTCGGTGGCGAGGGGGCGAAGAAGGCCTGGAAGGACATCTGGGGTGCCGGGCAGGGCGTGGGTGCCATCAAGGAGGTGGTGCCCGCGCGCGTCTTCATCGAGCGTCTGCGCAGCGAGTACCTGGCCGCCAAGGCCCAGTTGTGTGCTGCCTGAGAGCAGCGCCCCGGGGCCTCGCGGAGGTCAGCCGCATGCCTGTCGAATCCGACCGGCATGCGCACGGCCAAGCCGAACGGGGAGCCGGCGTTGGCTCGGGATGACGAGGTTCAGGGGGCGCTGCCGTTGCGCCAACGGCGTCAGGTGCCCCCGCGCCGGCGGTCGGCCTGCACCTCGGTGGCGATCTTCCGGTGGAGCCGGGCGGCCTGGGCGCTCAGTCGGGTCAGCGCCTCGTCCAGGGCGTTGAGCGCCGCATCATGTTGGCCCCCATCGTCGAGTCCTTCCACAAGGCCGTGGTCGAGGTGGCCCGCCGCATCGGGTTGTCATTGGACGGAAGGCCGAGTCCGACCCGAGGGAGGGTTTGACAGCGGGGTGGCGATCCATTACTGTACGTATATACAGTCTCTGGGTCGCGGATTCCATGGCTAATCCCCCTTCCCACCCTTTGGTTTTCAAGGGCCGTGGCACGGGTTGGCGGCTGGCCCATCGTTTCGAAAGCAGCGAGCGCGAATGGTTTGACGATGGATGGGACTCGCTGGCGCAGGCGGACTCGGCGTCCGATGGGGCGGCCCCGGCGCCGCGCACCGAGGTGAGCGAAGAGCGCGTGCGCTCCCTGCTCAGCCCGAACGACTCGCCCGACATTCCCTTCGAGTGGTCGATCAACCCCTACCGGGGGTGCGAGCATGGCTGCATCTACTGCTACGCGCGGCCCACGCACAGCTACCTGAATCTGTCGCCCGGGCTGGACTTCGAAACGAAGCTGGTGGCGAAGGTCAATGCAGCCGAGGTGCTGGCACGGGAACTGGCGCGGCCTGCTTACCGGGTGAGCCCGATCAACATCGGCTCGGCCACCGATGCCTACCAGCCCATCGAGCGCCGCCTGGGGCTCACGCGCTCGGTGCTGGAGGTGCTGCATCGCTGCCGACACCCGTACACCATCGTCACCAAGTCCTCGGGCGTGGAGCGTGACCTCGACCTGATCGCCGCCGATGCTGCCGAAGGCCGGGCGATGGTTTTCGTGAGCGTGACGACGATGGACGCTGCACTGTGCCGCCGCCTCGAGCCGCGCGCGGCGGCACCGCATCGGCGCTTGCAGACAGTGCGGACGCTGGCCCGCGCCGGCGTGCCGGTGGGTGTGAATGTGGCGCCGATCATTCCCTTCCTGAACGAGCCCGAGATCGAGCGGCTGATCGATGCAGCGGCCGACGCGGGGGCTGCATCGATCCATTACACGGTCTTGCGTCTGCCCTGGGAGGTGAACCCGCTGTTCCAGCAGTGGCTGCAAGCGCATGTGCCCGGGCGCGCCGGGCGCATCATGGCGAGGGTGCGTGATCTGCGTGGCGGGAGGGACTACCGCGCCGAGTTCGGTTCGCGCATGAAGGGGGAGGGGCTGTGGGCGCAGCTCATTGCTCAGCGCGTCGACAAGGCCTGTGCCCGCGCCGGGGTGGCGCGGCGTGCACCGCTCCTGGACACGACGGCCTTCCAGCCCCCGGGTGACGAACGCCAGGCCGAGCTGTTTTGAAGCCGGGGGATCAGAACCGGATCTTCAGCGTCAGGCCCAGGGCCCACAGGCCCCGGCGCGGTTCGTCAGCCGTCTCGCGTTCGCGGAAGTGGCCCAGGGAGACTTCACCGAGCAGCCAGTCCTCGTGCATAGGTTGCTCCCAGCTCAGTTGCAGGCCGTACTCTTCGATGTTGACGCCCCCTCCTTCCCGGCCGCGCAAGAGGGCTTCGGTGGACAGCAGGCGCTGGTCACCGAAGAAGCGGTACAGACCGAGGTTGCTCGACCACTCGAATCGCTGGCTGCGCTGTGTGTAGGTGGCTGCATGGAGCCAGCGCCCGACGAGGGTGGTGCTGAAATCGTGCTCGTACGACAGCGCGGTGGTGGAGCCCACGCGGTCGGCGCGGGTCCAGAAGACGGTTTCGCGAAAGTCGAGACGGTCGTTCGGGCCGAGTGGCCATTCGTGCCGGTAGCGCACTTGCGCATAGGGCTTGGGGCCGCCGCGCAGGCCCACGCGGAGGTCGAAACCGCCGCCGGCGTCCACCCCCAGGCCGGCGAAGAAGGCATCGCTGCGCGAGTTTTCGCGCTGCAGGTGCTGCTCGCGGGTCAGCGCCTGCGGCTGGTCGGTCACCACCTCCCGGGGGTCGTCGCGGCCCAGGAAGAACAGGGCGGTGCGCCGTTCGATGTTGGGCAGGCGAAAGCTGGCATTGAAGCGGGCGCCCAGGTCGGGCGAATTGCGTTCGCGCAGCAGCAGCCGCAACTGGAAGCGTCCGTTACGCACGGAGCCGCCGTCCTCAAAGGGGTGGTCGCCGAACCAACTGTCCACGCCGCGAGCCAGCCATTCGGTCGTGGCCCTCAGCGATTCCCGCGCCGTGACGGCCGCGTCCATGAGAGGCGTTTCGGGGGTGGCGACCTCTTCATCCTCAGGGGCTGCGATCCCGGGGGAGGCCAGGGCAACCAGCAACCCGGCACCCAGAAGGTGCCGCAATATCAAGCCATGGGAGTGGAGTGGGAGGCACGTGCGTCGTGGCATGGCGGCTCGGGCAAGGGAGCCGTCCCACTATAGGCCATGGGGCCCGACAAGGGTGCAAGGGAATGTCAGCGCCGGACCACCCGGATCTTGCCGATCATGCCCGCCTCGAAGTGGCCCGGCAGCAGGCACGCGAACTCGAACTCGCCCACGCGGTTGAAGTGCCAGATCATTTCGGCCGTCTTGCCCGGCGCCACATGGGCCATGTAGGGCTCGTCATGCTCCATGTCCGGGAACTTCTTCATCAGTTCGGCGTGTTCTTCGAGCTCCTTGCGCGTGCCCAGCACGAACTCGTGCATCACCTTGCCGCTGTTGTGGTGGATGAAGCGGATGGTCTCGCCTTGCCGTACCTCGATCTCGCGCGGGGTGAAACGCATGTCATCGGTCATCTTCACCTCGATCGTGCGTTTCACCGCCTTGGCCTGCCCAGCAATGCCCCAGGGTTTCTGCTCCATCACCACAGGGCCGTTGTGGCCGCCATGGTGACTGTCCCCGTGGGCCGCAGCAACGAAGGGCAGCGCCAGCAGGCCTGCGAGGGTGAGTGCGAGAGCAGGTTTCGTCATCAATGAACTCCTTGGGCTTGGTGTGTCAGTGGGCGTGGCCTTTGCCGTGAGGCTTGACGGCGCGTGCCGGTGGCGTTTCGGGCGAAGAGGGGTTGGCACGCACGGCACTCGGAGGCGCACCGGTCCACTCGTAGGCCACGGTGCCCGGCGGGTGCTTGAAGGGGCCGGGGTCGCTGTAGTCCCCAGGGCGCTGGTCCCGACGCACCTTGAACACGGTGAACATGCCACCCATCTCGAGCGATCCGTACTGCCCCTGGCCCGTCATCATCGGTGCAGTGTTGTCCGGCAGGGGCATTTCCATCTCGCCCATGTCGGCCATGCCGCGCTCGCCCATCAGCATGTAGTCGGGCACGACCTTCTGGATCTTGCTCACCAGGCCACGGTGATCCACCCCGATCATGGTGGGAACGTCATGCCCCATCGCGTTCATCGTGTGGTGGCTCTTGTGGCAGTGCATGGCCCAGTCGCCTTCCTCGTCGGCGATGAGCTCGATCTGGCGCATCTGCCCTACGGCGATGTCGGTGGTGACCTCGTACCAGCGCGTGCCCGGCGGCGTGGGGCCGCCGTCGGTGCCCGTCACCTGGAACTCGTGCCCATGCAGGTGGATGGGATGGTTGGTCATCGTGAGGTTGCCCACGCGGATGCGTACGCGGTCATTCAGCCGGACATTCAGGGTGTCGATGGCCGGGAACACGCGGCTGTTGAAGCACCAGATGTTGAAGTCGAGCATCGTGTTGATGCGCGGTGTCTTGCTGCCGGGCTCCACGTCGAAGGCGTTGAGCAGGAAGCAGAAGTCGCGGTCCACCTCGCTGATGTGGGGATGCTTGGTGCGCGGATGCGTGACCCAAAAGCCCATCATGCCCATGGCCATCTGCACCATCTCGTCGGCATGCGGGTGGTACATGAAGGTGCCGGGGCGGCGGGCTTCGAATTCATAGACGAAGGTCTTTCCCACCGGGATCGGCGGCTGGTTCAGACCCGTCACACCGTCCATCCCATTGGGCAGGCGTTGGCCGTGCCAATGGATGCTGGTGTGCTCCGGCAGGCGGTTGGTGACGAAGATGCGGACCTTGTCGCCTTCGACCACCTCGATGGTGGGGCCGGGGCTCTGGCCGTTGTAGCCCCACAGGTTGACGTGAAAGCCGGGCGAGATCTCGCGCACCACGGGCTCGGCCACGAGGTGGAACTCCTTGACACCGTTGTTCATGCGCCAGGGCAGGGTCCAGCCATTGAGGGTGACCACAGGGTTGTAGGGCCTGCCGTTGGGGGGCACCAGTGGCGCGGCCGTTTGCGGGGAGGTCTGCACGACCGGTTCCGGCAGTGCGGCCAGGGCGGATCGGGCCACGGTCAGTCCGGCCACGGCGCCAGCGGCGCCCGCGAAGAACCGGCGTCGGGACGAGAAGGCTTGCATGGTGGTGTACGCAATGAGAAGGAATCAGTGGGCCGGGGCTGCGCTTGCGGCGGCGCTGCTGCCGCCGCCCAGTGACACGAAACTGCTGGGCTCGCCGCCCTGGAGCACCCATTGGAGGTCTGCTTCGGCGAGCCAGAAGTCGCGCTGCGCGTTCACGGCTTCGGCAGCGGCGGCAAAGCGCAGGCGGGTTTCCGTCAGCACATCCCAGACGCTCTTGAGCATGCCGTTGTAGCGCAGCACGGTTTCCTCGGCCATGAGCTCGCGCGTCTTGAGGACCTCGTCGCGGTAGCCTGCGGCCAGGGCGTGGCTGGTGCGGTAGGCCTTGTGGGCCATGCGGGCGTATGAAGCAGCGCGCAGGGCTTCGGCACGCTGCAACTGGTCGCGCAGGTGCTGCAGGTGCGCGTCCAGCGCCTCGGTGCTGATCAGGGTGTCGGGCAGGGCCGGCAGGCCTTCGGGCAGCGCCACCCGGTCGTGCTGGCCCGTCAGCCGCAGCACGCGGATCAGCTCTCGTTCGGCCAGAGCATCGGTGTACTCGGCCCGTTGCAGGGCCATGCGTGCCTCACTGAGTGCCAGCGAGGCGGGGGCGCCCTGCAGACGGCTCCAGTTGCCGACTTGCACCATCCGGCGACCGAGTTCGTGGGCCGTCTCGGCGGCGATCAGGCTCTCACGATGCAAGCCCACAGCCTGGCGTGCCGCCACGGCCTGGATCCAGGCCAGGCGCGCTTCCCGGGCCACGGCGAGCAGCTCGCCCAGCCCATGCACGCGGCGGTGCAGCGACGGGTCCAGATCCATCCAGCGGCCCTGGGCCACCGCCTCCGTCAACGCCGACCCGAGTTGAGCCTGCACGCCGGCCAGCGAAAGGTGGGCCTTCCAGGCCTGCCGTACAGCGTCGGCAGGCGCCGGCAACACCAGCGTGGGAGCCGGTGCGGCCGGCTCGGGTGGTGCCTGGAGGTTGGCCTGCTCCCAGCGCAGCACGTCGATGTGCCCGCGCTGGAATTGCCCGACTGCGTCGTTGGCCTCGCGCCAGCCCATGGGGGTGTCGGCCTGCGCGGCCACGGCGGCTGGCGCAACCGTCGCCAGCCCGGCCCAGACGGCGGCTGCGAGAAGCGGATGTTTGAGAGGGAGCATGACGGCCATGATGTAGGTCAACGGGTGGGTGCATTTTTGGCGGGGCCTGCCGACGTGAAGCTGTCTGGAAAATGACAAATCTGTCAGGTGTGGTCCATCGTGTGGCAGCCCAGGCACACTTGCGGGTGTTTCAGACAGTGCAGCGGCCGTGAAGATCCTGATCGTCGAAGATGAGCCCAAGACGGGCGACTACCTGCGCCAGGGCCTGCGAGAGGCGGGCTTCGGCGTGGAGCTGGCGGTGAACGGGGCCGATGGCTTGCACCTCGCCCTGAACGGCGAGGCCGATCTGGTCATCCTGGACGTGATGCTGCCTGGCATGGACGGCTGGACCTTGCTCCAGACCCTGCGCCGGCAGGGGCGTGACATGCCGGTGCTGTTCCTGACGGCCAGAGACCAGGTGGAGGACCGGGTGCGTGGGCTGGAGCTGGGCGCGGACGACTATCTCGTCAAGCCTTTTTCCTTTGCCGAGCTGCTGGCGCGCGTGCGTACCATCCTGCGCCGAGGCCGCGCGGGCCTGGAGGCCACGACGCTGCGGGTGGCCGACCTGGAGCTCGACCTGCTGCGTCGCCGCGTGACGCGATCGGGCCGCCGCATCGATCTGACGGCCAAGGAGTTCGGCCTGCTCGAGCTGCTGATGCGCCGCAGCGGGGAGGTGCTGCCGCGCTCGCTGATCGCCTCGCAGGTGTGGGACATGAACTTCGACAGCGACACCAACGTGATCGAGGTGGCGGTGCGCCGTCTGCGGGCCAAGGTGGACGAAGGCTTCGAGCCACGGCTCATCCACACCGTGCGTGGCATGGGCTACGTGCTTGAAGTGCCTGAGGCCCGGGCATGAGGCGCCAGCTCACGCTGACGGCACGCCTGACGCTGCTCTACACCCTGGTGTCGCTGGCTGTGCTGTTGGGCCTGGGTCTTTTCGTGCTCAGGGTCACGGATGCGCATTTCGTGGAACTCGACGAAGAGCTACTGCGTGACAAGTCGCGCCTGATCGTGCAGATCGTTGCCGACAGTCGCTCGGCGGACGAGCTGGCCCGCCACCTGGATCACCTGCTGTCGAGTCACCAGGGCTTGCATGCCGAACTCCATGCCGGCGACCGGATCGTGTACGACCGGGATGCGCTGGGGCTGGCGCAGGCGGTGCGGCGGCTGAAGGGGGCGGTGCCGCCCTTCGAATGGACCCAGGCCGGGCGCACCTTCCGGGCCCTGGTGATCCCGCTGGAGCCGACGGCCGCACTTGGCGGCTCACAGCCCCTGGTCCTCACGCTGGCGCTGGACATCCACCACCACCAGCACTTCATGCAGGCGCTGACCCGGTCGCTGGCGGTCTATCTGGCCGTGGCGGCGTTGGCGAGCGGCCTGCTGGGCTGGTGGTCGGCGCGGCGCGGGCTGGCTCCGCTGCGGGAGATGAAGGCCCGCGCCCAACGCGTGACGGCGCGGCAGCTCGAGCATCGCATGCCGGTGCAGGATGTGCCGGTGGAACTGGCCGATCTGGCCCAGGGGCTGAACACCATGCTTGATCGTCTGCAACGCGACATCGAGCGCTTGTCGCAGTTCTCCGGCGACCTGGCTCACGAGCTGCGCACTCCCATCAGCAACCTGCTCACGCAGACGCAGGTGGCCCTGGCGCAGCCGCGCGATGTGCAGGCCTACCGCGACATCCTGGCGTCCAACGCCGAGGAACTGCAGCGCCTGGCCCGCATGGTCTCGGACATGCTTTTCCTGGCCCAGGCCGATCACGGACTGGCCCTGCCACGGCCGGAGCGCATCGTCCTGGCCGAGGAGGTGAGGGCGCTGTTCGATTTCTACGATGCCCTGGCGGAAGACAAGGGCCTGCGCCTGGTGGTCGACGGGGCCTGCGAGGTCATGGGAGACCGGCTCATGGTGCGCCGTGCCATCAGCAACCTGCTGTCCAACGCGCTGCGGCATGCCTGGCCGGGCACGACGGTGCGCGTGACGCTGCAGGCACGGGCCACCGAGCACGTGCTGACGGTGTGCAACGAGGGCCCAGACATCGAGGCGCAGGATCTGCCCCGGTTGTTCGACCGGTTCTTCCGTGTGGACCGGTCACGCCGACATGGCCACAGCGAGGGCACGGGGCTGGGCCTGGCCATCACCCAGGCGGTGATGCGCTCGCACGGCGGCTACGCCTCGGCATGGTCGGGTCAGGGCCATACCGAGATGTCTCTGCATTTCCCGCGGGTACAGCCCCCGCGGGACGCTCTCACTTGAACAGGTCTTTGACCCGGTCGGTCCAGCTCTTGGCATGGGGCGAGTGGCGTTCACCGCCCTTCCTGAGCGATTCGTCCAGTTCCTTGACGAGCTTGCGCTGGTGCTCGGTGAGCTTGACCGGCGTCTCGATCTGGATGTGGCAGTACAGGTCGCCGGGATAGGCCGAGCGAACGCCCTTGATGCCCTTGCCGCGCAGGCGGAAGGTCTTGCCGTGCTGGGTCCCTTCGGGCAGTTCGATTTCGGCGCGGCCCGACAGCGTGGGCACTTCGATGGTCCCGCCCAGGATGGCGGTGGTGATGCTCACCGGCACGGTGCAGTGCAGATCGTCGCCGTCACGCTCGAAGATCTCGTGCTTCTTGATGCGGATCTCGATGTACAGGTCGCCCGGCGGGCCGCCGTTGGTGCCGGGCTCGCCGTTGCCGGCCGAGCGGATGCGCATGCCTTCGTCGATGCCGGCGGGGATCTTCACCTCCAGCGTCTTGGACTTCTTCAGCCGGCCCTGGCCACCGCAACTGGGGCAGGGGTCGGGAATGACCTTGCCGCTGCCGTGACAGTGGGGACAGGTCTGCTGGATGCTGAAGAAGCCCTGGCGCAGGTGCACGGTCCCAGAACCATGGCAGGTGCCGCAGGTCTTGGCGCTGGTGCCCGGCCTGGCACCGGTGCCGTGGCAGGTGTCGCATTCTTCCCAACTGGGGATGCGGATCTGCGCCTCCTTGCCGTGAGCGGCTTCCTCCAGCGTGATCTCCATCGCATAGGACAGGTCGCTGCCGCGGTAGACCTGCGGGCCGCCGCGGCGCGCCCCTGCCGCCCCGAAGATGTCGCCGAAGATGTCGCCGAAGGCCTCGGCGAAGCCGCCGAAGCCCTCGGGCCCGCCGCGAAAGCCCGCACCGCCCATGTTCGGGTCGACCCCCGCATGGCCGTACTGGTCGTAGGCCGCGCGCTTCTTCGGGTCCGAGAGCATCTCGTAGGCTTCCTTGGCCTCTTTGAACTTCTCCTCGGCTTCCTTGGCCTTGTCACCCTGGTTGCGGTCCGGGTGGTATTTCATGGCCAACTTGCGGTAGGCCTTCTTGATGTCCTCGTCGGACGCATTCTTCGCCACGCCCAGGACGTCGTAGTAGTCGCGCTTTGCCATGTTCTAGGTCACCTTCAAACGCAAAGCCCCCGTGCGCAGTGTTCGCTGCCCACGGGGGTGCTTTCATCCCGGCCCCCGGCGGCTGGAGCCGCCAGCCCCGGGGGCGGGCCAGCGTCGATTACTTTTTGTCCTTCACTTCGGTGAACTCGGCATCCACCACGTTGTCGTCGGCGGGCTTGGCCGAGCTCTGGGCACCGGCGGCGGCATCGCCCTGGCCGGCGGCGGCCTGGGCCGCCTGCATCTCGGCATAGACCTTCTCGCCCAGCTTCTGGCTGGCCTTCATCAGCGCCTCACTCTTGGCTTCGATGGTGGCCTTGTCCTCGCCCTTGAGGGCTTCTTCGACGTCCTTGAGGGCCGACTCGATGGCTTCCTTCTCGGAGGCCTCGAGCTTGCTGCCATGCTCGCCCAGGGACTTGCGCACGCTGTGCACCAGGGCATCGGCCTGGTTGCGCGCCTGCACCAGTTCGAGCTTGCGCTTGTCCTCGGCGGCGTTGAGCTCGGCGTCCTTCACCATCTGCTGGATCTCTTCCTCAGTGAGGCCGGAGTTGGCCTTGATGGTGATCTTGTTCTCCTTGCCCGTGGCCTTGTCCTTGGCGCTCACATGCAGGATGCCGTTGGCGTCGATGTCGAAGGTCACCTCGATCTGGGGCACACCGCGCGGGGCCGGCGGGATGCCTTCGAGGTTGAACTCGCCCAGCAACTTGTTGCCCGCCGCCATCTCGCGTTCGCCCTGGTAGACCTTGATCGTCACGGCCGGCTGGTTGTCGTCGGCCGTCGAGAAGACCTGCGAGAACTTGGTCGGGATGGTGGTGTTCTTGCTGATCATCTTGGTCATCACGCCGCCCAAGGTCTCGATGCCCAGGGACAGCGGAGTGACGTCGAGCAGCAGCACGTCCTTGCGGTCGCCGGCCAGGACCGAGCCCTGGATGGCCGCGCCCACGGCCACGGCCTCGTCGGGGTTGACGTCCTTGCGCGGATCCTTGCCGAAGAACTCCTTGACCTTTTCCTGCACCTTGGGCATGCGGGTCATGCCGCCGACCAGGATCACGTCGTCGATGTCACTCACCTTCACGCCGGCATCCTTGATGGCGATGCGGCAGGGCTCGATGGTGCGCTCGATCAGGTCCTCGACCAGGGCCTCGAGCTTGGCGCGCGTGAGCTTGATGTTCAGGTGCTTCGGCCCGGAGGCATCGGCCGTGATGTAGGGCAGGTTGATGTCGGTCTGCGAGCTGTTGGACAGCTCGATCTTGGCCTTCTCGGCGGCCTCCTTCAGGCGCTGCAGCGCCAGCACGTCCTTGGTCAGGTCGACGCCTTGCTCCTTCTTGAACTCGCCGATGATGTAGTCGATGATGCGCTGGTCGAAGTCCTCGCCGCCCAGGAAGGTGTCGCCGTTGGTGGACAGCACCTCGAACTGCTTTTCGCCGTCTACATCGGCGATCTCGATGATGGAGATGTCGAAGGTGCCCCCGCCCAGGTCATACACCGCGATCTTGCGGTCGCCTTTGGCGGTCTTGTCCAGGCCGAAGGCCAGGGCGGCTGCGGTGGGCTCGTTGATGATGCGCTTGACTTCCAGACCGGCGATGCGGCCGGCGTCCTTCGTGGCCTGGCGCTGGCTGTCGTTGAAGTAGGCCGGCACGGTGATCACGGCCTCGGTGACGGGCTCGCCCAGGTAGTCCTCGGCGGTCTTCTTCATCTTGCGCAGCACTTCGGCGCTGATCTGCGGGGGAGCGAGCTTCTTGCCCCGCACTTCGACCCAGGCGTCGCCGTTGTCGGCCTGCACGATGGAGTAGGGCATCAGGTCGATGTCCTTTTGCACTTCTTTCTCGGTGAACTTGCGGCCGATCAGACGCTTGACGGCATACAGGGTGTTCTTCGGGTTGGTGACCGCCTGGCGCTTGGCCGAGGCACCGACCAGCACTTCGCCGTCTTCCAGGTAGGCGACGATCGACGGCGTCGTGCGGGCGCCCTCGCTGTTTTCGATGACTTTGGGCGTGTTGCCCTCCATGATGGCCACGCACGAGTTCGTGGTGCCCAGGTCGATGCCGATGATTTTTGCCATGTTGGATGCTCCTGATCTGAGAGATTCGGTTGTCCGCTACTTGTGGATAAGTGAGGGGCTTTTCAAGGGCTTTCAGCGGGGGGCCGCCACGGTGACCAGGGCCGGGCGCAGCACCCGGTCGGCGATCACGTAGCCCTTTTGCAGCACGGCCACGATGGTGTTGGGCTCTTGCTCGGCAGGCACCATGCTGATGGCCTGGTGCTGATGGGGGTCGAACTTTTCGCCGGTGGCCGGGTTCACCTCGAGCACCTTGTTGCGCTCCAGGGCCTGGGTGAGCTGGCGCAGCGTGGCATGCACGCCCTCGCGCATCTGCTCGGGGGTGGCGTTCTCGACCGCCAGGGCCGCCTCCAGGCTGTCCTTCACGGGCAGCAGGCTCTCGGCGAACGCCTCGATGGCGAACTTGCGCGACTTGGCGATTTCCTCCTCAGAGCGGCGGCGGGTGTTCTCGACCTCGGCCTTGGCACGCAGGTAGGCGTCAGACACCTCGGCATGCCGGGCCTCGAGTTCGGCCAGCTTCTGTTCAAGGGCCACCTGTTCGGCCGGCTTGGCCGTCAGTTCGGGGGCAGGGGCTTGATTCTGTTCAGGATTTTGCGGTTCTGTCATGTCGTGGTTCCCATCGAGTGGCGCGCAGATGGGGGCGTGCCCCGGGAGTTCAAGAGGCCAAGGGCGGCCTTGGACAGCAAAATTGCGCATTTTGCCGGCAATCGGCCTCGGCCGGGTCGGCCGCTCCCCGAAGCGGGGGACGCCTGGGAATCTTGCGCAAGGTAGGATGTGGACCTGAACCTGTGAACCGGTCCCATTCGCCCGTGGACACCCCTTCCTCTGCCGAGCCCATCGACTCCCGTGCGGGGGCGCCGGGTGCGCGCCGTGCCGACCTGGCCTTGCGCACCGCGCTGGCGCTGGCCACCCCCGTGGTGCGCTGGCTGCTGCGCCAGGGGGTGCAGTATGGGGCTTTCGTTGCGGCGCTCAAGCGTGTCTTCGTGGAGGTGGCGGGCGAGGAATTGCGCCGCCAGGGGCGGCGCACCACCGATTCGGCCCTGAGCGTGCTCAGTGGCGTGCACCGCAAGGACGTGCGCGCGCTGGCCCATCTGGGCCGCGCTTTGCAGCGCGACAAGAGCTTTTCGCCGGCGTCGCTGGTTTTCACCCGCTGGGCCACCGACCCGCGCTGGCGCGATCCGGCCAGTGCTCGCCCGTTGCGGCTGCCGCGCCTGGGCGAGCGCGGCTCGTTCGAAGCCCTGGCGCGGGAAGTGTCCACCGACGTGCATCCGCGCACCCTGCTCGATGAGCTGGAGCGGCTGTCCCTGGTGCGCATCGACGGCGAGTGGGTGGAGCTCGTGGCCGAGAGCTACGTGCCTTCGGCCGACGAGGCGGCCATGGCCGAGCTGTTCGCCGCCAACGGTGCCGATCACCTGGCTGCCGCGGTGCACAACCTGACCACCACCGAACCACGGCTGCTCGAGCAAAGCGTGTTCGCCAGCGGCCTGTCGCGTGCCTCGGCCGAGGAGTTGGGGGCGTTGGCGCGGCGGCTGTGGGCCCAGGACTTCGCCCGCATGGCCGAGGAAGCCCATCGACGCTACCAGGCCGACCGGCAGACCTCGCAACCTCACCGCATGCGCTTTGGCGTGTACTACTACATGGAGCCCGAGGCGCCGCGCAGTGATGCAGCGGCCTCGCCGAAGGAGTCGTCGCCGTGAGCATCTTCCTGACATGGGGCCGGGGCGGCCTGATGGCCCTGGTGGTCGCTTGGGGGCTGGCCGCCTGCGGCGGCGGTGGTGTGGGCTCGGGGGGGACGGGGGCGCCGGTGTCGTCGTCGGGGGCGGTGTCGGGCTTTGGCAGCGTGTGGGTCGACGGCCTGGAGCTCGACGATGCCAATGCCCGGGTGCGCCTGGACAGCGTCGAGGGGGCCCCCGATATCCCTGCGGGGCAGGTCCGGCTTGGCCTGGGCCAGCGCGTCGAACTCGAGTTCGAGATCGATGGCGCAGGGCGGCGTGTGGTCTCCGAGATCCGCATCTCGCCCCAGGTGATCGGCTCGGTCACCTCGGTCGCGCCGCTGGAGGTGGCCGGCCAGCGGGTGCGGGTCAATACCGATGCTGCGCAGGGGCCCCTGACCCTGCTGGTGGGGGTGGCCGACGCCTCGGCATTGCGGGTGGGGCAGCGGGTGGAAGTGCACGGCCTGGCCCGCATGAGCGGTGGGGTGCGCGAGATCGTGGCCTCCCGGATCGCCACGGTGGACAGGCCGGGGCAGAGCCCCTGGCTGCGCCTGGGTGGCGTCGTCGAAGGCCTGACGCCGGAGGGTTTCAACATCGGCAACCTGCGGGTGCAGCGGGACGGCCGCACGGTCATCGTTCCCCGTGCCCAGGCACTGGCCGAGGGGCAGTCGGTGCGGGTGTGGACGCGCGGAGGCATCCTGGGCCCGCCGGGCGACCCGTATGTCGAGGCCGATCGCATCCAGATCCTGCGCCGGCAATGGCTGCCGCAGCAGTCGGTGCGCCTGTCGGGGCCGGTTCAGGCCTGTACGGATGCCCAGCGGCCTCCCTTGGTTTACGTGTGCATCGCCGACGCCGTGATCGAGCGGGCGTCGGCCCAGGTGAACGGAGGGAGCCTGGACGACCTGGTGGAGGGGCGTTACGTGGACGTGCAGGCGCGCTACGACGCGGTGCTGCAGGTGCTGCGCGACGCCCGCTTGGAGTTGCGCACGGCAGACAGCGAGGCGTCCATCGCGCGACTGACCGGGGAGGTGTCAGGCTTGTCCGGATCGCGCTTCACCGTGCGTGACACGGTCGTCGAACTGGACGCCAGCACGCAGCGTGGGTGCGAACCGGCCAACGGCGTACGTGTGCGGGTGACGGGCCGGATCGCCGGCGATCATGTCCGTGCGACCCGGATCGAGTGCGTGGCCCCCTGAGGTGCAGGGCGCCGGGGCCGGACATGCAGCGCGGATGCCGGCGGCCCCGCATCAGCGCTTGGGCGGATCGTCCAGCGATGCGCTCCAGCGTTGCCAATCGGCCAGCTTGCGCCGGTCGCGCTTGGTGGGACGGCCCTGTTCGATCGTCTGGGCGGGGTCGGCAAGGAAGCGCCGCTGGCGGGTTGCTTCCTCGCGCGCGCGCAGGCTTTCCGGCGTTTCCTCGTAGAGTTGCTGAGCCACCGGGGCGGGACCGCGCACTTCGCTGAGGCTGCGCACGATCACGACGCGGGTCCACCACCCCTGCTGGAGGCTCAGGCGGTCGCCGACACGGATCTCGCGCGAGGGCTTGGCGGGCTGGTCGTTGACGCGCACCCGGCCCTTGCTGACTTCGTCGGTGGCCAGGCTGCGCGTCTTGTAGAAGCGCGCGGCCCACAGCCACTTGTCCAGGCGCACACCGTCCATGCCGACCTCAGGCGGCCGCGCCGAGCGCGAGGGCGCGCTCGCGCTGGCGCGCCAATGCCGCGGCGTCGGACGCCTCGCGCGTGGGCCAGCCGGCCAGGTGCCGTTCGGCGATGTCGCAAAGCGCGACGATCCATTCGTGCAGGTCGTTCAGGCAGGCAATGTGGTGGAACTCCCGGCCGCCGGCGCCGAGGAAGGCCTGCCGGCCTTCCATCGCGATCTCCTCCAGGGTCTCGATGCAGTCGCTGACGAAGCCGGGGCAGATCACGTCGACACGCCCCACGCCCTGGCGGGCGAGTTCGACGAGCGTGGGCTCGGTGTAAGGCTGCAGCCACTGCGCCTTGCCAAAGCGGCTCTGGAACGTGACCCGGTAGTGCTCAGGACGCAGGCCCAGACGCTCGGCCACGAGGCGGGCGGTCTTGTGGCACTCGCAGTGGTAGGGGTCGCCCAGCTCGAGGGTGCGTTGTGGCACGCCGTGGAAGCTGAGCACCAGCCGGTCGGGCCGGCCGTGGTCCCTCCAGTGCTGGCCGATGCGCCGGGCCAGGGCCTCGATGTATCCAGGATGGTCGGGGTAGCGGTTCACGAAGCGCAACTCGGGCACGGCGCGCGTGTGCGCCGCCCAGGCGCCCACCGCGTCGATCACACTGGCCGTGGTGGTGCCCGAGTACTGGGGGTACAGGGGCAACACGAGCACCCGTGTGGCCCCGGCGGCCTTCAGGGCATCCAGTTGCGTGGCAATGGAGGGCTGGCCGTAGCGCATCGCAGCGGCCACCTTCACGCGGTGGCCGCGTTCGCCCAGGTAGCCTTGCACAAGCTTGGCCTGGCGTTCGGTCCACACGCGCAGCGGGGAGCCTTCCTCGGTCCAGATGCTTTTGTATTTGGCGGCAGACTTGGACGGGCGCACGCGCAGGACGATGCCGTGCAGAATGGGCTTCCACAGCCAGCGGGGGATCTCGACCACGCGCGGGTCGCTCAGGAATTCGGCCAGGTAGCGGCGCAGCGCCGGCGCGGTGGGGGCGTCGGGGGTGCCGAGGTTGCACAGCAACACGCCAGTGGTGGTCTCGCGGCCGTGGGCATGGGCCGGTTCGGGGGCGAAGCGCATCGGGGTGGGGCTCCTTGTGGGCCCTGGATTATTCCCGAGCCGCGCCGACCCCACCACCGCCGGGCGGGGTCGCCCCTGTGGAGGGTGGGGCTCAGACGGTCACGCCCGGCCGGGGCGCCACACGCTCGATGTCGGCCCGCACCTGGGCATCGATCAGGCGCTTGGCGATGAGCAGGCTGAGGCCGGCGACGCTCGGGCAGGACATGGTGTCCGGGTGAAGGATGGGGATGGCAGAAGTCCGCCGGGCACTACAGGGGAAGTGGTGGCGCGATCTGCGCGATCGGACTGCGGGATGGCCCCAGGTTGGTGGCAGTCCTTGACGAATGCGTTACTGTGTGGGGGTGACGTACTTTGCGCAACCCGCCGTGCCTCCCTTGGCCCTCACGCTCGACCTGGACGACACCCTGTGGCCCGTGTGGCCCGCCATCGAGCGGGCTGAGGCGCAACTGCATGCCTGGCTGCGGCGGCATGCGCCGGCCACGGCCGGGCGTTTTGACACCGCCGGTTTGCGGGCGCTGCGCGACGAGGTGGCCCGCACCCACCCGCACTGGGCCCACGATCTCAGCGCCATCCGCCTGGAGAGCCTTCGGCGTGCGCTCGCCCTGGCCGGCGACGATGTGGGCCTCGCGCAGCCGGCCTTCGAAACCTTCCTGTCCTGGCGGCACCGGGTCGAGATCTATGACGACGTGGTGCCGGCGCTCGAACGCCTGGCGGCGCGCTTCCCGCTGGTGGCGCTGACCAATGGCAACGCCGACCTCCAGATCATCGGGCTGGACCGCTGGTTCCGCGGCGTGGTCAGCGCACGCAGCTTCGGCGTGGGCAAGCCCCATGCGGCCATCTTCATGGAGGCCTGTCGTCGTGCCGGGGCGCAGCCCGCTCAGGTGCTGCATGTCGGCGACGACCCGTGCCTGGACGTGCGGGGGGCCCTCGATGCGGGGCTGCAGGCCGCCTGGATGGCCCGCCCCGACATCCACGCCGAGACCGACGGGGCACCGGACGGCACCCACCATGTGGTGCGCCATCTGGGGGAACTGGCGGATCGGCTGGGCGCCTGAGGGGCGGTGCGGGGGCGCGCCTCAGGGCCCGACACTGAAGACCTCGAAGTGCAGGCAGGCGGCTTTGGGGTCGCCGGGGGGTGCCCCCAGTCCGATCACGCCATGGCCGTGCAGCATGCAGCGGCCGCGGCGCAGCACCACGGTCTCGGCCTCGTTGGCAAAGCGCACGTAGCTGCCGTTGCTGCTCTGGTCGTCGAGATGGAAGTTGCCGCCGTGCCATTCGATGCGCGCATGCAGGCGCGAGACGCGGGTGTCGTCGATGCACAGCGTGGACTCGGGGCTGCGGCCCAGCACCACGGGGGTCTGCTGAGGGGTGTAGACCTGGTGCACGCCTCCCACCGTCAGGCGCAAGCAGTCGGCCGAAGGGGTGTCGGTGAAATCCGAGAACAGCGTGGAAACCGGAGCATCGTCGGCCCAGGTCTCCAGCACGAAGACCCGGCAGGGCTCGGCCCGGCCGCGCAGATGCAGCCGCTCCAGGCTGCGCAAACGCTGGCGATCCAGGCGGCCGAGCTGCTCGTGCACGGCGTCGGTGACCAGCACTTCGTTGTCGCCGGCATGCTCGAGCAGCCGGGCCGCCACGTTGACGGCGTCGCCGAAACAGTCGCCGGCCACATCGACGATCTCTCCGTGGGCCAGAGCCACGCGCAGTTTCAGAGACGCGGCGCCCGTGTGGGCATCGGACATGATGCGGGCGATGGCTTCCTGCATCTCGCAGGCCGCGCGCAGGCTGCGAGCCGGCCTGTCGAAGACGGCCATCACACCGTCACCCAGCGTCTTGACTACCGTGCCGCCGCGCTGGCGCACCACCTGGCTGAGCATGCCGATGGTGCGGGTGACGATCTCGGCAGCCTGGGAATTGCCGAGGGATTCGTAGAGCGAGGTGCTGCCGCGCAGATCGGCAAACAGGACGGTACGCTCGCTGGAAGAGGGCATCGACGGGCTGTGAGAAATCTCACATGCAGTGTAGCTGCTGCCTGCGGACCACCGGAACGGAAACGGCACCGTACCGGGGCGGGGCCGTTGCTTTCATGCAAAACCATCGCGGGGCCACCTGCGGTGGCACGTCTGTCGCCCATCAAAGATTGTCGAGAGACGTCCTCAGCTTGTGCCTGATGGCGCAAGCCGAGGGGGCTCGCTGCGCGAGTCCCGCCACCTGTGGTGAGACGTCTCTCGCCAATCAAAGATTGTCGAGATACGTCCTCAGCTTGTCAGAGCGGCTGGGGTGTTTGAGTTTGCGGATGGCCTTGGCCTCGATTTGGCGGATGCGCTCGCGTGTCACGTCGAACTGCTTGCCCACCTCCTCGAGCGTGTGGTCGGTGCTCATCTCGATGCCGAAGCGCATGCGCAGCACCTTGGCCTCGCGCGGGGTGAGGCTGTCGAGGATGTCCTTGACCACCTCGCGCAGGCCGGCCTGCATGGCGGCATCCACGGGCGCGGTGTTGTTGGTGTCCTCGATGAAGTCGCCCAGGTGGGAGTCGTCGTCGTCGCCGATGGGGGTTTCCATCGAGATCGGCTCCTTGGCGATCTTCATGATCTTGCGGATCTTGTCCTCGGGCATCTCCATCTTCTCGGCCAGCGTCGGCGCATCGGGCTCGAAGCCGAACTCCTGCAAGTGCTGGCGCGAGATGCGGTTCATCTTGTTGATGGTCTCGATCATGTGCACCGGGATGCGGATGGTGCGCGCCTGGTCGGCGATCGAGCGGGTGATGGCCTGGCGGATCCACCAGGTGGCGTAGGTCGAGAACTTGTAGCCGCGGCGGTACTCGAACTTGTCCACCGCCTTCATCAGGCCGATGTTGCCTTCCTGGATGAGGTCGAGGAACTGCAAGCCGCGGTTGGTGTACTTCTTGGCGATCGAGATCACCAGACGCAGGTTGGCCTCGATCATCTCGCGCTTGGCTTCGCGCGAGGCTGCCTCGCCTTCGTTCATGCGCTTGTTGATCTCCTTGAGATCTTCCAGCGGCACGACGGCGCGGGCCTGGATGTCGATGAGCTTTTGCTGCAGCTCCTGCACGGCCGGCAGGTTGCGTGCAAGCACCGCGCTGTAAGGCTTGCCGGCAGCGGCCTCCTTCTCGCCCCACTTGAGGTTGAGCACGTTGGCCGGGAAGGTCTTGATGAAGTGCTCCTGCGGCATGCCGCACTTGTCGACCACAATCTTGCGGATCTCGCGCTCGTAGCGGCGCACGTCGTCGACCTGCGAGCGCAGGATGTCGCACAGCTTCTCGATCGTCTTGACCGTGAAGCGGATGGTCATCAACTCGTTGGAGATGGCCTGCTGGGCCTTGTTGTAGGCCGGCGACTTGTAGCCGTCCTTCTCGTAGGCGCGGCGCATCTTGTCGAACTCGATCCGCAGCTTGGCGAACTTCTCCAGCGCCGCGGTCTTGAGTTCTTCGAGCTTCTTGGTCAGCGCCTTGGAGCCGCCGTTGCCATCGTCGTCGTCGTCCTCGTCGAACTCGTCGAAGTCCTCCTCGGCGACGTAGTCGTCGGCCTCGTCGTCGGAGACGAAGCCGTCGACCACCTCGGAGATCTGCAGCTCGCCGGCGGCGATCTTGTCGCCCAGCGAGAGGATCTCGGCGATCGTGGTGGGCGAGGCGGAGATGGCCAGCATCATGTCCTGCAGGCCCTTCTCGATGCGCTTGGCGATCTCGATCTCGCCCTCACGGGTGAGCAGCTCGACGGAGCCCATCTCGCGCATGTACATGCGCACCGGGTCGGTGGTGCGGCCGAACTCGCTGTCCACCGTGGACAGCGCGGCCTCGGCTTCCTCCTCGGCCTCTTCCTCGGTGGCGGTGGTGGTGGTGCCGCCGGCGATCAGCAGCGTGGCGGCGTCGGGCGCCTGTTCGTAGACGGCGATGCCCATGTCGTTGAGCATGGACACGATGGCGTCCATGATCTCAGTCTCGACGAGCTTCTCGGGCAGGTGGTCGTTGATCTCCGCGTGGGTCAGAAAGCCCCGCGTCTTGCCCATTTTGATGAGGGTCTTGAGCTCGGTGCGGCGCTTGTTGACCTCTTCCTCGGTCAGGGTGGTCTCGTCCAGCCCGAACTCACGCATCAGCGCGCGCTCCTTGGCGCGGCTGACTTTCATGCGCAGCGGCTTGGCCTTGGGCTTGTCGTCGCCTTCTTCGATGGCTTCGACCTCCGGCTCGATCTCGGCCTCGAGCTCGGCGTCGATGTCGGTGAAATCCTCGTCCGCATCGAGATCGGCACGGCCCTTCTTGGCCGAGGTGGTCTCGGCCTTGGGCTTGCGGCCCCGCCGGGCCTTGGAGGCGCTTTCCGCAGCCGCGCCGGTCTTGGCGGCACGGGTGCCGCCCGATTTCGCGGACGTGGCGGCCTTGGCCGGGGCCTCCGTCACGGCCGCAGCCTTGGCGGTCTTTTTCTTGTCGGCAGCGGTTTCGGCAGCGGCGGCTTTGGGAGCGGACGCCTTGGAGCTGGCACTTTTCTTGGCGGTCATGCGTTTCCTCGGATGGTCTGGGGCGGGTGGCCTCGGCCGGTGCAGCAGCCGGGCGCGGGCCGCAAGGGCCGGGGCGACACGCAGGCGATGCACGAACGAAACCGGTCGACACCGCAAGACCTAGATAAGGCCGGCAGGTGTCGACTCAAGAGGGCAAGCTGGCGTGAACGGGGATGGATGGCAGACCTGGCGGGGTCGGGGTGGCCTGGATATGGAACCCGTGTCGCGGGTGGCCGGGGCCCCCAGGATCTGCTGTCACTCTTGCCGCATCAATAAACCTAGCATTATCGTCGACACGGGTCCATCCGTCAAAGACCCTGGTGCCGGACGCGGCCGGTCCGAGGGGTGGGTCAGGAGCCGGCCTCGGCCGCACGCGCGGCCTCGAGGCGGCGGCGGCGCTCGTGGACCTCGCGATAGTGCTGCAGTGCGGCCGGATCGCGGGCAGCATGTTCGATCAGCCGTGTCTCCTCGGCCTTGAGGCGCTCGATGATCAGGCGGTCGAGCAGGGCGCGCAGGTCCGAAAAGCCGAGGTTGTCGTCCGGGTGGATGGTTCCGGCCAGCCGGCGCGCCGCCTCGTGCAGGGGGTGGCCCGACAGCGCCTCGTCCAGGGCCGACCAGGGTTGCGGGCCGTGCTCGGCCAGGTGGCGTTCAAGCCAGGCGCACAGCGGGCCCAGTGGGGCGGGCAGGGCATGCAGCAGCTCGTGGTCTTCGCCGGTGAGGCGGTCCCACCAGGGGCTGTGCAGCCATAGCAGACGCACCGCCTGCTCGGCCGGCCCCGGCGGGGCCTTACGCGGGCCGCTGGGACGGGGCGGTTCCTCGCGCGAGCGCCAGCCGGTGCGGCGCCCCGGGCCGTCGCCGCCGCGCCCCGGCGCTGGGGGGCGGCCCTGCCACAGCGCGAGCAGGTCGGGTGGGTGGAGGCCGCCGGCCTGGGCCAGGTCGGACAGGATCTGCTGCTTGAGCACGCCCTCGGGCAGGGCGTTCCACAGGGGTTTGGCGGCGGCCAGCATGTGGGCCCGGCCTTCCGCGCTGCCCAGGTCCAGGCCTTCGCGGGCGGTGTCCAGGATCTGCCGCGACAGCGGCACGGCCTGCGCCACGCACAAGGCGAAGGCCTCACGTCCATGCTCGCGTATGTAGGAATCGGGGTCGTGCTCGGGCGGCAGGAAGAGGAATTTGATCGTGCGGGTGTCGGTGGCGTGGGGCAGGGCCGCCTCCAGTGCCCGGGTGGCCGCACGACGGCCGGCGGCATCGCCGTCGAAACTGAAGACCACGGTGTCGGTGAAGCGCAGGAGCTTGTGGACATGTTCGGCCGTGCAGGCCGTGCCCAGCGTGGCCACGGCGTTGGGAAAGCCCAGTTGGGCCAGGGCGACCACGTCCATGTAGCCCTCCACCACGAGGGCGTAGCCGAGCTGGCGCAGCGCCTGGCGGGCCTCGTACAGGCCGTAGAGCTCGCGGCCCTTGACGAACACCGGGGTCTCCGGGGAATTCAGGTATTTCGGTTCGCCCTGGTCGATCACCCGTCCGCCGAAGCCGATGACCTCGCCGCGCACGCTGCGGATCGGAAACATCACGCGGTCGCGGAAGCGGTCGTAGCGGCGGGCCTCGTCGCCCTCGCCCTGCACGATCACCAGGCCGCTTTCTTCGAGTAGCGGGTCGTCGTAACGGGGGAAGGCGCTGGCCAGCGTGCGCCAGCCCTCGGGCGCATAGCCCAGGGCGAAGCGTGCGGCGATCTCGCCGGTCAGGCCGCGCCGCTTGAGGTAGTCGATGGCGCGTGGGCTGGCTTTGAGCTGCTTGCGGTAATGGGCGGCCGCGCGCTCCAGCACCTCGGTGAGCGTGTGCTGGCGTTCGCGCTGCTGCTGAGCCTGTGCGCGCTCCTCGGGGCTGCTGTCGTCTTCGGGCACGGCCAAGCCCGCTTGCTGGGCCAGCTCGCGCACCGCATCGATGAAGCCCAGGCCGTCGTGTTCCATCAGGAAGTCGATGGCGTTGCCGTGCGCGCCGCAGCCAAAGCAGTGATAGGTCTGACGCGAGGGGCTGACGATGAAGCTCGGCGTCTTTTCGCCGTGGAAGGGGCACAGGCCCTTGAAGTGGATGCCGGCCTTCTTGAGCTGGACGTGACGGCCCACGATCTCGACGATGTCGAGGCGGGCGAGCAGGTCCTGTTTGAAGCCGGGAGGGATCACGCCGGGAGTCTACCGCCCGCAGGGGGGGGCAGATCGCGCTTTGCGCATCGAGCGTCGCGTCGACAAAGATGTAGTAAAAATACTTCTTCTGTAGTTCGTCAAGGTCTCGTACGCGCAAGCCGTGGCCGCTCGCCCTCCGTGCCGCGGGAGAACCCCGATTTTCAGAGATTTTTCCGCCCATAGACTGCGCCGCCTGGAACGCTGGATTCCGAGGAGGTGGCATGCGCAGAGATCGGAGAAATGTAGTCAAACTTCTACACCTGGGGGCCTGTGGTTTGGCAGGGCCGTGGCCGCTCCCGGCGCGTGCCCGCACCGCCGAGGACCCGCTCACGGTCTGGATCAATGCCGACAAGGGCCACGAGGGCTTGCGCCGCGTGGCGCAGGCCTATGCCCAGCGCACCGGGCGCAAGGTGGTGGTGCAGCATTTCGAGCAGGCCGTCGATCGTTTCGAGGCGGTGATGAAGGAGGGCGGTGCGGCCGGGCCGGACATCTGGATCTGGCCCCATGACCGCATTGGCGACTGGATCCAGCGCGGCTGGATCGCGCCGGTGCAGCCGGGCGAGAGCGTGCGCAGCGACATCGTGCAGGTGGCCTGGGACGGCTTCACCCAGGGCGGGAAGCTGTGGGGCTATCCCTTGTCGGTGGAGGCTGTGGCCCTGGTTTACAACAAGGCTTTGGTCGGCCAGCCGCCGTCGAGCTTCGAGGAGGTGCTGACCCTGCACGAGAAACTCAAGCCCAAGGGCATCCGGGCCCTGGGCTGGGAGACCGGCAGCCCGTATTTCACCTGGCCGCTGATGGCCGCCGGCGGGGCTTATGTGTTCCAGCGCCGCTTGGACGGCAGCTACGAGCCGCGCGACACGGGCATCAACCATCCCGGCGCGGTGCGGGCCGGGCAGTACCTGCAGCAACTGATGGCCGCCGGCGTGATCCCGCAGGGCGGCTTGAGCTACTCGGAGGCCGAGGCTGACATGCGCGACGGCCAGCAGGCGATGTGGATCACCGGCCCCTGGGCCTGGGAGGGGCTGGCTGCGGCCGGTATCGATTTCGGGGTGGCCCCGCTGCCCACGCTGGGCGGCAAGCCGGCCAGGCCCTTTGTCGGGGTGCTGGGGGCGATGGTGGTCGAGGGCACGCCGCATCGCGCGTGGGCGATCGACTTCATCGAGAACCATTTGCTGCGGCCCGAGAGCCTGCAGGCCATCAACGCCGACAAGCCCCTGGGGGTGCCGGCTTCGCGCCGCATGTTCTGGCGCCTGTATGCCGATGCCCGGGTGCGTGCCTCGATGGAGGCGATCTACGCGGGCCGGCCCATGCCCAGCAACAGCGAGATGACCTGGTTCTGGCAGCACCTGTCTGCCGCGCTGCGCGAGATCAACGCGGGTCGCGCACCGCGCGAGGCGCTGGATGCAGCGGCCGCGCAGATCCGCGCCCTGGCCGCGCAGGGGCGGCCGGTGGCGAGCCGTTGAGGATTCACTCGCCGCGCACCGCGCCTTCGCGGCGCGGATCGGCGCTGCCCAGCCAGCCGCGGGGGTGGCGCTGCAGGGCCTGGGCGCCGCTGGTCATGGGCGCCTCGCGCACCGTGTGCCCGCGCCGGCGCAGCGCCTCCAGCGTGCCGGGGGGAAAGCGTCCTTCCTCCAGCAGCAGCGGGCCGCCGGTGGTGCCGAAGTTCGGCAGGTCCAGGGCTTGTTGCGCATCCAGGCCCCAGGCCAGGGTGCCCAGCAGGGCCTTGGCGGTGTAATGGATGATCAGCGAACCGCCCGGCGAGCCGACGTTGAGCACGAGCTCGCCGCTGGTGCGGTCGAAGACCAGGGTGGGGCTCATCGACGAGCGGGGACGCTTGCCGGGTTCGACGCGGTTGGCTACGGGGCGGCCGTCGGCATCGGTGGGCACGAAGGCGAAGTCGGTGAGCTGGTTGTTGAGCAGGAAGCCGCCGGGCAAACCGGTGCCGCCGTCGACGAGGAGCCGGGCACCGAAGGCGTCCTCGATCGTCGTGGTCAGCGCCACGGCGCGGCCCTCGCGATCGATGGCCGACAGATGCGAGGTGCCGCGCTCGGGCGCCTCAGGCTGAGTCGCCCAGGCGCTGGGCTGACCGCCGGGGCGTCCGGGCAGGGCGCGCGGCATCGCGCGGGGGCCGATCAGCCGGGCGCGCTCGGCCAGATAGGCCGGTGAAATCAGGCTGGGCCAGTGGCCCGCCGGGGGCGCGACGAAATCGGGGTCGGCCACGTACTGGGCACGGTCGGCGAAGGCCAGCCGGGAGGCTTCGGCGTAGGCATGCAGGAAGTCGGGGCCGGGCAGCCCCGCCACCCGCGCCGGGCCGGGCGGGGCAGCGTGCTCGAGCAGGCCCAGGATCTGGGCGATGGCCAGGTGGCCGGACGAGGGCGGGGGGAAGCCGCACAGGCGCCAGCTGCGCCACGGGCTGCACAGCGCCTCGCGCCGTCGCGGCTGGTAGGCGGCAAGGTCGGCTTCGCTCAGGCGCCCGGGCCGGGTGGGGTGGCTGCGCACCTTGGCAACGATGCTGCGCGCGATCGGGCCGCGGTAGAAGGCGTCGGCCCCCTCGCGGGCCAGCGTGCGCAAGATGGCCGCCAAGGCCGGGTTGCGCAGCCGGTGGCCCACGGGATGGGGTTGACCGTCGGGACCGTAGAAATACGCGGCGGCGGCCGGGTCGCGCCGCAGGGATTCATCGGATCGCAGCAAGGCGTGCAGGCGAACGCCGACCGGAAAACCTTCGTCGGCCCACGCGATGGCGGGTTCGAAGAGCTGGGCCCAGGGCAGGCGGCCGTGCGCGCGGTGTGCGGCCTCCAACAAGCGCATCACGCCGGGCGTGCCCACCGACAGGCCGCCGACGACGGCCTCGCGAAAGGGCAAGGGGCGGCCCTGGGCATCGAGGAAAAGGCGTTCGTCGGCGGCCGCCGGCGCGGTCTCGCGGCCGTCCCAGGCGTCGAGCCGCCGGCCGTCCCAGTGCAGCAAGAAGGCGCCGCCGCCGATGCCGCTGGACTGGGGTTCGACGAGGGTGAGGACCAGTTGGGCCGCGATGGCGGCATCCACGGCCGTGCCGCCGGCGCGCAGCATGCGCCAGCCCGCCTCGGCGGCCAGCGGGTGCGCCGCGGCCACCGCCTGCTCGCGCACGAGCACGGCCGAGCGCTGGCTCAGGCCGGTGGCCGCCTCGGGCTGGTGGGGCCGGACGACGTCCGGTACGGGCGCCGCCGCGCAGCCCAGCAGCAGGGCCAGCCAGGCGGCAATGGCCGCGCGGCACCGCATCGCGGGGCTCAGCGCGGCGCCAGGCGGATGGCCCCGTCCAGGCGGATCACCTCGCCGTTGAGCATCTCGTTGGTGATGATCTGGTGCACGAGCTTGGCGTAGTCTTCGGGGGTGCCCAGGCGGCTGGGGAAGGGCACGCTGGCGGCCAGGGCGTCCTGCACCTCCTTGGGCATGCCGAACAGCATGGGCGTGCCGAAGATGCCCGGGGCAATGGTCATGTTGCGGATGCCGTTGCGCGCCAGGTCGCGGGCGATCGGCAGCGTCATGCCCACCACACCCCCCTTGGAGGCGGCGTAGGCTGCCTGGCCGATCTGGCCGTCATAGGCGGCCACCGAGGCGGTGGAGATCAGCACGCCGCGCTCGCCGGTGGGCTCGGGTTCGTTCTTGCACATGGCTTCGGCCGCCAGGCGGATCATGTTGAAGCTGCCGATCAGGTTGACTGTGATCGTCTTGGTGAACACCGCCAGCGGGTGTGCCCCGTCCTTGCCGACGGTCTTGACGGCCGGGGCAATGCCTGCGCAGTTGACCAGGCCCACCAGCTTGCCCAGCGAGACGGCCTGGGCGATCACCGCCTTGCCATCGTCCTCGCTGGCCACGTCGCATTTCACGAACACGCCGCCAATGTCCTGGGCCACGGCCTCGCCCTTGTCGGCTTGCAGATCGGCGATCACGACCTTGCCGCCCTCGCGCGACAGCATGCGCGCCGCTCCTTCGCCCAGGCCCGAGGCGCCGCCCGTGACGATGAAGACCTTGCCCTTGATGTCCATGAATGTGCTCCTTGTGCGGGTGAGGGGTGAAGTGACGTTGACGTAAACGTCAATTGTGACCCAAACCCAGGGACACCCGGAAGGGCCGCGGTGCCTCAGTGGAAACCCGGGTGGGGTTGGCCCCAGGAGTGAATTGCTTGACCTCCAAATACTTGAGTTCTAAATTAATTGCATCGCCAACCCCTGAGATCACGGGCATGAAGATCGTGTGCATCGGAGGCGGCCCGGCGGGCCTGTACTTCGCGTTGCTGATGAAGCGCGCCGACCCGTCCCATGACATCACGGTGGTCGAGCGCAACCGTCCCTACGACACCTTCGGCTGGGGCGTGGTGTTCTCGGACCAGACGCTGGGCAATCTGCAGCAGGCCGACCCCGAGACGGCCTCGCAGATCCTCGATGCCTTCAATCACTGGGACGACATCGACGTGCACATCCGCGGGCGCACGATCCGTTCCGGCGGTCACGGCTTTTGCGGGATCGGGCGCAAGCGCCTGCTCAACATCCTGCAGGCCCGCTGTGAGGCCCTGGGGGTGAAGCTGGTGTTCGAGACCGAGGTGGGCAGCGATGAGGACTTCCCCGATGCCGACCTGATCATCGCTAGCGACGGCCTGAACAGCCGCATCCGCAGCAAGTACGCGGCCACCTTCCAGCCCGACATCGACGTGCGTCGCTGCCGCTTCGTGTGGCTGGGCACGCACAAGCTTTTCGAGGCGTTCACCTTCGCGTTCGAGGAGACCGAGCACGGCTGGTTTCAGGCACATGCCTACCGCTACGACACCGACACCTCCACCTTCATCGTCGAGACGCCCGAGGAGGTCTGGCTCAAGGCGGGTCTGGACAAGATGGAGAAGGAGGAGTCCATCGCCTTTTGCGAGCGGCTCTTTGCGAAGTACCTCGACGGCCACAAGCTGATGTCCAACGCCGCCCACCTGCGCGGCTCGGCCCAGTGGATCAAGTTCCCGCGCGTGGTGTGCAAGACCTGGGTGCATCACAACGGCCGCGCCCCGGTGGTGCTGATGGGCGATGCGGCCCACACGGCCCACTTCTCGATCGGCTCGGGGACCAAGCTGGCGCTGGAGGACGCGATCGAGCTGACGCGCAGCATCCGGCGCCGCCCGGGCGACTTGGCCGCCGCCTTGCGCGACTACGAGGCGGTGCGCAGCGTCGAGGTGCTGCGCATCCAGAACGCCGCACGCAACTCCACCGAGTGGTTCGAGAACGTCTCGCGCTATGTGCACCTGCCCCCCGAGCAGTTCGCCTATTCGCTGCTGACGCGCAGCCAGCGCATCAGCCATGAGAACCTGCGCCTGCGCGACAAGGTCTATGTGGAACGCTTCGAGGACTGGCTGGCCGAGCGCGCCGGTGTGCGTCGCCAGGGTGTGCGTGCGCCGGTGCCGCCGATGTTCACGCCGTTCACGGTGCGCGGGGTGACGCTGAAGAACCGCGTCGTCGTCTCGCCGATGGCGCAGTACTCCGCCACCGACGGCGTGCCGGGCGACTATCACCTGGTGCACCTGGGGGCGCGGGCGATGGGCGGGGCCGCCCTGGTGTTTGCCGAGATGACCTGCGTCTCGCCCGACGCGCGCATCACCCCGGCCTGTCCCGGCCTGTGGAACGACGCCCAGCGCGAGGCCTGGAAGCGCATCGTCGATTACGTGCATACCCACACCGAGGCCAGGATCGGCATGCAGCTCGGCCACGCGGGTGCCAAGGGCTCCACGAACGCGCCCTGGCAGGACGAGGGGGCCGACCGGCCGCTGCGCTCGGGCAACTGGCCGCTCATCTCCGCCTCGGCGGTGCCCTATCTGGACGACGGGCCAGTGCCGCGTGCCATGACCCGCCAGGACATGGATCGCGTGCGCGAGGACTTCGTGGCAGCGGCCCGGCGTGCGGCGCAGGCCGGTTTCGACTGGCTGGAGCTGCACTGCGCCCACGGTTATCTGCTGTCGAGCTTCATCTCGCCGCTGACCAACAGGCGCACCGATGACTACGGCGGATCCCTCGCCAACCGGCTGCGCTACCCGCTGGAGGTGTTCACCGCGCTGCGCGAGGTGTGGCCACAGGATCGCCCGATGTCGGTGCGCATCTCCGCGCACGACTGGGTGGAGGGCGGCATCACACCGGACGACGCGGTGGCCATCGGCCGTGCCTTCAAGGCGGCCGGGGCCGACCTGATCGACTGTTCCTCGGGTCAGGTCAGCCCCCACCAGAAGCCGGTCTACGGCCGCATGTACCAGACACCTTTTGCCGACCGCGTGCGCAACGAGGCGGGCATCGCCACGATTGCGGTCGGGGCCATCACCGATGCCGACCAGGTCAACAGCATCATCGCCGCGGGCCGGGCCGATCTGTGCGCGATCGCGCGCCCGCACCTGGCCAACCCGTCGTGGACGCTGCTGGAGGCCGCCCGACTCGGTTATGGCGACGTGGACTGGCCGGTGCAGTACCTGTCGGCCAAGAGCCAGCTCGAGCGCAACCTCGAGCGCGAGAGGGCGATGTCGGGCAGCCTGGCCGCCGCCGAGCAGGCCAACCGGGCCCTCGGGGTCTGAGCATGGTCACCGCACGACATGCCGTGGTCACCGGTGCCGGTCGAGGCATCGGCGCGGCCATTGCGCGCCGCCTGGCCGCGCAAGGCCACCGCCTCACGCTGATGGGCCGCACGGCGCAAGCCTTGGAGGCCTTGTGCGCGCAACTGCCGGGCCACGGCCATGCCGTGGCGACCGTGGACGTGGCCGACGAAACATCGGTGGCCCGGGCCTTTGCCCGCTCGCGCGAGCTGTCGGGCCCGGTGGCGATTCTCGTCAACAACGCCGGCCAGGCCGAGAGCGCGCCGTTGGCGAAGACGGACATGGGGCTGTGGCAGCGCATGCTGGATGTCAACCTCACCGGCACCTACCTGTGCACCCGCGCTGCGCTGCCCGATCTGCTGGACGCCGGATGGGGGCGCATCGTCAACGTCGCCAGCACGGCCGGTCTGCGCGGCTACGCCTACGTCACCGCCTACACCGCGGCCAAGCACGGCGTAGTGGGCCTGACGCGCGCGCTGGCGCTGGAGCTGGCCCGCAAGGGCGTCACGGTCAATGCCGTGTGCCCGGGCTATACCGAGACCGACCTGCTGCGCCAAAGCATCGAGGGCATCGTCGCCAAGACCGGACGCAGCCCGGCCCAGGCGCGTGCCGAGCTGGCGGCCGGCAACCCCCAGGGCCGGCTGGTGCAGCCCGAGGAGGTGGCCGATGCCGTGGCCTGGTTGTGCGGCGAGGCCGCCTCGGCGGTGACGGGGCAGGCGATCTCGGTCAGCGGCGGGGAGGTCATGTGAAACGCGGCTCCAGACTCCGTCTCGTGCCCGGCCTGGACGAACACAGCATCGGCCTGGAGGCCCGCGCGGCCTCGGACGACCACATGGCGCTCAAGCTGTGGCTGCGCCTGCTGGCCTGCAGCACGCAGATCGAGACCGAGATCCGCAAACGCCTGCGCGCGCGTTTTGGCATCACGCTGTCGCGCTTCGACTACTTGGCGCAACTGCACCGGCATCCGGAAGGCCTGCGCATGAATGCCCTGTCACGCTACCTGATGGTGACCGGCGGCAGCATCACCGGCCTGACCGACGAGCTGGAAAAAGAGGGGCTCGTGGCGCGTGAGCCTGCGCCCGACGACCGGCGCGCCTTCCTGCTGCGACTCACCGCCGAAGGCCGCCGGGTCTTCGAGCGCATCGCCGCCGAACACGAGGCCTGGGTCATCGAGTTCTTCTCCGACCTGCGTGCGGCTGACCGCAAAGCCCTGTACGAACTGCTGGGCCAGTTGCGCGTGCACATGGCCGCACGTCAGGCCGAACCCCCGTCTTCATCCCCCTCCAGCGAGGTTGCATGAGCGCTCCTTCCACCCCCACCGGCCTGGACCCGGCCCTGGCCGCCGGCAACCGGCGTGAACTCTCGGGCTATGCTGCGCGCCACTTCCTGTGGCAGTGCGACAACGGCGTGGCCCACATCACCCTGAGCCGCCCGGAACGCAAGAACCCGCTCACCTTCGATTCCTATGCCGAGCTGCGCGACCTCTTCCGTGCCCTGCAGCATGCGGTGGACGTCAAGGCGGTGGTGCTCTCGGGTGCGGGGGGCAATTTCTGCTCGGGCGGCGACGTGCACGAGATCATCGGAGCGCTGGTGCAGCTCAAGGCCCCCGAGCTGTTGATGTTCACGCGCATGACCGGCGATGTCGTCAAGGCGATGCGGGCCTGTCCGCAGCCGATCGTCGCGGCGGTGGACGGGGTGTGTGCCGGCGCCGGGGCCATCCTGGCCATGGCCAGCGACCTGCGTCTGGGCACCGTTCGCACCAAAACGGCCTTCCTCTTCAACCGCGTGGGCCTGGCCGGCTGCGACATGGGGGCCTGCGCGATGTTGCCGCGCATCATCGGTCAGGGGCGTGCGAGCGAGCTGCTCTACACCGGCCGGTCCATGGGCGGCGAGGAGGGCTTGCAATGGGGCTTCTTCAACCGCCTGTGCGCGCCCGAGGCCGTGGTGGACGAGGCCTTGCAATGGGCCCGCGAGATCGCCGCCGGCCCGAGCTTTGCCAATGGCATCACCAAGACCATGCTGCACCAGGAGTGGAACATGGGGGTGGACCAGGCCATCGAGGCCGAGGCTCAGGCCCAGGCGATCTGCATGCTCACCGAGGACTTCCGCCGCGCCTACGAGGCCTTCGTGGCCAAGCAGCGTCCGGTGTTCCAGGGGAACTGAGATGGCCGATACCGCCTACCTGGACTGGCCCTTCTTCGAGCCGCATCACCGGGAGCTGGCAAGGGCGCTCGAGGCCTGGGCGCGCGAACACGTGCCACAGGCCCACGGTCACGACGTCGATGCGGCCTGTCGCGTCCTGGTGCGCTCGCTGGGGCAAGGCGGCTGGCTGCGCCATGCGGTGGCCGGCACCGCCCACGGCGGCGCGGGCGAAGCCATCGACACCCGCGCGATCTGCCTGATCCGCGAGACCCTGGCGCGTCATTCGGGTCTGGCCGACTTTGCGTTTGCGATGCAAGGCCTGGGCTCCGGGGCGATCAGCCTGGGCGGCAGCCCCGAGCAGCGCGCTGCCTGGCTGCCGCGTGTGGCACGCGGCGAGGCCATCGCGGCCTTTGCCTTGTCCGAACCCGAGGCCGGCTCGGATGTGGCGGCGATGGCCTGCGCCGCGCGGCAAGAGGGCGGCGACTACGTCCTCGACGGCGAGAAGACCTGGATCTCCAATGGCGGCATCGCCGACTTCTATGTGGTGTTCGCGCGCACGGGCGAGGCGCCCGCAGCGCGGGGAATCTCGGCCTTCATCGTCGAGGCCGGCACGCCGGGTTTCGAGATCGCCGAGCGCATCGATGTGATCGCGCCCCACCCATTGGCCCGGCTTCGATTCACCGGATGCCGGGTGCCGTCGGCCCACCGCATCGGCCCGGCCGGCGAGGGCTTCAAGCTGGCGATGCGCACGCTCGACGTCTTCCGCACCTCGGTGGCCGCGGCGGCGCTGGGCTTTGCCCGCCGCGCACTGGACGAGGCCTTGCAGCGCGCCACCACCCGCCGCCTGTTTGGCCAGCACCTGGCCGACTTCCAGCTCACCCAGGCCAAGCTGGCCCAGATGGCCGCCACGGTGGACAGTGCAGCCCTGCTCACCTACCGGGCGGCCTGGCAGCGCGACCAGGGCCGCAGCGTCACGCGCGAGGCGGCGATGGCCAAGATGTGCGCCACCGAGGGGGCGCAGAGCGTCATCGACGCGGCCGTGCAGATCTTCGGAGGGCTTGGCGTGGTCAGTGAGATGCCGGTCGAGCGCTTGTACCGGGAGATCCGTGCCCTGCGCATCTACGAGGGCGCCACCGAGGTGCAGCAGCTCATCATCGCCCGCGAACTGCTCAAGGACGTGAAGGAAAGGGGGCAGCCATGACGACGAGGACCTCGCATGTGGACACCTTCGCCCGCGACCACCTGCCGCCGCCGCAGTGGCAGCCCGAGTTTCTCTTTGAGCTGCCCGAACTGCATTTCCCGCAGCGGCTGAACTGCGCCACCGAACTGCTGGACCGCTGGGTGGCTCAAGGCCAGGGCGGGCGCTTGTGCCTGCAGGCCCCTGGCGGGTTACGCTGGACCTATGCCGATCTGCAGGAGCGGGCCAACCGCATCGCGCACGTGCTGGTGAAGGACATGGGCCTGGTGCCGGGCAACCGGGTGCTGCTGCGTGCGCCCAACAACCCGATGATGGCCGCCTGCTGGTTCGCGGTGATGAAGGCCGGCGGCATCGCCGTGGCCACCATGCCGCTGTTGCGCGCCAAGGAGCTCGGTCAGATCATCGACAAGGCCCAGGTCAGCCACGCGCTGTGCGACGCCTCACTGGCCGAGGAGCTGAAGCTGGCGGTGGCTCAGCATCCGGTGCTGCGCGAGATCCGCTACTTCCATGACGATTCGTCCCAGGGCCTGGAGGCCGCGATGGCGCGTCAATCGCCGTTCTTCGACAACGTCGACACCGCCGCGGACGACACCTGCCTGATCGCCTTCACCTCGGGCACCACCGGCGTGCCCAAGGGCACGATGCACTTCCACCGCGACGTGATGGCCATCTGTGCTTGCTGGCCGCGCCATGTGCTCAAGGCCCAGGCCGACGACATCTTCATCGGCAGCCCGCCCCTGGCCTTCACCTTCGGGCTGGGCGGTCTGCTGCTCTTCCCGATGAGCATCGGGGCTTCCACGGTGCTGCTGGAAAAGGCCGGCCCGCCGATGCTGCTGGAGGCGATCCCGCGTTTTCGCGCGACCGTGCTCTTTACGGCGCCCACCTCCTACCGCGCGATGGCGGCGCAGGCTGGCGAGCTGCGCATCGGTGCCCCCCGCGGCGGCAGCCTGCGCAAATGCGTCTCGGCTGGGGAGGCCCTGCCGGCGGCCACCCGGGCGCTGTGGAAGGAACACACCGGCATCGAGATGATCGACGGCATCGGCGCCACCGAGATGCTGCACATCTTCATCTCGGCCGACGAGGCGCATGCCCGCCCCGGGGCCACCGGCACCGTGGTGCCCGGCTACCGTGCCTGCGTGCTCGACGACGAAGGCCGCCCGGTGCCTGCCGGCACCGTGGGCCGTCTGGCGGTCAAGGGCCCCACGGGTTGCCGCTACCTGGCCGACGAGCGCCAGCGCCAGTACGTTCAGCAGGGCTGGAACCTCACCGGCGATGCCTACATCGTCGATGAGGACGGCTATTTCCACTACCAGTCGCGCACCGACGACCTGATCGTCTCGGCCGGCTACAACATCGCCGCCGTCGAGGTGGAGGACTGCCTGCTGCAGCATCCGGCCGTGGCCGAATGCGGCGTGATCGGCGTACCCGACGAGCAGCGCGGCCAGATCGTCAAGGCCTTCGTGGTGCTGCGCGAGGGCCATGCGCCGGATGAGGCGATGGTGCGCGAACTGCAGGACTTTGCCAAGCGCACCGTGGCCCCTTACAAGTATCCGCGTGCAATCGAGTTCCGTACCCAGTTGCCGCGGACCGAGACGGGCAAGCTGCAACGCTTCAAGCTGCGCTCGGTATGAACCCGCTCACCCTGGACGGCCCGGCTCGGGCATGCTCGGCGGCCTGATCCCTCAACCAAGGAGAACGTTCCATGCGCCTGATTCCCCGAACCCTGGTGTGCGCTGCGCTGACGGCTTGCGCGCTGGCCAACCCCGCCTTGGCGGCCGACAAGGTGAAGATCGGTTTTCTCAGCACCTTGTCCGGGCCGGGCGCGGGCCTGGGCATCGACATCCGCGACGGGTTCAACCTCGCGCTCAAGCACACCGGCGGCAAGCTGGGCGGGCTGCCGGCCGAGGTGATCGTCGCTGACGACCAGCAAAGCCCCGACGCGGCCAAGCAAACCACCGAGCGCCTGCTCAAGCGCGACCGCGTGGACTTCATGACCGGCGTGGTGTTCTCCAACGTGATGCTGGCCGTGGGTCAGCCCATCTTCGACAACCAGACCTTCTACATCAGCGCCAACGCCGGCCCTTCGCAGTATGCCGGCGAGCAGTGCAATCCCTACTTCTTCAACGTGGCCTGGCAGAACGACAACCTGCACGAGGCCGTGGGCAAGACGGTGGCCGACAAGGGCTTCAAGCGTGTGGCCTTGCTGGCACCCAACTATCCGGCCGGCAAGGACGCTCTGACGGGTTTCAAGCGCTTCTACCAGGGCGGCGAGGTGGTCTCTGAGATCTACACCCGTCTGGGCCAGCTCGACTACGCGGCCGAACTGGCGCAGGTGCGCGCCGCCCGGCCGGATGCGATGTACATCTTCCTGCCCGGCGGCATGGGCATCAACTTCATCAAGCAGTACGTGGCTTCGGGCATGTCCAAGGACACCACCCTGTTCGGCCCGGGTTTCTCGGCCGACGAGGACGTGATCCGCGCGGTGGGCGAGCCCATGCTCGGCATGTTCAACACCTCGCAGTGGGCCCACGACCTGGACAACCCGCAGAACAAGCGCTTCGTGGCCGACTTCCAGAAGGAGTACGGCCGCCTGCCTTCGCTCTATGCCTCGCAGGGCTACGACGCGGCCATGCTCATCGATGCCGCCGTGCGTGACGTGAAGGGCCGAATCGAGGACAAGGCCGCGCTGCGCAAGGCTCTGCAGGCGGCCAACTTCAAGTCGGTGCGCGGTGCCTTCAAGTTCAACACTAACCAGTACCCCATCCAGGACTACTACCTGCGCATCGTGCACAAGGACTCCCAGGGCCGCATCACCAACCGCACCCTGGGCACGGTGTTCAAGAACCACGCCGACGCCTACGTGGGCGCCTGCAAGATGAAGTAAAGCGAAGGCGCGACCGTGACCCTGACGCTCATCCTCGAGCAGGCCCTCAACGGCTTGCAGTTCGGACTCATGCTCTTCCTGCTGGCGGCCGGGCTGACCCTGGTCTTCGGCATCATGGACATGATCAACCTGGCCCATGGCTCGCTCTACATGGTGGGGGCCTACCTCACCGCGGCCGTGGCCCAGGCGTCGGGGTCCTTTGCCGCGGGGCTGGCCGCGGGCATTGTCGGCACGGCGATCTTCGGCATGGCCCTGGAGTTCAGCATCCTGCGGCGCCTGTACCAGCGCGACCACCTCTCCCAGGTGCTGGGCACCTTCGCGATCCTGCTCATGTGCAACGAGGCCGTGCGCATGATCTGGGGGCCCCAGCCCATCCTGCTGAACCCGCCGGCGGCGCTGGCCGGTCCGGTCGAGCTGTGGGACGGCTTCTACTACCCGGCCTACCGCCTGCTCATCATCGGCGTGGGGCTGGCCGTCGCCCTGGGCCTGTTCCTGCTCATCACCCGCACGCGGGTGGGCATGCAGGTGCGTGCCGGCGCCTCCAACCGCGAGATGGCGCTGGCCATGGGCTCGGACGTGCGCAAGCTCTTCACGGCGGTCTTCGGGGTCGGCGCGGCGCTGTGCGCGGTGGCCGGGGGGCTGCTGGGGCCGCTGGTGGCCGTGCAGGTGGGCATGGGCGAGAACATCCTCATCCTGGCCTTCGTGGTCATCGTGATCGGCGGCATCGGCTCGGTGCGCGGCGCGCTGATGGGCTCGCTGCTCGTGGGCGTGGTCGACACCGTGGGCCGCACCTTTGTGCCTGTGGCCCTGGGCGGTCTGCTGGGGCCGGCTGTGGCCTCCGGCGTGGGCCCGGCGCTGGCCTCCATCCTGATCTACGTCCTGATGGCCGTGGTGCTGTTCTGGAAGCCCGAAGGGCTGTTCCCGGCGCGAGGCTGAAGACACCATGAGCGAACCGATGCAAGGCACCACGACCACCGCGCCGCTGGCGAGCCAGCCCCCCTCCCGCAGCGTGCCGCCGATGCCGCCCGCGGGGCTGCTCGACCATCCGCTGCACCTGCGCTGGGCCCTGCCGCTGCTGGCGGTGCTTGTGGCGTTTCCGCTGGTCGCCCAGGCCCTGGACGAAGCCTTCTACATCAGCCTGGGCAGCCGCATCCTCATCCTGGCCCTGGCCGCGACCAGCCTCAACCTCATCCTCGGCTTCGGCGGCATGGTGAGCTTCGGCCACGCCGCCTTCGTGGGCATCGGCGCCTACACCGTGGGCATTGCGATGGTTCACGGCGTGGTCTCGGGCTGGGTGACCTGGCCCTTGGCGACCGTGATGGGCGGCCTGTTCGCCCTGGTGATCGGGGCGATCAGTCTGCGCACGCGCGGCGTGTACTTCATCATGATCACGCTGGCCTTTGCGCAGATGCTCTTCTACGTGATGATCTCGCTGCGCGACTACGGCGGCGAGGACGGCCTGCCGCTGCCGCAGCGCTCCGAGCTGGGCCTGGGACTGAACCTGCGCGACGACCTGCACTTCTACTACGTGGTGCTTGCCCTTTTCGCTGCCTGCTTTCTCTTCATCTGGCGAGTGCTCAATGCCCGTTTCGGTCATGTGCTGCAGGCCCAGCGCGAGAACGAGACTCGTATGGCGGCCATCGGCTTTGCTGTGTACCGCTACAAGCTCGTCGCCTTCGCGCTGGCCGGGGCCATCGCCGGCTTGGCCGGGGCGCTGATGGCCAACCAGAGCGGCATCGTCAGCCCGGCGCTGATGAGCTGGCAGCAGTCCGGGGCGCTGATGATCATGGTCATCCTCGGTGGGGTGGGCCATCTGTACGGCGGCTTCGTCGGTGCCGTGGTCTTCCTGCTGCTGGAGGAGATCGCGCTGGGCTACACCATCCATTGGCAGTTCGGCGTTGGGGCGGTGTTGTTGCTCGTGGTGCTGGTGGCTCCGCGGGGCCTGATGGGTCTGTTCACGAAGGAGTCGCGATGAGCGCACCGGCGCTGCTCGAACTCAAGGGCCTGATCAAGCGCTTCGGCGGCCTGACGGCGACCGATCAGGCCAGCCTGGAGGTGCTGCCCGGCGAGGTGCATGCGTTGATCGGCCCCAACGGGGCCGGCAAGACCACGCTGATCCACCAGATCTCGGGCGCGCTGGCGCCCGATGCCGGCCGGATCGTCTTCGATGGCCAGGACATCACGCACCTGCCGATGCATGAACGTGTGCTGCGCGGCCTGGTGCGTTCCTACCAGATCACCAGCATCTTCAGGCGCCTGAGCGTGCTCGACAACCTGGCTCTGGCTGTGCAGGCCCGGCAGGGCTCGAGCTTGCGCTTGTGGCGGCGGGCCCGCGAGGAGCATGCCCGTTACGAGGAGGCTGCCGCCATCGCGCAGCGCGTGGGGCTGGGGGCGCGCTTGGGCGCCCTGGCCGGGGCCCTGGCCCATGGCGAGCAGCGCCAGCTCGAGGTGGGGCTGGCGGTGGCTACGCGGCCCAAGCTGCTGCTGCTGGACGAGCCCATGGCCGGCATGGGACCGGAGGAGTCCGAGCAGATGGTGGCCCTGCTGCAAAGCCTGCGCCGCGAGCTGACCGTGCTGCTCGTGGAGCACGACATGGACGCGGTCTTCCGCCTGGCCGACCGCATCTCCACCCTGGTGTCGGGTCGCATCATCGCCAGCGGCAGCCCGCAGGCCATCCGCGAGCACCCCGAGGTGAAGCGGGCCTACCTGGGCGACGAGCTCGAGGAGATCGGGACATGAGTGCTTTGCTGGAAGTCCGCGGCCTGGAGACCGCCTACGGCAGCAGCCAGGTGCTCTTCGGCATCGATCTGTCCATGACCGCCGGCGAGGTGGCCACGCTGCTGGGCCGCAACGGCATGGGCAAGACCACCACGGTGCGGTCGATCCTGGGCCTGGTGCGTGCAAAAGGGGGGGAGGTGCGCTTCCTCGGCGAGCGCATCGACGGCCGCGACCCCGACCGCATCGCGCGCATGGGCCTGGCCGTGGTGCCCGAGGGCCGGCAGATCTTTCCCAACCTCACGGTGCAGGAGAACTTGCTGGCGTTTGCGGCCAACCGCTGCGCCGCGAAGGACCCGTGGACGCTCGAGCGCGTCTACACCCTCTTTCCCCGCTTGAAGGAGCGTGCCGCCAACATGGGCAACCAACTCTCCGGTGGCGAGCAACAGATGCTGGCCATCGGCCGGGCCTTGATGACCAACCCGCGCCTGCTGGTGCTCGACGAAGCCACCGAGGGCCTGGCCCCACTGATCCGCGAGGAGATCTGGCGCTGCCTGGCCGCCCTGCGTGACCAGGGGCAGACCATCCTCGTGATCGACAAATACGTGCAGCGTCTGATGCGCCTGGCCGACCGCCACACCATCATCGAGCGCGGCCGGGTGGTCTGGCAGGGCGATTCGCAGCAGCTCGGGGCCGACCCGGCGCTGTGGCACCGCTACATCGGGGTGTGAGGGCCGTCATGCCAGCGATCGCGCAGCGCCATGCCTTCGAGCGCGAGCAGCCCATCCGCTTCTCGCACTGCGACCCGGCCGGACTGGTGTTCTTCCCCCAATACCTGGTCATGTTCAACCAACTGGTCGAGGACTGGTTCACCGAGGCCCTGGGCCTGCCCTATGCCGAGATCCTGGGCGAGCGTCGCACGGGATTGCCCACGGTCAGCCTGGCCTGCGACTTCACCGCCCCCAGCCGCATGGGCGAGGTCGTGACGCTGGGGCTGTCGCTCGAGCGCGTGGGCGGAGCCTCGATCGGTCTGCGCCTGGGCGTGCGCCGCGGCGACGAAGCCCGCGTCACGGCCCGCCAGGTGCTGGTCACCACATCGCTCGACACCCATCGCGCCATGCCCATTCCCGAGGACATGCGACGCGCGCTGATGGGCTTTGCGCCCCGACAACACGGAGATCGGACATGAAGATCCTGCAACCCCCGGGCTGGCCGCGCCCGAAGGGCTATGCCAACGGTGTGGCCGTGCGCGGCCAGATGGTGTTCGTCGCCGGCATGATCGGCTGGGACGCCGAGGGCCGCTTCCACACCGACGACCTGGCCGGCCAGGTGCGACAGGCTCTGGCCAACATCGTCGCGGTGCTGGCCGAGGCGGGCGCCAGGCCCGAGCACATCGTGCGCATGACTTGGTACGTGACCGACAAGCGCGAGTACCTCGCGCAGCAGCGCGAGATCGGCCAGGCCTACAAGGAACTCATCGGCAGCTACAACGCCGCGATGACCGCCATCGAGGTGTCGGCCCTCGTCGAGGACCGTGCCAAGGTCGAGATCGAAGTGACGGCGGTGATCCCTGACGCCTGAGGCCGGTTCAGGCCAGGGCCGCGAGGGCTCGCGCGGTGATGTCCTCGACCGACCCCAGGCCCTCGATGCGCCGGTACTTCGGGGCCTGCGGGTCGCCGGTGGCGGCCCACTGCGAGTAGTAGTCGACCAGCGGACGGGTCTGGCTCTGGTAGACCTGCAAGCGCTTGCGCACGGTGTCTTCCTTGTCGTCGTCACGCTGAATCAGGTCCTCGCCGGTCACGTCGTCCTTGCCCGGCACCTTGGGTGGGTTGTACTTGACGTGGTAGGTGCGGCCCGAGGGCGCGTGCACGCGCCGTCCGCTCATGCGTTCGATGATGGCCTCGTCGGGCACGTCGATCTCGAGCACGTAGTCGAGCTTGACGCCGGCGGCCTTCATCGCATCGGCCTGCGGAATGGTGCGGGGAAAGCCGTCGAAGAGGAAGCCGTTGGCGCAGTCGGGCTGGGCGATGCGTTCCTTGACCAGGCCGATGATGATGTCGTCGCTCACCAGGCCTCCGGCGTCCATGACCTTCTTGGCTTCCAGGCCCAGGGGCGTGCCGGCCTTGACGGCCGCACGCAGCATGTCGCCGGTGGAGATCTGCGGAATGCCGAACTTCTGGCAGATGAATGCGGCTTGCGTGCCTTTGCCTGCGCCCGGTGCGCCCAAGAGTATCAATCGCATGGGGATCCTTTGGAAAATGCCGTACCGGGCGCGAGACGCCCGGCACCAGTTGCGGGCGAGGATATCACGGGGTCCCCTGCGCGAAACTGACGCGCCCGACAGGGGTTTCCCCGTGATGGCCCAGGGTGTTCAGCCGCCCAGCAGCGCCCGCACGCGCTCCAGGTCCTCGGGGGTGTCCACGCCCGGGCCGGGCAGCGTCTCGCTCACGTGCACCGCAATGCGCTCGCCGTGCCACAGCACGCGCAGCTGCTCCAGCGATTCGATCTGCTCCAGCGGGCTGGGCGGCAGCAGGGGGAAGCGCCGCAGGTAGCCCGCGTGATAGCCATAGATGCCGATGTGGCGCAAGGGCGCCGGACGGCTCAGCGTGTGGATGCCCTGGGCGTAGCCGTCGCGCCACCAGGGCAGGGGCGCGCGCGAGAAGTACAGCGCACGCCCGTCGGCATCGCACACCAGCTTGACCACGTTGGGGTTCGTGAACTCGGCCGGTGAGCTGATCTCGTGGGCGGCGGTGCTCATCACGCAGTCCTCGCGCATCAGCAGCGCTGCCGCCGTCGCATCGATCAGGGCCGGGTCGATCAGCGGTTCGTCGCCCTGCACGTTCACGACCACGTCGTGGCCGTCCAGGCCCAGCCGTTCGCAGGCCTCGGCCAGGCGGTCGCTGCCAGTGGGGTGGTCGCTGCGCGTCAGCAGGGCCTGCACGCCATGGGCCTCGCAGGCGCGCACGATGTCGGGATGATCGGCCGCCACCACGACCTGGTGGGCCTCGCTGGCCTGCGCCTGGCGTGCCACGCGCACCACCATCGGCATTCCGGCGATCTCGGCCAGGGGCTTGCGGGGCAGGCGGGTGGAGGCCAGCCGCGCGGGGATGAGGACAGTGAAGCTCACGGGGTGTCGACCTCGGCTGGCGTCGTGACAGGGCCATCGAGCGTGCGCGCTTCGCCCTCGAGCATCACCGGGATGCCGTCACGGATCGGGTAGGCCAGGCGGTCGGCCTTGCAGATCAGTTCATGCGCCTGGCGGTCGTGTTCCAGCGGCCCCTTGCACAAAGGGCACACCAGCAGTTCCATCAATCGGGTGTCCATCGGCGGTCTTCCTGCGCCGCCTGTGCGGCGCGAACGCCCTGCAGCCGGCGTTGCAAGGCCAAGTGATAGTGCGGATCGGGCTCGAAGTCTAGCGCGACCACATGCAGCCGGGGGTCGTCGGCCAGCGCCGAGCCGGGGGGCAGCTTGACGGCATCCTTCTCGGTCAACAGCACCACCTCGGCCGGATGGTCCGCCCAGGGCGCCTCGGTGTAGACATGGTGGTCGGCCAGCGCGAGTGTCTCCACCTGCAGTCCGGCGGCGCGCAGCATGCCGAAATAGCGCTGCGGATGGGCGATGCCGGCCACGGCCAGCACCCGAGCGCCGGCCAGCGCGGGCAGGGGCCGTCCCGCGCGGGCGCCCGACCACCAGGCGGCCAGCGGGATCGCCGGGCCCAGGGCCCGCCGTGCCAGCCAGCCCGGGCGCGTCGTGGATGGGGCCGGGGCGTTGTAGAGCACCAGATCGGCGCGGCGGCCGGCATCGTCGCGCAGCGGCCCGGCCGGCAGCCACCAGCCGTTGCCGATGCCGCGCTCATCGAACACCAGCACCTCGATGTCGCGTGCCAGGCGGGGGTGCTGCAGGCCGTCGTCGCAGACGATCACGGTGAGGTCGGGATGACGGGCCAGCAGCAAGCGGCAGGCGGCCACGCGGTCGCGGCCCACCACCACCGGTGCGCCGGTGCGCAGCCGCATCAGCAGAGGTTCGTCGCCCACCTGCGTCGCGGGGCTGTCCGGGGTGACCTCGCACAGCCCCCGGCCGGTCCGCCCGTAGCCCCGCGACACGATGCCCGGGTGCTCGCCGGCGGCCTGCAGCGCGCGCACCGTGGCGATCACCGTCGGGGTCTTGCCTGCACCGCCGGCCACCACGTTGCCCACGACGATCACGGGGCAGGGCAGGCGTTCGGTGCGCCGCAAGCCCCAGGCGTGGGCGCGGCCATGCAGTGTGGCCAGCGCCCGGTACAGGCACGACAGCGGCCACAGCAGGCAAGCCAGCGCGCTGCGCCGGGTCCATGCCGCCTGCAGGCGTGTCGAGACCCTGACAGACACGGGCATGGGCGCGCGCGCGGGGCTGACGGTCTTCAGCGGCCCCGCGCGGGCTCGCTCAGCCGGGTCGCGAAGGTCAGCTGGTTCAAACCCGCCCGCCGCGAGGCGTCCATCACGTTGACCACGCTCTGGTGGGCGGCGTTGGCATCGGCCGAGATCACCACCACGGCCTCGGTGCCGCCGGCCGCGGCACGCAGCTCGGCGGCCAGCAGATCCACCGCACGGCCGTCCACGACGCGCCGGTTGACGGCGTACTGGCCATCGGCCGAGACCGAGACGATCACCTCCCGGGGGTGGTCGCGCGGGGGCTGCGCGTCGGCCACCGGCAGGTTCACCTGCAGTTCGGCGAACTTGGAGTAGGTGGTCGTGAGCATCAGGAAGATGAGGATCACCAACAGCACGTCGATGAACGGAATGAGCGCGATCTCCGGCTCTTCCATGCGGCGGTGGTGAAAGTTCATCTTCTTCACAGGCGGCCTTTGCGGTCTCAACGCTGGACGGTGAAGCGCATCAGGTGGGGCACCATGCGTTCGGCGGCCTGCTCGAAGTCCAGCACGTATTCATCGACCTTGCCGCGGAAGTAACGGTAGAACATCAGCGAGGGGATCGCGATGATCAGCGCGAAGGCCGTGTTGTACAGCGCGATCGAGATGCCGTGGGCGAGCTGCTGCGGGTTGCCACCGGTGGCGCCGCCTTGCGAGGCGAAGATCTCGATCATGCCGATCACCGTGCCGAGCAGGCCCAGCAACGGCGCCGCCGCGGCGATGGTGCCCAATGTGTTCAGGTAGCGCTCCATCGTGTGGGCGGCGGCCCGGCCGGCGGTCTCGAAGGCGATGCGCAGGTTGGATTCGCTGATGCGCGGCTCGGCGATGACGCTGCGCAGCCCGGCGGCCAGCACCTGCCCCAGCAGTGAACTGGCGGCCAGCTTGTTCACCACCTCGGGCGAGGGCAGGCTGGCCCGGGTGACCGACAGGACCTCGTCCAGCAGCTTGGGCGGGGCGATGCGCGAGGCGCGCAGGCTGGAGAAACGTTCGATGATCAAGGCCAGGGCCACGATGGAACACGCGATGAGCGGCCAGATCGGCCAGCCGGCGGCTTGTATGATCGAAAACAACGAGCATCCTCCTCGCGGGGTGAGGGTCCTGGGGGCACAACGGGGGCGATTATGACCCCAAGCGCCGGGACGGCGACCCGATCGGCCGTGAGGTGCTGCACATCCGCGACGTCCCCCGTGGTTCGACCGGCCGGTCATCCACGAATCTTGTGGATAACTTTGTGGGAAACCTGGGGCGAGCCCCCGCAAAGTGGCCCAGCGACGAGGCTTCCGACAGATTGCTGCATCCGTGAGCACTGAAAAACATCATCAAATCAACGAGTTGCGACGACATGACAAGGCGATGACAGCGACAACGCCTCGCAAAGCCTTGTCTGGCGCGGCTGTGGAGTTTTAACCCCGCATCGAGCTTGGGAATCCAGCGCATGTCCTTCCTCGACTCCCCAAGTGGCCTGGGCCCGCGCGGCCCCTGGCGGGTGGCGGCCCTGCTGCGGGCCATCGCCGACCATCTGCAGGCCCGCTTCGGCGCGGTCACGGTGCAAGGCGAACTGTCCAGCTTCACGCGCGCGCCCAGTGGGCATTGCTATTTCGCCCTCAAGGACGACGACTCGCCCGAGCCGGCCCTGATCCGCGGGGCGATGTTCCGTCGCGCAGCCGCGATGCTCGATTTCCAGCCACGGGAAGGGCAGTGGGTGGAGATCCGTGGCCGGCTGGCCGTCTACGACGCCCGGGGCGACCTGCAGCTCGTGGCCGAGAGCATGCGCCCGGCCGGGCAGGGCGCGCTGTACGAGCAGTTCCTGCGCCTGAAGGCCCGCCTGGAGGCCGAGGGTCTGTTCGATGCGGCGCGCAAGCGACCGCTGCCTCGTTTCGTCTCGCGCGTGGGGCTGGTGACCTCGCTGGGCGCTGCGGCGCTGCACGACATGCTCACGGCCCTGCGGCGCCGGGCCCCCCATGTCGAGGTCATCGTCTATCCGGCCGCCGTGCAGGGCGAGGCCGCGGCGCGCGAGCTGGTGCAGGCGCTGGCGCTGGCGTCGCGCCGCCGCGAGGTGGACGTGCTCATCGTCGGCCGTGGCGGCGGGTCACTGGAGGACTTGTGGGCCTTCAACGACGAAGGCCTGGCGCGTGCGATCGCGGCCAGCCCCATCCCGGTGGTCAGCGCCGTGGGGCACGAGACCGATGTGTGCATCGCCGACTTCGCGGCGGACCTGCGGGCGCCCACACCCACCGCCGCGGCCGAGCTGGTGGCGCCCTCGCGCGACGAATGCCTCGCCCAACTGGCGGGCCTGGCACACCGTTTGCGCTCGGGGCTGGGCCGGCGGCTGGAGGCGCTCGCCCAGCGCCTGGACCAAGCCACCTTGCGCCTGGCCCGCCCCGGCCAGGTGCTGGCGCGCCGGCGCTCGCAACTGGACGTGCTTGGCCAGCGTCTGGCCGCAGCGCCCGGTCAGCACCTGCGCCTGGCGCGCGAGCGCCAAGGCCCGCTGGCGCGTCGTCTGGCGCGTGCCGTGGACGTGCGCTGCCAGGCGGCCGTGCAGCGGCTGGCCGCGCTGCAGGCCCGGCTGGTGGCCCTCGATCCGCAGCGCGTGCTGCAGCGAGGCTATGCCTATCTCACCGATCCGCGGGGCAGGGCGCTGGTGTCGGTGCAGCAGGTCCAGGTGGGCGACATGGTGCATGCGGTGCTCGCCGACGGCCGGCTGGTCTCGCAGGTGCGCGAGCGCCAGCCCTGACCCCGCGCCTCGTGCGGTTGCACCCGAGGGCGGCAGCGGGCAGACCCTGCAGTGCCTACAATCCTTGAACCCAGTCCCCCGACAACATCTCCCACAAACCGAAAGGACGACACGATGGAACACACCCTGCCCGCGCTCCCGTATGCGATCGACGCCCTGGCTCCCCACATCAGCAAGGAGACGCTGGAGTTCCACCACGGCAAGCATCACAACGCCTACGTGGTGAACCTGAACAACCTGATCAAGGGCACCGAGTTCGAGTCGATGTCGCTGGAGGACATCATCCGCAAGTCCAGTGGGGGCGTGTTCAACAACGCGGCCCAGATCTGGAACCACACCTTCTTCTGGCACAGCATGAAGCCGGGTGGTGGTGGCGAACCCAAGGGCAAGCTGGCCGAGGCGATCAACGCCAAGTGGGGCAGCTTTGCCGCGTTCAAGGACGCCTTCACCAAGGCGGCCGTGGGCAACTTCGGCTCGGGCTGGACCTGGCTGGTCAAGAAGCCCGACGGCAGCGTCGACATCGTCAACACCAGCAATGCCGGCACCCCGCTGACCACCGCCGACAAGGCCCTGCTCACGATCGACGTGTGGGAACACGCCTACTACATCGACTACCGCAACCTGCGCCCGAAGTTCGTCGAGACCTTCCTGAGCTCGCTGGCCAACTGGGACTTCGCCGAAGCCAACTTCGCCTGAGGCCGTTGCCTGCTGCCTGGAAGAGCCGGCCGCGGGCCGGCTCTTTCGCTTGACGGCGCACAATACGGGGCTCGAGCCCTGCGTTTCCTGCCCTTTGCACGACGATGAGAATCCTGCTGGTCGAAGACGACCCGGCCCTGTCGCTGGGAGTGGCCCGCGCGCTGCAGCGCGAGGGCTGGCATGTGGACACCCTGGGCGACGGCGCGGCCGCCTCTGCCGAGGGCCTGATCGACCAGTACGACCTGGCCGTGCTGGACCTGGGCCTGCCCCGTCGTGACGGCATGGAGGTGCTGCGCACCTGGCGCGGCCGCGGGGCGCACCTGCCCGTGCTCATCCTCAGCGCCCGTGATGAGCTGTCCGATCGCCTCCAGGGCCTGGATGGCGGAGCCGACGACTACCTCGTCAAACCCTTCGACGTGCCCGAGCTGGTCGCTCGCATCCGCGCGCTGCAGCGCCGGGCCGCGGGCCGCATCGACGACCGCCTCGTGCTGGGCGAGCTCGAGCTGGACGTGCGCCATCGCGAGTTGCGCTACCGCGGCCAGCGTGTGCACCTGAGCCCGCGCGAGCAGGCCCTCACCGAGCTGCTGATGGCCCGTGCCGGCCGCGTGGTGCCCAAGGAGCACATCGTCTCCACGCTGTCGAGCTGGGAGACCGATTTCAGCGAGAACTCGGTCGAGGTCTACATCCACCGCCTGCGCAAGCGCTTTGCCGACCTGGGCGTGGTGATCCGCACCGTGCGCGGCTTCGGCTACCTGATGGAGATCGAAGCGGCCGCGCCCGAGGCGCCGCCGGCCTGAGACCGTGGGCATTCCCGACCCGCCCAGCCTGGGGCGCGAGCCGACAGCCCCGGTCAAGCCCAACCGCAGCCTGCGTGCCCAGTTGCTGCGGCCGCTGATGTGGGGGTGGCTGTTGGTGGCCCTGATCGCTGCCTGGGGGGCCTACCGGCTCGCGCAGTTTGCCGGCGACACCGCCTACGACCAGACCCTTCAGGACGAGGCCGGCGCGATCGCCACCCAGGTCTACTGGACCGACCGCGGCCCCTTGCTCGAACTGAGCGTGCAGGCCCAGCAACTGCTGGCACGCGACAGTGCCGACCGCAATGCCTACATGGTGATCGACGAGATGGGTCAGATCCTGGCCGGTTCGAGCAACCTGCCCATGCCCGAGAACATCGATGCCAGCTTCACAGCCCCCCAGCTTTTCGATGCCAGCTATCTCGGCGAACCCGTGCGCGGCGCGATCTACTCGATCCGCTCGCCCATGCTCGACCAGGTGGTGTCCATCGTCGTCGTCGAGACGCGCCGGCGTCGGCGGGAGCTCGAACGCGAGATCCAACTGGCCGTGCTGCTGCCCACCGTGGCGCTGGGCCTGCTGACCTTCGGGCTGCTGCACTGGGGCATCCGCCGCGGGGTGGCCCCGCTGCGGCGCGTGGCCGCGGCCGTGGAGGCGCGTGACCCGCGCGACCTGCAACCCCTGCCGCTGCAGGGCGTGCCGGCCGAGGCCGTGCCGCTGATCGAGCGCATCAACGTGCTGCTGGCCAACGTCGATCGTGCGGTCCGGCAGCAGCGCCGCTTCGTGGCCGATGCGGCCCACCAGTTGCGCACCCCTGTGGCCGGGGTGCGCGTTCTGGCCCAGGCGCTGCAGCACGAATGGCGCAGCGGCGGCGAGGCGGCGCCCGGGCTGCTGCGTGAACTCGTGGCCAGCAGCGAGCGCATGGGGCGGCTCGTCTCGCAGCTGCTCAACCTTGCCCGTTCGGAGTCGGCCTTGCGCGACGGTCCGGCGGCCCTGGAGTCCGTGGACGTCGTGGCGGCGGTGCGCGAGGCGGCCGAACCTCTGGCGCTGCGGGCCAGCCGCGAGGGGCGCGTGTTCGACCTGCAGGTGCCGGCCCAGGCCTGTCGAGCCCGGGCTCACCCCGTGTGGCTGGGCGAGGTGGTCTCCAACCTGCTGGACAACGCGCTGCGCCATGGCGGCGTGCACGTGCGCCTGGCCGTGCAGGCTGAGCCCGGCGGGGTCGGCATCGAGGTGTTCGACGACGGCCCCGGCATCCCGGCCGATCAGCGCGAGCTCGTCTTCGAGCCCTTCTGGCGGGCCGAGCGCTCCGACACGCGAGGTTCGGAAGGCGCCGGTCTGGGGTTGGCGATCGTCAGGGACGTGGTGCACGCCATGGGCGGCCGCATCGAACTGCACAGCCGCCCCGAATTCGAGGGCACACGCTTTCGCGTTTGGCTGCCCCTTGCCAGCCGCGGCTAGGAAAGCGCTGACGTTCAGCGCGCCGGTGGTGCGATCGGCCCGCCCTGGATGCGCATGCCCGGCTTGATGCCGCGCCGGGCGAACCAGCCCTGGTTCATCTCCAGTGCCAGCCGCACCGGCTCGTCGGAGCAGTGCGAGTCGAGCGTTTGCGGCTGCATGTCGGCGATGTTGACGATGCGCCCGTCGTCGGCCAGGAAGGCGATCGACAGCGGGATCAGCGTGTTCTTCATCCAGAAGCACTGCACCGCTGGGGTCTCGAAGACGAAGAGCATGCCCTCGTGGGGGGCCATCTCCTTGCGGTGCATCAAGCCAATCGCGCGCTGCTCGGGCGTGCGCGCGACTTCGGCCGAGATCGCATGGAAGCCCGCGCGCAGCGGCACGCTGGGCAACTTCTGGCCGGCCTCCTGGGCCCAGGCCGTCGCGGCCAGGGCCAGGCCGACGAGGCCCGCAGCGAAACGCCGCCAGGCCGGGACTGGGTGGGCTTGCAAGGCAGGCAACTTGATCTGGATCATGATGCGCACGGTGGAAAGACCCTAGATTGTCGTCGTGCCTGCAGCCGATGTCGACCTGCGGGTCATGGATCCAGCCGAGATGTCCAGCGCCGACGACCCCGCCCACCCGCCTCCTGCCGCGTGTGTCCTTCCCGACCAGGAAGCGGTGGCCTGGGACGATCCGCTGGAGCAGGCGCGCTTCACCCAAGCCGTGCCCGATCAGGCCGGCGGGCCGGGCCGCCGGCGCTCGGCGCTGATCATCGAGGGCATGGACTGTGCGGCCTGCTCGGTCCAGGTCGAGCAGGCTCTGCTGCGCCTGCCCGGCGTGATCGACGCCGAGGTCAACCCCGCCTCGCGCCGTGCGAGCGTCCTGTGGGACCCCGACCGCGTACAAGCCTCCATGATCGCCCGGGCGGTCGCCGATGCCGGCTACCGCGCCTACCCCGCCATGTCGGTGCAGGCCGAGGCCGACCGCCGCCGCGAGGAGCGACTGGCGCTGTGGCGGCTCTTCGTCGCCGGCTTTTGCATGATGCAGGTGATGATGTATGCGGTGCCCACTTATGGGGTGGCACCCAGCGGCAGCCAGGACATGAGCGGCGACATCTGGCAGTTGCTGCAATGGGCGAGCTGGCTGCTGAGCATCCCGGTCCTGCTGTTTTCTGCCGGGCCCTTCCTGCAAGGTGCCTGGCGCGACCTGCGTGCACGGCGCATCGGCATGGACGTGCCGGTGGCCCTGGGCATCGTCGTCACCTTCATCGCCAGCACCGGCGCAACCTTCGACCCCGGCGGCCTGTTCGGCGAGGAGGTCTACTTCGACTCGCTCACGATGTTCGTCTTCTTCCTGCTGGGCGGGCGCTACCTGGTGCTGCGCTCCCACAGCGCCACGGCCGGGGCCCTGGAGGCCTTGATGCAGCGCCTGCCCGAGACCGTGGAGCGCGAGTCGGCCGATGGCCGCCTGGAAACACTGCCAGTGTCGCGCCTGCAAGCCGGAGACCGGGTGCGGGTGCGTGCCGGCCAGGCCTTCCCGGCCGACGGTCACATCGAGGCCGGCACGGCCTGGGTGGACGAGGCCCTGCTGACCGGAGAATCCGCCGCGCAGGAGCGTGGGCCGGGGCAAGCGGTCGTGGCCGGCAGCTTCAACCTCTCGGCCCCGGTGTGGGTGCGCGTCGAACGGGTGGGGCGCGACACCCGCTATGCCCGCATCGTCGAGTTGATGCAGCGCGCCGCCACCGAGCGCCCGGCCTTCGTGCAGGCCGTCGATCGCATCGCCGGGCCCTTCCTGTGGGCGGTGCTGGCAGCGGCCGCCCTGTGTGCGCTCGCCTGGGCCTTCATCGACCCCGGCCGCAGCGTCTGGGTGGCCGTGGCCGTGCTCATCGTCACCTGTCCGTGCGCGTTGTCGCTGGCCACGCCGTCGGCGCTGCTCAGCGCCGCCGGCGCACTGGCACGCCGCGGGGTGCTGTTGCAGCGGCTCCAGGCCCTGGAGGCGCTGGCCGAGGCCCGGGTCTTCGTCTTTGACAAGACGGGCACCCTCACCGAGGACCGTCTCGAACTGGACCGCTGCGACGTGCTCGACGGGCGCTGGTCGCGCGAACAGGCCCTGGCCCATGCGGCGGCCCTGGCCCAGGCCTCGCTGCACCCGGTGTCGCGGGCCTTGGTCGAGGCCGCCGGGCCCGACGGCCGCGCTGCCAGCCTGCGCGACGTTCGCGAGCGGGCCGGTTGCGGGCTGGAGGGGCATGATGCGCAGGGCCGGGCCTGGCGCCTGGGCTCGCTCAGCCATGCGCGCGCGGCAGACCCGGCCTCGCCCGCTGCACCCGGCCGCGCCGGCGCGGGGCCCGAAGCCTGGCTGAGCGTTGACGGGACGCTCGTGGCCCGCTTCGAGCTGAGCGAACGCCTGCGGCCCGATGCCCACGCCACGATCGCCGCCCTGCGCGCGCAGGGCCTGGAAACCGTCCTGCTCTCGGGCGACCGGCCCGAGGCGGCGCAGGCCTTGGCCCACGCACTGGGCATGGACCGCTGGCATGGTGGGGCCCGGCCGGAGGACAAACTCGCACTGGTGCGCCAGGCCCAGGCCCAAGGCCACAAGCTGGCCATGGTGGGCGATGGCGTGAACGACGGCCCGGTGCTGGCCCAGGCCGATGTCTCCCTGGCGATGGGGCAGGGGGCGGCCCTGGCGAGAGCCCAGGCCGACCTCACGCTGATGAGCGGACGCCTGGCCGACATCGTGGCCGCCTGGTCGATGGCGCGGCGCACCGTGCGCATCATCCGCCAGAACCTCGCCTGGGCGGCGGCCTACAACGCCGTTGGCATCCCGATGGCGGCGCTCGGCTGGATGCCTCCCTGGCTGGCCGGTCTGGGGATGGCCGCCAGTTCGGTCCTCGTGGTCGCCAACGCCTGGCGCCTGAGCCGTCCCGACGGCAGGGCCGAGCCCCCGGTGCCGCTGGCCATCGCGCCGGCCCCCGCCACCGGCTCCTGAGGACTCGCCATGGACATCCTTTACCTCCTCGTGCCCCTGTCGGTCGTGCTGGTGCTGCTCATCCTGGGCCTGTTTGCCTGGGCCCTGCACAGCGGCCAGTTCGACAACGTGGAGCGCGAAGGCGAACGCATCCTCTGGGATGACGCGCCCCCTGCCACGAAGGCGGTTGATGCCGATCAAGCTGCGGCAACGATCCGTCCGGAACAATGACCCTACTGACTTCCAGGAGAGAGGCCTCATGTCTTCTTCATCGACGTTCTCCGCGGCCCAGGCGGCGAACTACAACGACACCGTGGTGCGGCAGTTTTCCATTGCCGCCATCGTGTGGGGCGTGGTCGGGATGCTGGTGGGCGTGTGGATTGCCGCCCAACTGGCCTGGCCGGAACTGAACTTCGGCATCCCCTGGCTCAGCTACGGCCGGCTGCGTCCGCTGCACACCAATGCAGTGATCTTTGCCTTCGGCGGCAGCGCACTGTTCGCCACCAGCTACTACATCGTGCAGCGCACCTGCCAGGTGCGGCTGATCTCCGACAAGCTGGCGGCCTTCACCTTCTGGGGCTGGCAGGCCGTCATCGTGGCCGCGGCGGTCTCGCTGCCCCTGGGCTACACCAGCGGCAAGGAATACGCCGAGCTGGAATGGCCGATCGACATCCTCATCACCCTGGTGTGGGTGGCCTACGCCGTGGTGTTCTTCGGCACCATCGGCATCCGCAAGGTGCGCCACATCTATGTGGCCAACTGGTTCTTCGGCGGCTTCATCCTGGCCGTGGCCTTGCTGCACCTGGTCAACAGCGCGGCCATGCCGGTGAGTTTCATGAAGAGCTATTCGGCGTACGCTGGCGTGCAAGACGCCATGGTGCAGTGGTGGTACGGCCACAACGCCGTGGGCTTCTTCCTGACGGCCGGCTTCCTCGGGATGATGTACTACTTCATCCCCAAGCAGGCCGAGCGCCCGGTGTACAGCTACCGACTGTCCATCGTGCACTTCTGGGCCCTGATCTTCACCTACATGTGGGCGGGCCCCCACCATCTGCACTACACCGCGCTGCCCGACTGGGCGCAAAGCGTGGGCATGTTGTTCTCGCTCATCCTGCTGGCGCCCAGCTGGGGCGGCATGATCAACGGGATCATGACCCTCTCGGGAGCCTGGCACAAGCTGCGTGACGACCCCATTCTGAAGTTCCTGATCGTCTCGCTGTCTTTCTACGGCATGAGCACCTTCGAGGGCCCGATGATGTCGATCAAGACCGTCAATGCACTGAGCCACTACACCGACTGGACGGTGGGTCACGTGCACTCCGGCGCGTTGGGTTGGGTGGGCCTGATCACGATGGGCTCGTTGTATTACCTCGTGCCGCGCCTGTTCGGCCGCAAGCAGATGTACAGCGTGCGCGCCATCGAGCTGCACTTCTGGATCGCCACCATTGGCATCGTGCTCTACATCGCGGCGATGTGGATCGCCGGCGTCATGCAGGGCCTGATGTGGCGCGCCGTCAACCCCGACGGCACGCTCACCTACAGCTTCGTCGAAAGCGTGAAGGCCACCTATCCCTTCTACGTGATCCGGCTGCTGGGCGGCATCCTCTACCTCGCCGGCATGGGCGTGATGGCCTGGAACGTGGTGATGACCGTGCGCAACGGCCGTCCGTCCGAGGTCGCCATTCCGGCGATGAAGCCTGCGGCGGCCTGAGGCCCGGACCCAAGAGAACAAGGAATCATCATGGCTGACTCCCACAACAAGCCCGGCTTCTTCACCCACGAAAGAATCGAGACCAACAACTTCCTGATGATCGTGCTGATCATCCTGGTGGTGTCGGTCGGCGGCCTGGTCGAGATCGTGCCGCTGTTCTTCCAGCGCTCCACCACCCAGGCGGTCGAGGGCCTGAAGCCCTACACCCCGCTGCAACTGGTGGGCCGCGACATCTACGTCCGCGAGGGCTGCTATGGCTGCCACTCGCAGATGGTGCGCCCTTTCCGCGCCGAGACGCTGCGCTACGGTCCGTACTCCACGGCCGGCGAGTTCGTCTACGACCACCCCTTCCAGTGGGGCAGCAAGCGCACCGGCCCCGACCTGCACCGCGTGGGCGGCCGCTACAGCGACGAATGGCACCGCATCCACCTGATCAACCCGCGCGACCTGGTGCCCGAGTCCAACATGCCTGCTTACCCCTGGCTGGACAAGACCGTGCTCGACCCCCAGGACGCTGCGCCTCGCATGCGCGCCCTGCGCCGCCTGGGCGTGCCCTACAGCGATGAGGAAATTGCCAAGTCGAGCGACGAGCTCAAGGGCAAGACCGAGATGGATGCCGTGATCGCCTACCTCCAGGTGCTCGGCACCGCCATGAAGTGAGGGACCGACGATGGACATCGACGTGAACGACCTGCGCATCATCGTGACGGTGGTGTCGCTACTGACCTTCATCGGCATCTGCGGCTGGGCCTATGCCCGCCGCAACCGGGAGCGCTTCGACGAGGCCGCCCGACTGCCCTTCCAATCCGAATAGCCCAAGCCGGGACGTCAACATGAGCGATTTCTTCAACGACGGCTGGTCGACCTTCATCGCCGTCACCACCATCGTCAGCATCGTCGCCTGCCTGGTGCTGCTGCTGGTGGCGTCCAAGCGCAAGGTCATGGCCCATGACAACACGACCGGCCATGTCTGGGACGGCGACCTCAAGGAGCTGAACAATCCTCTGCCGCGCTGGTGGATGGGTCTGTTCGTCATCACCATCGTGTTCTCGGCGGTCTATCTGGTCTTCTATCCGGGCCTGGGCAGCTACCCGGGCACCTGGGGCTGGTCGCAGGCCGGCCAGTACGAGAGCGAGATGGCCAAGGCAACAGCCCAGCTCGAGCCCGTGTATGCCCAGTTCGAAGGCAAGGAGGCCGAGGCACTTGTGGCCGATCCGCAGGCCATGGGCATCGGCGAGCGCCTGTACGTGAACTGGTGCGCCCAGTGCCACGGGTCTGACGCCCGCGGCAGTCGGGGCTTCCCCAACCTCACCGATGGGGACTGGCTGTGGGGAGGCTCGCATGAGGCCATCAAGACCACCATCGCCCAGGGCCGCACGGGGGTGATGCCCCCGATGGGGCAGGCCGTGGGCGGCGGCGAGAACGTGCGCAACGTGGCCCACTACGTGATGAGCCTGTCGGGCAGCCCGCACGACCCCATCGCCGCCCAGCTCGGCCGCGCCAAGTTTGGCGTGTGCGCTGCCTGCCACGGCGCCGACGGCAAGGGCAACCCCACCATGGGGGCCCCCAACCTCACCGACCGCATCTGGCTGCACGGCTGGGGAGAGCAGGCCATCATGAACATCATCACCAACGGCAAGACCAATGTGATGCCGCCGCATGCCGGCAAACTCACCGAGCCGCAGATTCACGTGCTGGCCGCTTACGTCTGGGGCCTGTCACGCACCGGCGCCGCCTCATCCCGCTGACCCCTCGCATCGACGGTTCCCTTCCTTGAGCAGCACCGAATCACGGGTCATCCCGATCCAGCCCGCGCCCGAGGACGGCGACGCCGCCAGCCAGATGGTGTCGCTGTACCAGAAGCAGGAGAAGATCTACGCCCGCGCCGTCCACGGCTGGTTTGCCGCGTGGCGCTGGGCGCTGGTGTGGATCACCCAGCTCGTCTTTTATGGGCTGCCCTGGCTGGAATGGAACGAACGACAGGCGGTGCTCTTCGACCTGGCTGCACGGCGCTTCTACATCTTCGGACTGGTCCTGTACCCTCAGGACTTCATCTACCTCGCGGCGCTGCTGATCATCAGCGCCTACGCGCTGTTCCTCTTCACGGCGGTGGGCGGGCGACTGTGGTGCGGCTATGCCTGCCCGCAGACGGTGTACACCGAGATCTACATGTGGGTGGAGCGCAGGATCGAGGGCGACCGCACCGCGCGCATGCGGCTCGACCAGGGCCCATGGACCCTCGAAAAGCTCTGGCGCAAGACCGCCAAGCAGGCCGTGTGGATCGCCATCGGCCTGTGGACCGGCTTCACCTTCGTCGGCTACTTCACGCCGATCCGGGAGCTCGGCGCGTCGGTCCTCAGCCTGGGCCTGGGGCCCTGGGAATGGTTCTGGATCCTTTTCTACGGCTTGGCCACCTACGGCAATGCCGGCTACCTGCGCGAGCAGGTGTGCAAGTACATGTGTCCCTACGCGCGCTTCCAGAGTGCGATGTTCGACCGGGACACCATGATCATCACCTACGATGAGGCCCGAGGCGAACCGCGTGGCTCGCGCCCCCGCAAGGCCGATCCGAAGCAGCTCGGACTGGGCCACTGCATCGACTGCACCCTGTGCGTTCAAGTCTGCCCCACCGGCATCGACATCCGCAAGGGCCTGCAGTACGAGTGCATCGGCTGCGCTGCCTGCATCGATGTATGCAACGGCGTGATGGACAAGATGAACTACCCGCGTGGGCTGATCCGCTACTCCACCCAGAACGGCATGGCCCAAGGCTGGACGCGGGCCCAGATGTTCAGGCGGGTGCTGCGCCCGCGGGTGCTCGTCTACACCGCCATCCTCGCACTCATCAGCGCCGCCTTCGTCGGCAGCCTGGTGCTGCGCAGCCCCTTCAAGGTGGACGTGATCCGCGATCGCGGGGCGCTGGCGCGCATCGTCGAGGACGGCTACATCGAAAACGTCTATCGTCTGCAGATCATGAACGCGCTCGAGCAGCCTCAGCGATACCGGGTCAGCGTGTCCGGCCTGGAAGGCCTGCGCGTGGTCTCCGAACCGCAAATCGAGGTGGACAGTGCGGCCGCGCGCTGGCTGGCCGTGCGCGTCCAGTTGCCGCCGCACCATGCCGAGCCGCTGCGCGGCCGCTCCAGTCCGATCGAGTTCCGCATCGATCGCCTGGCCCAGGGCGACGAGCCCGAGCGCAGCGTGAATGAGCGATCCACGTTCCTGGTGCCGCGTTGAGTGGCCCACCCGAGGAGAATCCCATGCGCCGACCACTTGCCAAGCATCCCGACCCCCGGCCGCCGGCTGCGCCGTGGTGGCGTGAACCGACGATGTGGCTGGTGGTTGGCGGGCCGCTGGCCGTCGTAGCCGCCTGTGTCGTCACGATCATCCTGGCCATCGGGCACCCCGACCCGGTGCTGCAGCGCGGGCCCGCCGCGACCGCGGCTTCCGGCGCTGGCACTGGCGGGCAGGGCGACCTCAGGCTGATGCCCGCGCACCAGGCACGCAACCACACCGCCACGCCCGTCTCGGCCCTGCCGGGCCGAGGCGAATGAGACGGCCGGTGGCGCACTCTTTCCCCCGGCAAGGCGAGCGGGCGATGAAACTGTCCTGGATGAGCATCCTCTGGCCAGCCTTCCTGATGGCCGGCGTCGTCGAGATGGTGGTGTTCGCGATGGTCGATCCGCAGGACCTGCACTGGTTCGGCGGCGCCCCGGTCGACCTCTCGGCCTCGGCGGTCTATTCGCTGGCCTTCTTTTTCTTCTGGGCAGCCTTCATTGTGGCCGGCGCGATGATGCAGATGCTGGCCCGCCCGCCGGAGCGAGGGCGCGAGGGCGCCTGAACCCGGCGCGCGCGGCTCAGCAGGTGCTGTGGTTGATGAGGCGGCGCAAACCGTCCTCGTCCAGGATGCGGATCTGGCGCTGCTTGACCTCCAGCAGGCCGTCTTCCTGAAACTTCGAGAAGGTGCGGCTGACCGTCTCCAGCTTCAGGCCCAGGTAACTGCCGATCTCCTCGCGGGTCATGCGCAGAATCAGCGAGGAGGGTGAAAAGCCTCGCGCCTGCAGGCGCTGCGTGAGGTTGAGCAGGAAGGCCGCCAGCCGCTCCTCAGCGCGCATGCTGCCCAGCAGCAGCATCACGCCATGGTCGCGCACGATCTCACGGCTCATGATCTTGTGGAACGAACTCTGCAACTCCGTGAACTCACGTGAGAGATGTTCGAGCTGCTGGTAGGGGATCACGCAGACCTGCGAATCCTCCAGCGCCACCGCGTCGCAGGTGTGCCGGTCCTGGCTGATGGCATCCAGCCCCAGCAGCTCCCCGGCCATCTGGAAGCCCGTGACCTGGTCGCGCCCGTCCTCCGAGGACACCCGTGTCTTGAAGAAGCCCGTACGCACGGCATACAGCGACTGGAATGGGTCGCCGGCATGGAACAGAGCCTCGCCGCGCTTGACGCTGCGGCGCGAGGCCACCATGTGATCCAGCTTCTCGAGGTTGGGGCGTGACAGGCCCACCGGCAGACACAGCTCGCGCAAATTGCAGCTCGAGCAGGCGACCTTGAGGGTTTCGAGTTTGATCATGCGCGTCGGCCTCTCCTTGACGTTCATTATGGACCCCTGGGCGTCCCCAGACACGCTTCGGGACCGGATGTTCCCGCCGGCAGGTCGCGAAGTCCGGGCGGTGGCGCAGGCCGAGGGGGCCCAGAAGGGCGCCAGGCCGGTGTCGGGGGTCGTGTCGAGCGACATGATTGATGCTCCTCAGGCAATGCAACCGATTGTTCAGGAGCCCCCCCGGCAGGGACTTGAGCAAGATCAAGTCCCGCGCCGATGGCTCTGGCACAGTGCCGCCATGACGCCCGACCCCGCCCTGCCGATCTCCCCCGACGTCTTGCAACGTTTCGACGTTCCCGGGCCCCGTTACACCTCCTACCCCACGGCCGACCGCTTCGTCGAAGCCTTCGGGCCGGCCCAGCTCGAGCAGGCCCTGGCCCAACGGGCGGGTGGGGTGGGCCCCCTGGGCGGGCGGCGGGCGGCGTTGTCTTTGTACGTGCACATTCCGTTTTGCGAGTCGGTGTGCTACTACTGCGCCTGCAACAAGATCATCACCCGCCATCACGAGCGGGCGGCCGAATACCTCGATGCCCTGGAGCGCGAGATCGGGCTGTATGTCGACGCCCTGGGTCGTGAGCAGCCGGTCAGCCAGCTTCACCTCGGTGGGGGCACGCCCACCTTTCTCAGCGACGAGGAGCTGGCAAGGCTGATGCAGAGCCTGCGCTCGGCCTTCCGGCTGGTACCCGGCGGAGAGTACAGCATCGAGGTCGATCCCCGCACCGTCTCGCCTGAGCGGCTGTCCCGCCTGGTATCCCTCGGCTTCAACCGCATCAGCCTGGGCGTCCAGGATTTCGATCCCGAGGTACAGAAGGCGGTGCATCGCGTGCAGGCCTTCGACAGCGTCGCCGGGCTGATCGAGCGCGCGCGCGAGCTCGGCATCGAATCGGTCAACGCCGACCTGATCTACGGGCTGCCTCGTCAGACCGCGGCCTCCTTTGCCCGCACGCTGGAGCTCATCGGCCAATTGCGCCCCGACCGCATCGCACTGTACGGCTATGCCCACCTGCCGGCGCGCTTCAAGCCGCAGCGGCGCATCCAGGCCGCGGAGCTGCCCGGTGCGGCGGACAAGCTGGCCATGCTGTCTGCGGCCATCGCGAGCTTTGCCCGGGCCGGCTACGACTACATCGGCATGGATCACTTTGCCCTGCACACCGATGCACTCGCCGTGGCCAAACGCCAGGGCCGGCTGCACCGCAATTTCCAGGGCTACAGCACCCAGCCCGATTCCGACCTGATCGCCCTGGGCGTGTCGGCGATCGGCCGGCTGGGCAGCCACTACAGCCAGAATGCGAAAACCCTGCCCGAGTACTACGATGCCCTGCGCCAGGGCCAGTTTCCGGTGGCGCGCGGCCTGGCACTCACCCGCGACGACCTCGTACGCCGGGCGGTCATCATGGCGCTGATGTGCCAGGGCCACGTCGCCTTCGAGTCGATCGAGCTGTCCTACCTGATCGACTTCCGCCGCTATTTCGCCGCCGAGCTGGCCCAGCTCGAGCCGATGGCCGAACAGGGGCTGTTGCGCATCGAAGCCGACGGCCTCCACGTGTCACCGGCCGGGTGGTACGTCGTGCGCGGCATTGCGATGGTCTTTGACAAATACCTGCAGGCCGAACGCAGCCGCGAGCGCTTTTCACGCATCATTTGAGGATGAACTCCGCCTTGCTGTTCAGCGCCTGGCTGATGGGCCTGGCCGGCAGCGTGCACTGCACGGCGATGTGCGGTGCCGCCACGCTGGCCATCGGTCGCACCGGAGCGCGTCTGTGGGCGTTCCAGGCCGGGCGCCTGCTGGGCTATGGCGCGGCTGGCGCGCTGGCGGCCGGCGCGGTGCAGGCCTTGCAGTGGGGGGCTGCGCAGGTCAGCGTGCTCAAGCCCTTCTGGGCCATGTTCCATGTGGCGGTGATCACGCTGGGGCTGGCCCTGCTGTGGCGGGGCCGTCAGCCGTATTGGCTCGACGCTCTGGCCCATCGCGTCTGGCAGCGCCTGCGCCACGCCAGCCTGGGAGGGTGGCTCGCGCACGGCGCAGCCGTTCCGCTGGCTGCCGGCCTGCTGTGGGTGCTGCTGCCCTGCGGCTTGCTGTACTCGGCCCTGATGGTGGCGGCCCTTGGGTCCTCCGTGGCCGAAGGGGCCGCGGTGATGCTGGCCTTCGCGCTGGGTTCCGCGTTGGGCCTGCAGGCCGTGGCGCTGGCCTGGCAGCGCCTGCGCGGACAAGCCTTGGCGGTCCGGGGAACCTGGGCGGTGCGTGCCGCCGGCGCGATCCTGGCCGCCACCTCGGCCTGGGCGCTGGGGCATGGCCTGTGGATGAGCTTTGGCGCACCGGTGTGCCGATGAGTCTGTGCGAATGGCGCCTGGACACCGCGCCGGCCCGGTGGCGCACCCCGTCGGCCAGGCACGCGCTGGCTTAGAATCGAACGTCTAAAACACACCCTCACCCCGAGTTTTCCATTCGGTTTTGCGCGGAGCTTGCGACATGTACCAGCACATCAAGGTGCCCGAGGGCGGGCAGAAGATCACCGTCAACAAGGACTTCTCGCTCAACGTGCCCGACAACCCCATCATTCCCTACATCGAGGGCGATGGCACCGGCTTCGATATCACGCCCGTGATGATCAAGGTGGTGGATGCGGCGGTGGCCAAGGCCTACGGCGGCAAGCGCAAGATCCACTGGATGGAAATCTACGCCGGCGAAAAGTCCACCAAGGTCTACGGGCCTGACGTCTGGCTGCCCGAGGAGACCCTGCAGGTCCTGAAGGACTATGTCGTTTCGATCAAGGGCCCGCTGACCACCCCGGTGGGCGGCGGCATCCGTTCGCTCAACGTGGCGCTGCGCCAGGAGCTCGACCTGTACGTCTGCCTGCGCCCGGTGCGCTACTTCAAGGGGGTGCCCTCGCCGTTGAAGGAGCCCGAAAAAACCGACATGGTGATCTTCCGCGAGAACTCCGAGGACATCTATGCCGGCATCGAATGGGCGGCCGAGTCCGAGCAGGCCAAGAAAGTGATCGCCTTCTTGCAAAAGGAGATGGGCGTCAAGAAGATCCGCTTCCCCGAGACCTCGGGCATCGGCATCAAGCCTGTGTCGCGCGAAGGCACCGAGCGCCTGGTCCGCAAGGCGATCCAGTACGCCATCGACAACGACAAGCCCTCGGTGACCCTGGTTCACAAGGGCAACATCATGAAGTTCACTGAGGGCAGCTTCCGCGACTGGGGCTACGCCCTGGCCCAGAAGGAGTTCGGCGCCGAACCGATCGATGGCGGCCCGTGGTGCAAGTTCAAGAACCCGAAGACGGGCAAGGACATCGTCATCAAGGACGCCATCGCCGACGCCTTCTTGCAGCAGATCCTGCTGCGTCCGGCCGAGTACTCGGTGATCGCCACGTTGAACCTCAACGGCGACTACATCTCCGATGCGCTGGCCGCGCAGGTGGGCGGTATCGGCATTGCCCCGGGCGCCAACCTGTCCGACTCGGTGGCCATGTTCGAGGCCACCCATGGCACCGCGCCCAAGTATGCCGGCAAGGACTACGTCAACCCCGGGTCCGAGATCCTCTCGGCCGAGATGATGCTGCGCCACATGGGCTGGACCGAGGCGGCCGACCTCATCATCAGCTCGATGGAAAAAGCCATCCTGAGCAAGAAGGTCACTTACGACTTCGCCCGCTTGCTCGACGGCGCCACCCAGGTGAGCTGCTCGGGCTTCGGTCAGGTCATGATCGACCACATGTAAGAAGCCCCCGCGGCCCAGACCGCGCGTTGGCCCCTGGCGGGCCGTCCAAGGCCTCCGCCCGTCACACGGGTCGGGGGCCTTGTCGCTGATGCAGGCCGGGATGAGGTGGGCTGAGACTGACGGGGGCGCCCGATGGGGCCTGGGCGAGGCCCGGCCGGCACCGTGGGGCCTCGGACCCGCCGGAACCCGGGTGTCAAAATGAAATCCGGCTGGCCGGCCTGCCAACCCTGTCAGCCGCCGGCGGGAAGATGACCCAAGCCCTGCGAGACGGCGAGGCGCCCGCGCGCGGCCGTCGGGGCTGCTCAGTCGGTGGCGTGCGACGCGCTACGCTGACGGGGCGGACGGGCCTGCGACTCCATCGCCGGCAGGTCACCGCCAACCTCGCGCGCCAGCCCACGGCTCGGTGGCGGGTCCAGCGGCTGGATGTTCTGCGCCAGCATGCCCTTGGGCCCCTGGACCAGGTCGAAAGCCACCCGGGCGCCTTGCTTGAGGGTGCGGAAACCCTCCATCTGGATGGCGGTGAAATGGGCGAACACGTCGTCCCCCCCGCCTTCGGGCTCGATGAATCCGAAACCCTTGGCGTCATTGAACCATTTGACGGTACCCATTCCCATGGGACTCCCCCTCGGTTTGCTACTTTTGTAAGGGAATTCTCAGCTTGGCGTTCCGGGCTTGTCAAGGTTTGGGACTGGACGGGTTTGTCTCGAAATGTGAGCAGATGCCGCTGAAGGGGGGGCGAGATTGGCGCAGGGACAACAGGGTGGTCGTGACTCGATAGAATGAATCCATGCCCCGAAACGCGATGAATCCGCCTCCCTCCCCGCCGTCCGGTCCGCCGCGGCCGGACGACGGCCAGGGCTCGGTCGTAGCGGAGCGTCAGGCCTCCCGGGTCGAGCCGCCGCGCATGTACCAGGTGGTCATGCTCAACGACGACTTCACGCCGATGGAGTTTGTCGTGATGGTGTTGCAGGAATTCTTTCACCGCGACCTGGAAACGGCCACGCACATTATGTTGAAGATCCACCACGAGGGTCGGGGCGTGTGCGGGGTCTACACCAAGGATGTGGCCGCGACGAAAGTGGAAATGGTGCTTGCCGCCGCGCGCCGCGCGGGGCATCCTTTGCAGTGCATTATGGAGGCCACATGATTGCCCAGGAACTTGAAGTCAGCCTGCACATGGCGTTCGTCGAGGCGCGCCAGCAGCGCCACGAGTTCATCACGGTGGAGCATCTGCTGCTGGCCCTGCTCGACAACCCCTCGGCGGCCGAGGTGCTGCGTGCCTGCTCCGCCAACATCGAGGATCTGCGCAAGAGCCTGACGCACTTCATCAAGGAAAACACCCCGACGGTAGGCGGCACCGACGAGGTGGACACCCAGCCCACGCTGGGCTTTCAGCGTGTGATCCAGCGCGCGATCATGCACGTGCAGTCCACCGGCAGTGGCAAGAAGGAAGTCACCGGCGCCAACGTGCTGGTGGCGATCTTTGGCGAGAAGGATTCGCACGCCGTCTACTACCTGCACCAGCAAGGTGTCACGCGCCTGGACGTGGTGAACTACATCGCGCACGGCATCAAGAAGTCCGAGCCGCCCGAGCCGGCCAAGCCCAGCGAGGGGCAGGCCGGCAATGGCGAGGCGGAAAAGGACGAGGGCGAGGGCAAGGGCTCGCCGCTGGAGCAGTTCACCCAGAATCTCAACCAGCTCGCTCGCGATGGCAAGATCGACCCGCTGATCGGCCGTGAGCACGAGGTGGAGCGGGTCATCCAGGTGCTGTGCCGCCGTCGCAAGAACAACCCGTTGCTGGTGGGCGAGGCCGGGGTGGGCAAGACGGCCATCGCCGAGGGGCTGGCCTGGCGCATCACTGAAGGTGAGGTGCCCGAGGTGCTGGCCGACTCCACCGTCTACGCACTGGACATGGGGGCCTTGCTGGCGGGCACGAAATACCGTGGCGACTTCGAGCAGCGCCTCAAGGGGGTGCTCAAGGCGCTGAAAGACCAGCCCAATGCGGTGCTCTTCATCGACGAAATCCACACCCTGATCGGCGCCGGCGCGGCTTCGGGCGGTACGCTCGATGCCAGCAACCTGCTCAAGCCGGCCCTCAGCTCGGGGGCGCTCAAGTGCATCGGTGCCACCACCTTCACCGAGTACCGCGGCATCTTCGAGAAGGATGCCGCCCTGTCGCGGCGCTTCCAGAAGATCGATGTGGTCGAGCCCTCGGTGGAGCAGACCGTGGAGATCCTCAAGGGCCTGAAGTCGCGCTTCGAGGAGCACCACAGCGTCAAGTATGCGCTCGGGGCGCTGCAGGCGGCGGCGGAGCTCTCGGCCAAGTACATCAACGACAGGCACCTGCCGGACAAGGCCATCGACGTGATCGACGAGGCCGGGGCGGCCCAGCGCATCCTGCCCAAGAGCAAGCAGAAAAAGACCATCACCCGTGCCGAGGTGGAGGAGATCGTCGCCAAGATCGCCCGCATCCCGCCGGCCAGCGTGAGCAACGACGATCGCTCCAGGCTGAAGAACCTCGACCGCGACCTCAAGAGCGTGGTCTTCGGCCAGGACGCGGCCATCGACGCGCTGGCCGCAGCCATCAAGATGGCCCGCTCGGGTCTCGGCAAGCCTGACAAGCCCATCGGCTCGTTCCTGTTCTCAGGGCCTACCGGCGTGGGCAAGACCGAGGTGGCCAAGCAATTGGCCTACATCCTGGGCATCGAGCTGATCCGCTTCGACATGTCCGAGTACATGGAGCGGCATGCGGTGAGCCGCCTGATCGGTGCGCCGCCGGGTTATGTCGGTTTCGACCAGGGCGGATTGCTGACCGAGGCGGTCACGAAGAAGCCGCATGCGGTGCTGCTGCTCGACGAGATCGAGAAAGCCCACCCGGATGTCTTCAACGTGCTGTTGCAAGTCATGGACCATGGCACGCTGACCGACAACAATGGACGCAAGGCCGACTTCCGCAACGTCATCATCATCATGACGACCAACGCGGGGGCCGAGACGATGAACAAGGCAACGATCGGCTTCACCACGGCCCGCGAGGCGGGCGACGAGATGGCCGACATCAAGCGGCTGTTCACGCCCGAGTTCCGCAACCGCCTGGATGCCATCGTCAGCTTCAGGCCGCTGAACGAGGAGATCATCCTGCGGGTGGTCGACAAGTTCCTGCTGCAACTGGAAAGCCAGCTTGCCGAGAAGAAGGTGGAGGTCACTTTCACCGATGCGTTGCGCAAGCACCTGGCGAAGAAGGGGTTCGACCCGCTGATGGGCGCGCGGCCGATGCAGCGCCTGATCCAGGACACCATCCGGCGAGCCCTGGCCGACGAGTTGCTCTTCGGTCGTCTGGTCGATGGAGGGCGGCTCGTCGTCGACCTCGACGCCCAGGGCGAGGTGGTGCTGGACATCCAGCCCCACCGCAAGAGCGACAAGCCCAGGGCCGAGCCGGCCACGGCCTGAGCGCCGCTGCCGTCCGAGACGGGCCCCCGGCGGGGCCCGTTCGTGTTTTCAGCCCATGGGGCCCGCAGCCGGGTCCTGCCGGAAGTAGCCGCCGAACAAGGTGTAGAGCTCGGGGTGGTGCAGCTTGAAGGCCTGGGGCGCCACGAAGAAGGCCTCGGCCGCCACGGGAAAGAACTCCTCGAGGGCCTCGCTGCCGTAGGGGTCGAGAAAGGTGTCGAGCCCGAGGTCGACCTCCCGGCAGAAGGCCTCGAAGGCCGGCTCGATCACCGATCGCCACTGCTGACGGGAGGCCCGGTCGGGCAGGGGGGGCATGCCATCGGCCTGACCATCGGCCATGTCGAGTTTGTGGACGAACTCGTGGATCACGACGTTGTAGCCCCACTGGGCCAGCTCGCCGGCCTCGGACACATCGGCCCAGGACAGCATCACCGGCCCTCCTTCCATCGCCTCGCCGGCCAGCACCTCGTCGTAGTGGTGGACGACGCCGTCTTCATCGGTGACCACCCGGCGGGCCAGGACCTCGGCCGGGTGGACCACGATGCCGACGAAATCGTCATAGGCCTGCAAACCCAGGTGCAGCACCGGCAGGCAGGCCTGGGCGGCGATCGCCACGGCCATCTCGTCGGTGAGGACAAGGCCGTTGGCCCCGGAGAATTCCTTGCGATCGAGGAACAGTGTGGCCATCCGGCGCAGGGCCGTGAGGTCCTCAGCCGAACGCGCGGCCAGGAAGGGGAAGCGCTCGAGCGTCCGGGCCCACAGCGCATGGGGAATCGCGCGGCGCGCCAGCACGCGCGCCTCCTGCCATGACCGCCAGCGTTGCCACCATCCGCCCATGGCCGTCACGGGGCGGCGGGCACGGCCAAGCGCTGCAGGCCCTGGGCCTGCAGGCGCAGCACCTCGCCACGGGGGGGGTGTCCGTGGGTGTCGAAGTCCCAGTCGGACAGCACATGCCGTTGCCGTCCTTCGGGCAGGCTGTGGTCGGCGGGGCGGTGCGTGTGCCCGTGGATGAGTGCCTCAGCCTCACAGGCGCGCAGCCAGTCCAGGACGGCTGCCGCGTCCAGGTCGCCGTAGCCCTCCAGACCGTGCTCGCGCTTGCGCTGTTCACTGGCGCAGCGCATGCGGGCCGCCAGTTCACGCCGTTGCGCCAGCGGCTGGGCCAGGAAGGCTTGCTGCCAGGACGGCTCACGCACTTGGCGGCGGAAGGCCTGGTACTCGACATCGTCCAGGCACAGGGCATCGCCGTGGCTGAGCAGCCAGCGCCGGCCAAAGGCGACGAGCACGGTCGGATCGGGCAGGGCCTGCACGCCGCAGCGCGCAAGAAAGTCCGGGCCCACCAGGAAGTCGCGGTTGCCGGCCATGAAGTAGAGCGTCCTCGTGCGTGAAGCCTCGCGCAGGATGGCTGCACAGTGTGCCTCGAAGCTGCCTGGCTCGGCTGCATCGTCGCCCACCCAGACCTCGAAAATATCCCCCAGCAGGATCACCGCCTGGGCGGCCGTGGTGGTCAGATGGCGGGCCCAGGCCGCCGTCGTGCCCGGCAGGCCGGCCTGCAGGTGCAGGTCCGACAGGATGTCGATCGCCGTCCAGCGCGACGGGGCGTGCAGCTCAGGTACCGGCTGCGGGGCAGGAGGAGGAGACGGGCGGGCCGCGCTCAAGCGCTTCAGACCTCGACGGCCTTCTCGATCACCACATCGTCGACGGGCACGTCATCATGGAAGCCGCGCCGCCCGGTGCGGACCCCCTTGATCCGGTCGACCACCTCGGTGCCGGCCACGACCTTGCCGAACACCGCATAGCCCCAGCCTTGCGGGGTTTCGGACTTGAAGTTGAGGAAGTCGTTGTTGGCCACGTTGATGAAGAACTGCGCGGTGGCCGAGTGCGGGTCGGAGGTGCGCGCCATGGCCAGGGTGTAGATGTCGTTCTTCAAACCGTTGTTCGCCTCGTTGCGAATGGGCGCATCCGTGGCCTTCTGCTTCATCCCGGGCGCAAAGCCGCCGCCTTGGATCATGAAGCCGTCGATGACACGATGGAACACGGTGCCGTCGTAATGGCCCTTGCGTACGTAGTTCAGGAAGTTCTCGGTGGACAGGGGGGCCTTCTCGGCATCGAGTTCGATGCGGATGACCCCGAGGTTGGTGTGCAGTTCAACGGCCATGATTCATTTCTCCACAGTGGCTTGGCGGATGATCACCGGTTCGACCGGGACGTTTTGGTGCGGCCCCTTGCTGGTGGTGCGCACGGCCTTGATCTTGTCGACCACGTCCATGCCGGCGACCACGCGGCCGAAGACCGCATAGCCTTGGCGGTCCGGCGCGTTGGGGGCGTCGAGGAAAGGATTGTCCCTGACGTTGATGAAGAACTGCGCCGTGGCGGAGTTCGGGTCCATCGTGCGGGCCATTGCGATGGTGCCGCGCTGGTTGCTCAGGCCGTTGCGGGCCTCCAGCGGGATCGGCGCGCGGGTGGGCTTCTGAGCCATGTCGGGCGTGAAGCCGCCGCCCTGGATCATGAAGCCGTCGATGACGCGGTGGAAGATGGTGCCGTCGTAGTGACGCGCCCGCACGTACTCCAGGAAGTTCTCGACGGTCCTGGGGGCCTTGGCGGCGTCGAGCTGGATCACGATGTCGCCTTGGGTGGTGGACAGGCGCACGGTCTGCGCCCAGGCCGGAAGGGCCAGGACCCCGGCCAGGACCAGGGTCACCCCCCAGGCGAAGCAGCGTTGCATCATCTTGGAAACCTCCGTGTGGATCGTGGCTCGATTGTCGTCCCGCTCGGGGCGGGCCGTGGGGTGGCCCGGGCAACCCCGCGTTCAACGGGGGGGCACCCGGACCGGGGTGAAGAGCTCACGCACCAGGGCCAGTTTGACGGGCAGGCCCGGGTGTCCGGGTTGCTGTTCGAGGGCCCGGGCATAGGCTTGGCCGGCCAGTTTGGCGTAAATGTCGCCGAGGTTCTCATGGGCCTGGGGATAGCGCGGCTGCAGGCGCACGGCCATCTCCAGAGCCTGGCGGGCCTTCTCGTAGTGTTCCTGCCGCGAATAGATCACCGCGAGGTTGTTGTAGGCTTCGGGCAGGTCGGGGCGGTCCTCGATGAGACGCAGGTACTGGGCCGCGGCCTCATCGAGCTTGTTCTGCTCGGTCAGCACCACCGCCCGCAGGAAGCGCAACTGCACGTCCTGGGGCCGGGCCTGCAGCGCCTGTTCAACGCTGACCAGGGCGTCGGCCGTGCGCCCTTCACGCAACAGGCGTCGGATCGCATCGGGCTCAGCCGGCTGGCTCCAGCTTGCCGCGGCCCACAGGCCCAGCGCGGCCACGGCGGCAAACCGCCAGCGGCGGGGACGGGCAGCGGAGGCAGGCAGGGGCATGCGGCAGGTGGCCTGGACGGTGGCAGGGATATACTCGTTCGATTCTATCGCGGCCTGCGCCGGCTTCCCTTGCTTGAGCGCGCCGCGACCCGAGTTCACGGCACCTATGACGCTTTCCATCTACAACACGCTCACGCGCCGGCAGGAGCCCTTTTCCCCGATCGAACCGGGTCATGTGCGCATGTATGTGTGCGGCATGACCATCTACGACTACTGCCACGTGGGCCACGCCCGCATGATGATGGCCTTCGACGTGGTGCAGCGCTGGCTGAAGGTGTTGGGCTACCGCGTCACCTATGTGCGCAACATCACCGACATCGACGACAAGATCATCAAGCGGGCGGTCGAGCGCGGCATCACGATCGGCGAGCTGACCCGCGAGATGACCGCCGCGATGCACGAGGACATCGCCCGACTGGGCATCGAGCCGCCCACGCACGAGCCCCGTGCGACCGAGTACGTGCGCGAGATGATCGACCTGATCGGCCGCCTGGAGTCCAAGGGCCTGGCCTACCGGGCCCCGGGTGGCGATGTGAACTACGCGGTGCGGCGCTTTCCCGGCTACGGCAAGCTCTCGGGCAAGTCGCTCGATCAGTTGCGCGCCGGCGAGCGCGTGGCGGTGGCCGATGGCAAGGAGGACCCGCTGGACTTCGTGCTGTGGAAGGCCGCCAAAGACAGCGAGCCGGAGGAAGCGAAGTGGGACGCCCCCTTCGGCCGCGGGCGTCCGGGCTGGCACATCGAATGCTCGGCGATGAGCTGCGCCTTGCTGGGCGAGCACTTCGACATCCATGGCGGGGGCATGGATCTGCAGTTCCCCCACCACGAAAACGAGATCGCCCAGAGCGAAGGGGCCACCGGCCGGACCTTCGTCAACGTGTGGATGCACAACGGCTTCCTCAACGTCGACAACGAGAAGATGTCCAAGTCCTTGGGCAACTTTTTCACCATCCGCGACGTCCTCAAGCGCTTCGACGGCGAGACCGTGCGCTTCTTCATGCTGCGCACCCATTACCGCAGCCCCTTCAACTTCAGCGACGCCAACCTCGAGGACGCCCGCCACGCGCTGCGCCGCCTGTACACCGCGCTGGACAAGGTGACGCCGGCCGACGCGGGCATCGACTGGAGCGAGCCGCACGCCGCGCGCTTCCGCGCGGCCATGAACGACGATTTCAACACGCCTGAAGCCGTGGCCGTTCTGTTCGACCTGGCCAGCGAGACCAACCGCACGGGCTCGCCCCAGGTGGCCGGCCTGCTCAAGGCCCTGGGCGGCACGCTCGGGCTGCTGCAGGGAGCGCCGAGAGCCTATCTGCAAGGTGGCGCCGAGTTGGACGAGGCCGAGATCCAGGCCCAGATCGAGGCGCGTGCGGCTGCCAAGAAGGCCCGCAACTTCGCCGAAGCCGACCGCATCCGCGACGCCCTGGCGGCCCGCGGCGTCGTGCTGCAGGACACCCCCCAAGGCACCACCTGGGTGAAGGCCTGAACACCATGGGCCGTGTGGTCACCCCGGATTATTGGGACGATGCCTGCAAGTACCTGAGCCGGCGCGACCGGGTGATGCGCAAGCTCATCCCGCAGTTCGGCGAGGCGCGGCTGCAAAGTCGCGGAGACGCCTTCACCACGCTGGCACGCTCGATCGTGGGCCAGCAGATTTCCGTCAAGGCCGCCCAGGCCGTGTGGGATCGTTTTGCCGCGCTCACCCCCGGCCCGTCCACGCGCATCTCCCCGTCGGCCGTCCTGGCGCTGCCCGTCGATCAGTTGCGCGCCGCGGGGCTGTCGGCCCGCAAGGTGGAGTACCTGCGCGACCTGGCGACCCATTTCGACCAAGGGGCCGTGCATGTGCGCCAGTGGGCGGGCATGGACGACGAGGCCATCATCGAGGAGCTGGTGGCCATCCGCGGGATCGGCCGCTGGACGGCCGAAATGTTCCTGATCTTCCACCTGATGCGGCCCAACGTCATGCCCTATGACGACGTGGGCCTGCTCAAGGGCATCAGCCTGAACTACTTCAGCGGCGAACCCGTCTCGCGCGCCGAAGCCCGGGAAATCGGCGACGCCTGGGCCCCTTTTCGCTCGGTGGCGACATGGTACATTTGGCGCAGCCTGGACCCCCTGCCCGTGGAGTACTAGGCTTCGTTCGCCTCGCGCACATCGACAACCACAGCGGGGTGCTGCGTCCAACGTCGGGATCACCGGGATGAGCAAACGACATTTCCTCGAGTTCGAGCAGCCCATTGCCGAGCTCGAATCCAAGATCGACGAGCTGCGCTATGTGCAAAGCGAGTCGGCGGTGGACATCTCCGAAGAGATCGACCGCCTGAGCAAGAAGAGCCTGCAGCTCACGAAGGACATCTACGCGAGCCTGACCCCTTGGCAGGTCACGCAGATCGCCCGCCACCCCCAGCGCCCCTACACGCTGGACTACGTGGGGGAGATCTTCACCGAGTTCCAGGAACTGCATGGCGACCGGCATTTCGCCGACGACCAGTCGATCGTCGGCGGGCTGGCGCGCTTCAACGGCCAGCCCTGCATGGTCATTGGCCACCAGAAAGGCCGCGACACGAAGGAGCGTGCGCTGCGCAACTTCGGGATGTCGCGCCCCGAGGGCTACCGCAAGGCTTTGCGCCTGATGAAGCTGGCCGAGAAGTTCGGCCTGCCGGTCTTCACCTTCGTCGACACCCCGGGTGCGTATCCGGGCATCGGAGCCGAAGAGCGTGGTCAGTCCGAGGCGATCGGTCGCAACATCTTCGAGATGGCCCAGCTCGAAGTGCCCATCATCGCCACCATCATCGGCGAAGGGGGCTCGGGCGGCGCCCTGGCGATCGCGGTGGGTGACCAGGTGCTGATGCTGCAGTACTCGGTGTACTCGGTCATCTCCCCTGAGGGTTGCGCCTCGATCCTCTGGAAGACCGCCGACCGCGCCGCCGAAGCGGCAGAGGCCCTGGGCATCACGGCCCATCGCCTCAAGGCGCTGGGCCTGGTGGACAAGATCGTCAATGAGCCGGTGGGCGGGGCCCATCGTGACCCGAAGCAGATGGCGGCCTATCTCAAGCGCGCGCTCAACGACGCCCTGCGGCAGGTCAGCGACCTCAAGCCCAAGGAGCTGCTCAACCGCCGCTACGAGCGGCTGCAGAGCTACGGCCGCTTCACCGACACCAAAGCACATTGATGAAGACTGCGGCTGCCGCGCCCGGCGTGGTGGCGGTCGCCTACAGCGGGGGCCGTGATTCCACGGCCCTGCTGTTTGCCACGCTGCAGGTGGCCAAGCCCTTGGGTTGGCAGGTGGTGGCCTTGCATGTCCACCATGGGTTGCACCCGCGCGCTGACGAGTGGCTCGCACACTGCCGCCGGCAATGCGAGACCTGGCGGCGCCGCGGCTGGCCGGTGAGTCTGGCCTGGGAATCGCTGGGGCTGCGTCCTGCGCCGGGCGAGAGTGTGGAGGCCTTGGCGCGCCGCGCCCGATACCAGGCGCTGCGCCGCATGGCGATCGCGCACGGCGCCACGGTGGTGCTGCTGGGCCACCATCGGACCGACCAGGCCGAGACTTTCGTGCTGCAGGCTCTGCGAGGGGCCGGGGTGGCCGGCCTGGCAGGCATGCCGCTCTCGGCCTGCCGGGAGGGGCTCGTCTGGGTGCGTCCCTGGCTGGGGCGGCCCCGTAGCGAGATCGAGGCCTATGTCCGCCACCACCGGCTGGGCTATGTCGACGATGACAGCAATGCCGACGAGCGCCTTGCCCGCAACCGCCTGCGTGCCCGTGTGTGGCCGGCCTTGCTCGAGGCCTTCCCTCAGGCAGAGGCCGCGCTGGCCGATGCCGCCGCGTGGGCCCAGGAAGCGTCAGCCTGTCTCGATGAACTGGCGACGATCGACCTGTCGTCGCTGGATCACGGCCAGGGCCTGGACATCCGCGCCTGCCTGCGGCTGTCACCCGCACGGGCCCGCAATGCCTTGCGGGCGTGGATCCGGCGCTCCAGCGGCCAGCGGCCGTCGATGCCTCTGCTCGAGCGCCTGTGGCACGAAGTCCCGGGCAGAGCGATGGCCCGCTGGGAGTGGGCCGGCGGCGAGCTGCGGCTGTACCGTGGAGTGCTGCGCTGGTTTCCCAGCATGGCCGGACAGGATGATGCTCGACAGGCGGAGCGCGAGGCTCACCTGAGCCTGCGCGGGGCGGGCGCGGTCGCCCTGCCGGGGTGGGGCGGCGTGCTGCACGTCGAGGCCGTGAACCAGGGCGGCGTTCCCTGGAGCCGCCTGCGTCGCATCGAACTTCGCGCCCGCAGCGGCGGCGAGCAGTTCCAGGCCGGCACCGGGAGGCCGCCGCGCACTTTGAAGAAGCAGTTCCAGTCGGCCGGGGTGCCGGTCTGGGCACGCGAAGGGCCGCTGGTGTACGACGCGCAGGGGCACCTCCTCTTCGTGCCCAGCCTGGGCATGGATGCGCGCGCCTGGGCCGACGCCGGGCGGCGCCAATGGCGCCTGCGCTGGGAAGCCGGCGGCTGACCCGCTGATGCCTCAACGTCCTTGCGCGAAGTGCCGCAGGCCCTCGAGGTCCAGCACCGTTAGCCCCCGGTGCTCGAGTCGCACCAGGCCCGCGTCGTGCAAGGTGCGCAGCGCTGCATTGACCCGTTGGCGCGACAGGCCGCACAGCAGCCCGATCTCGTGCTGGCTGAGATCCACATAGGGCCTGGGCGAAGGATAGAGGTCGGGGTTGAAGAGCGTGGCCAGACAGCGTGCGACCTTCGCGTCGCTGCCGAGCAGACGGTCGTATTCCAGCAGCCCGATGAACAGGCTCAGCCTCGCGTTCATCAGGTTGTGCAGATAGTGGTTGAAGCCCAGGTGCGTGGCCCGCAGCCTCTCGAAGGTGGCATAAGGGACCAGCGCAATGCGCGAAGGGCGCAGAGCGATCACGTCGTACCGGCGCGCTTCACGCTTGATCAGCGAGCCTTCACCGAACCAGCCTCCGGCGCTCACGCCAGTCAGCGTGGACACCTTGCCATTGGGCGCGGTGACCGACATCTTCAGCAGGCCGTCGATCAGGCCGATCCAGTGCTCCACGACCTGTCCGGCATGGGCAGCATGGCCGCCGGCGGGCACCTCACGCTGCGAGGACTCTGCGATGACCCGGTTCATCTCGGGCAGCGGGAGGTTGCGGCCCCAGCTCGACTGACGCAGCATCTCGGCCAGCGTGTTCATGGTGCGCGATTCTAGGGATGGCCGACGGGACGAAGAGGAGGAAAACCCTCAGCCGCTGGCGCTACAATCCCATGTTTGCGACCGCGGCGCAAAAGCCAGCCAACCATCCACACCGCGCAGCACTTCCCATGGCACTCATCGTTCACAAGTACGGTGGCACGTCGATGGGCTCGACCGAGCGCATCCGCAACGTTGCCAAGCGCGTCGCCAAATGGCACCGTGCCGGCCACCAGATGGTGGTCGTGCCCTCGGCCATGAGCGGCGAAACCAACCGCCTGCTGGGCTTGGCCAAGGAGCTGGCTCCGGCAGCGCATACCACCGCCTACGCCCGCGAACTGGACATGATCGCCTCCACCGGCGAGCAGGTGTCGGTGGGCTTGCTGGCCATCGCACTGCAGGCCGAAGGCATCGACGCGATCAGCTACACGGGCTGGCAGGTGCCGGTGCGCACCGATTCGGCCTACACGAAGGCACGCATCGAGAGCATCGACGACACGCGGGTGCGTGCCGACCTCGACGCCGGCAAGGTGGTCATCATTACTGGCTTCCAGGGCATCGATGCCCAAGGCCACATCACCACGCTGGGTCGCGGCGGCTCGGACACCTCGGCGGTGGCCATCGCGGCGGCGATGAAGGCGGCCGAATGCCTGATCTACACCGATGTGGATGGGGTCTACACCACCGACCCGCGCATCGTGCCCGAGGCGCGCCGGCTGCACACCATCAGCTTCGAGGAGATGCTGGAGATGGCCAGCCTGGGATCGAAGGTGCTGCAGATCCGGTCCGTCGAATTCGCCGGCAAGTACCGCGTGCCGCTGCGTGTGTTGTCGAGCTTCACGCCCTGGGACATCCCTCTCGACGAGGAAGCCAAGTCGGGCACGCTGATCACCTTTGAGGAAGACGAGAACATGGAACAAGCCGTTGTGTCGGGTATCGCCTTCAACCGCGACGAGGCCAAAATCACCGTGATGGGCGTGCCCGACAAGCCGGGCATCGCCTACCAGATCCTTGGTGCCGTGGCCGATGCCAACATCGATGTCGATGTGATCCTGCAGAACGTCTCGCATGACGGCAAGACCGACTTCTCGTTCACGGTGCATCGCAACGACTACGCCAAGACCATCGACCTGCTCAAGGAGAAGGTCGTGCCCCACCTGGGCGCCAACGAGGTCGTGGGCGATACGAAGATCTGCAAGGTGTCGATCGTGGGCATCGGCATGCGTTCGCACGCCGGCGTGGCCAGCCGCATGTTCCGGGTGCTGGCAGAAGAGGGCATCAACATCCAGATGATCACCACCAGCGAGATCAAGACCAGCGTGGTGATCGACGAGAAGTACATGGAGCTGGCCGTGCGCGCACTGCACAAGGCCTTCGACCTCGATCAGGACGCGGCCTGAATCTGCAAAAGACCGTGCGCAGGGCCGGCATTCGCGGTTAGAATGCAGCCCTTCGTCGATTTCCGGTTGGAGACGTGACCGAGAGGCCGAAGGTGCTCCCCTGCTAAGGGAGTATGCGGGCAAAACCTGCATCGAGGGTTCGAATCCCTCCGTCTCCGCCAACCATAAATGCGGCAATGACCGCGACAGACCGCAAGACCCTCTACAGAGCCCCGTCAGACGGGGCTTTTTTGTTTTCCGATGTCGTGCTGTTCTTCGACAGCCAAGCCGAAGTGGGGGCACCATTGGGGGCACACAACGGCTGAAGGCCCCGCCATCTTCTGATTGTGGCCCCATGCCGCTCACGGACACGGCTTTTGCAACCGCCGTGGGTTGTCGAGGACGTCAAGCTCGACACCGTCAAGCGCCGCATCGATTTTGAGATTCCTGGGGCCCGAGCGAGCCCACCTGGGCGATGCGGCGGCAGCCAGTGCCTCCGGGGGCTGGTATTGATCGTTCTGGCCGTGTGGCCGAGGACGCGGCGTGCCAAGCCCGCCTGGCCGGCCTCACCCCCGCCCAAACAACCCCGCCACCACCTCTGGCGCCGACGCGAAGTAGCCGTGGAAGAAGCTCGCCGTGAGGCGGCCTTGTTGGTAGACGGCTTCGGGGCCGCCGTAGCGGCGGGGTTGGGTGAGGTGGGTGGGGCGCAGTGTGGGGCCGGCTTCGAGGCGGCTGTAGTGAAACACATGCCCGCGCAGTGAGCCCAGGGGGGTGTCCCAGTGGTGCAGGCCGATGCCGGCAAGGCGTTCGCCCATGACGGCGGTGGCATCCAGCAGGCCGGCCATGGGGTGTTCTGCGCCATCGCGCGTGCGCAGCACGCGGGCGCACGCCATCATGCCGCCGCATTCGGCCACGATGGGGCGGCCCGCAGCGTGGTGGGCGCGCAGGCTGCTCATGAATCGGTGGCAAGCGGCCAGTTTCGCGGCGTGCAGTTCGGGGTAGCCGCCGGGCAGGTACACGCCATCGCAGCCGGCCGGCACGGGTTCGTCGGCCAGCGGTGAAAACGTCCGCACTTCGGCGCCCAGCGCGCGCAGCAGGTCGAGGTTGGCTTCGTAGCAGAACGAGAACGCGGCATCGCGCGCCACGGCGATGCGGTGGCCGGCCAGCAGGGGCTCGAACAGGGGCGCGGCCTCCAGCAGCGGGGGCTGCCAGGCGGGCAGGGCCTGCAGTGCATCGGCCTCCAGCACCAGGGCGGCATCGAGGGCGGCCCAGGCGTCGTCGAGGCCGGCCTGCAGTTCCTGCGCCTGCACCAGGCCCAGGTGGCGTTCGGGCAAGGCAGTGGTGGCGCGGCCCAGGTGGCCCCACCAGGGCACCCCTTCGGGCAGGCTGCCGGCCAGCATGCGCGCGTGGCCGGGGCTGGCCACGCGGTTGGCCATGGCGCCCACCACCTGCACGCCGCGCTTGCGGCCGTGCATCTGCAAGCCCAGCGCCAGCGCACCGAAGGTTTCGGCCATGGCGCCGGCGTCGATCACGAGGAGCACGGGCAGGCTCAGGCGAGCGGCCAGGTCGGCGGCGCTGGGGGCGCCGTCGTACAGGCCCATCGCACCTTCCACCAGCAGCCAGTCGGCCTGCGCGGCGGCGCGGGCCAGTTCGCGGCGGCATTCGGCTTCGCCCACCATCCACAGGTCGAGGTTGCGCACCGGCGCGCCGGTGGCCGCAAGCAGGAAGCCGGGGTCGATGAAGTCGGGGCCGATCTTGAAGGCCCGCACGCGCTGGCCTTGCTGGCGTAAACGGCGGGCCAGCGCGCAGGTGAGCGAGGTCTTGCCTTGGCCCGAGGCGGGGCCGGCGATCAGCAGGGCACGCGTCATCGGCTCACAGCTCAATGCCGCGCTGCGCACGGAAGCCCTGCTGGAAGGCGTGCTTGACCAGGCCCATCTCGGTGACGGTGTGGGCCACCTCGATCAGCTCGGGCGGCGCGGCGCGGCCGGTGAGCACCACGTGTTGCATCGGCGGGCGTCGCTGGAGGTCGGCAATCACCTGCTGCACGTCGAGGTAGCGGTACTTCAGCGCGATGTTGATCTCGTCCAGCACGATCAGGCCCAGGGTGTCATCGGCCAGCATCTCGCGCGCCAGGGCCCAGGCGGCCTGGGCCTTGACCACGTCGCGCTCGCGGTCCTGGGTGTTCCAGGTGTAGCCCTCGCCCATGGCGTGGAAGCGCACTTCCTCGGGAAAGCGGCGGAAGAAGAGTTCCTCGCCGGTAGGCATCGCGCCCTTGATGAACTGCACCACGCCCACCTTCATGCCGTGGCCCAGGGCGCGGGCCACCATGCCGAAGGCGCTGGAGCTTTTGCCCTTGCCGTTACCGGTGTGCACGAGGATGAGGCCACCCTCGCCCTGGGCGGCTTCGATCTTGGCATCGACGATGGCTTTCTTGCGCTGCATGCGCTCGCGGTGGCGTGCGTTCAGCCCAGGGTCGGCGTCAGAGGAGGTGGCGTCGGTCATGGTTCACACAGGCATGGAGGCCTTGGCCGCCGGCAGGAAGTGGCGCAGGCCGTCCACGTCGAGGGCGCGCATGGGGCAGCCATAGGCTTCACTCAGGCGGTCTTCGGTGAGCACCTCGGCCAGCGGGCCGGCCAGCAGCCGGGGCTGGCCGTCGGCGCCGGGGGGCATAAAGAGCAGGGCGTGGGTGCAGCAGCGCTGCGCCAGGTTCACGTCGTGCAGCGACAGCAGCACCGCACGGTCGGCCAGGCCGGCCAGCAGGCGGCACACGGCCAATTGGTGGGGCACGTCGAGGTGGGCGGTGGGTTCGTCCAGCAACACCAGCGGCGTGGCCTGGGCCAGTGCGGCGGCAATGGCCACGCGCTGGCGTTCGCCGCCTGAGAGGCTGCGCACGTCCTGCCCGGCCAGGTGGGCCACGTCCAGGGCGGCGAGCTGTTCGCGGGCGATGCGTTCGTCGTCGGGGGCCAGCCAGCCGAAACGGCCGGCGTAGGGCTGGCGGGCGGCCAGCACCACGTCGAGCGCCGTGAGCGCAAACACGTCCTGGTGGTGTTGCGGGCACCAGGCGCGCAGCCGGGCCAGGGCCCGGGTGGGGATGTGAGGCAGGGGTTGACCGTCGATGTAGACCTCGCCGCTGGCCGGGTCGAGCAGGCCGGCCAGGGTGCGCAGCAGGGTGGTCTTGCCGCAGCCGTTGGGGCCCAGGAAGGCCCAGCGTTCGCCGCGCTGCACACGCAGGCTCAGACCTTTCACGAGGGTACGCTGGCCGGCGCGCACCGTGAGCTGGTGGCCGGCCAGCAGATCGGCGCTCATCCCGCCCTCCCATTGCGCAGCAGCAGCCACAGGAAGCTGGGCACGCCGATGAAGGCGGTGAGCACGCCCACGGGCAGTTGCATGGGGGCCAGCACGGTGCGAGCCAGGGTGTCGGCCAGCACCAGGAAGGCGCCGCCGGCCAGGGCGCAGGCGGGCAGCAGCACGCGCTGGTCATTGCCCACGAGCAGGCGCAGCGCGTGTGGCACCACCAGGCCCACGAAGCCGATGCTGCCCGCCACGGTGATGGCCAGGCCGGCGGCCACCGAGGCCAGCAGCACCACGCACAGGCGCAAGCGCCGCACGTTCACGCCCAGCGCATAGGCCGGGCCGTCGCCCAGCAGCATGAGGTTGAGGTCGCGCGCCAGCACGAGGGCCAGGGCCAGCAGCACGGCAGCGCCGGCCAGCGGCAGGCCCCAGCGGTCGGCGCCGTTGAGGTCGCCCAGCAGCCAGAAGATCATGCCGCGCAGCTGTGCCTCGGGCGCGATCGACAGGATGAAGGCCACGATGGCGCCAAAACCCGCGCCCACGATCACGCCCACCAGCAGCAGCTGCACGCTGGCGCGCGTGCTGTCGGCCTGGCGGCGGAAAGCCCGCGCGCCCAACAGGAAGACCAGCGCCGTGGCCACCAGCGCACCGATGGCCGCGCCCAGGTTGACCCAGGCCCAGGTGGCCCCCGCCCACAGCGCCAGCAGCGCGCCCACCGAGGCCCCGCTGGAGATGCCCAGCACATACGGGTCGGCCAGCGGGTTGCGCAGCAGGGTTTGCAGCAGCGCGCCGGCCAGCGCCAGCAGGGCGCCGCAGGCCAGGGCCGACAGCGCGCGCGGCAGGCGCAGATTCAGCACGATGTCCGCCCCGATGCCCTCGAGCCGGCCGGCCACGGCCGCCAGCACCTCGGCTGCGTCCAGCCGCTGGCTGCCCAGCCCCAGAGCGAGCATCAAGGCGAGGGCCACCCCGCCCAGCAGCACGGCATAGAACAGGGGCAGCGAGCGGACGAAGCGCATGGGCCTTCAGGCGCAGTGGCTCAGCGCGGCGACCAGCGCAGGCCGACGAACACCATGCGTCCGCCGGTGGCGTAGGTACGGGCCACCGCGTAGTCCTTGTCGCCCAGGTTGTCCACGCGGGCCAGCACGGTCCAGTCCTGCGCCAGGGTGCGGCTGGCATGCAGGCTCACGAGCCCGTAGCCGCCCAGGCGCACGGTGTTGGCCGCGTTGTCGAAGCGCTCACCGACCAGCTTCAGGTCGGCGCCCACGGTCCAGTCGCCGAGCGTGGCATCGGCGCCCAGTTGCGCATGGCGGCGGGCGCGGCGGGCCAGGAGGCGGTCGGTGTCGGCATTGAGCGGTTTCTGGAAGTCGACCGAGCCCCACAGGTTGACGGCGCCCAGGCGGTGCGCGCCCGAGAGGGTCACGCCTTTCAGGATCGCCTTGCCGGCGTTTTCGTAGCAGCCGAAGCTGCTGGCGCAGGGGCCGGGGGCACCGAAGTTGATGAGGTCCGTCACCTCGTTGCGGAAGACCACCACGCCGAACTGGCTGTTGCCCTGCGCGTAGCGCAGGCCGGCTTCCAGGTTGCGCGAGGACTCCGGCTTCAGGTCGGCCACGCCGTACTGGCTGAAGCGCTGGTAGAGCGTGGGGGCGCGGAAGGCCGTGCCCGCTGCAACGGTGGCCCGCCAGCCGGGTGCGAATGCGTAAGCATAGGAGGCGGCCCCTGTGGTCTTGCCTCCAAACTCGCTGTCGTCGTCGTGGCGGGCATTGAGCTGCACCGTGTGGCCGCGATCGCTCCAGCCGTAACCCAAGGCCAGCGCGTTTTGCGAGCGCGAGGCGTCCAGGGCCGGTGGGCCGGAGTTCTCCAGGCTGTCTTTGCGGCGCTCCAAAGCCGCGGTCAGGCGATGTGCGCCGATGCGGTATTCGTGATGCCACAGATAGCTGTCGACCTTGGTGTCGGTGAGATACGGCGAGGGGCGGGTGCGGTAACGGTCGCGCCCTTGGTTGGCGCTCAAGCGCATTCGATAGGCTGGCGACCACTGCGCCGACCATGTCAAGCCCAGGGTTTGAACGTCATACAAGGCACGGTCGTCGGCCGTGCTGGCAAAGCCGTCGTATTGGGAGTCGAGGTCGTTGACCAGCGCCGAGGCTTCCAGGCGATGCCCTTGGGCCACGGCCCAGCCCAGGCGGGCAGAGGCGGAGGTGCGTTCGTAGCCGTCGCGGTCGGCGAAGCCCACGCCCGGGCGGGTGTCGAAACCCTTGCTGTCTTCATGCCCTACGCTCAGGGCATAGTCGAGGGCACCGCTCTTGCCGTGCACGCCGATGTCGGCCTTGCGCGTACGGTGACTGCCCAAGCCTAGGCCAATGCTCGGCGTGGCAGGACCCTCGCCCTTGCGCGTGAAGATCTGCACCACGCCGGAGATGGCGTCCGATCCGTAAACGGCGGCGGCCGGTCCGCGCAGAATTTCGATGCGCTCGATCTGTTCCACCGGCAAGGCGTTCCAGCTGGCGCCCCCCGTGGACTGAGAATCGACGCGCACGCCGTCGATGAACACGGCCGTGAAGCGGTTGTCGCCGCCGCGCAAGAACAAGCTGGTATTGGCCGCCGGCCCGCCATTGCGCGAGAACTCCACGCCCGGCGTGCGCGAGAGCAGGTCCGCCACCGTGGTGGCGCCGCTGCGTTCGATGGTGTCTCGCTCGATCACGGACATGTCTGCGAGCACCTCGTCGAGCCTTTGCTCGACGCGCGTGGCCGTGACGATGACGGTGTCCAGTGTAGGGGCCTGCGCCAGCAGCGTTTGGGCAGCGGCAGCCAGCGGCGCAAGTGCGCAAGAAGGCGCAAGAATCCATCGCGCGCTGCGACGGAGGGGTCGGGCAAGAGACATGGTTGAAACGGCAATGATCGTTCCAGCCCACTTCCCCGCAGGCCAGAACCCATCGAGCGCGCGCACGCGCTCCCCTGTTGGCCGGTATCCGGGCTGACAGATCCACACCGATCACCTTCCCAGCCGCGACCCGAAGGACTCGGCCAGTGGTTGAGGATCGGCGCTGAGCGCACCCGAAGGCGTGCCCGTCTGCTTACCGTTGCGGGGGCAGCGCAGGTTGGCGTGCCGGCGGGGCCGACGGCGCTTCCTGCTTCCCGTTTAACTGCCCGGCGGGACCGCCGGGCGAGCACCAACATGGGGAATTGTAGTACGACGGATGCTGCGTCTTCATCGACGCCGCGCTGCCGTGCCGCGCAGCATCAGCACCACGCCGCCGAGCACGATGCCGGCGGCCAGCCACTCGGGGCCGGTGATGTGCTCGCCGGCCACCGTCACGCCCAGCACCATCGCGATCACCGGGTTGACGAAGGTGTAGCTCGATGCCAGCGCGGCGCTCGTGTTCGCCAGCAAGTACATGTAGGCGTTGAAGGCGATCAGCGAGCCGAACACCACCAGGTAGAACCACGCGCCCACCGCCAGCGGCTCGGGCGGCCAGGCGGGCGACTCGCCGGCAGCCCAGGCCAGCGCCATCAGCACGAGCCCGCCGCAGATCATCTCGCTGGCGAAACCCATCGCGCCCGGGGCCATCGGCAGGCTGCGCTGGCTGAGCACGCTGCCCAGCGACCAGGTGAGGCAGGCGATCGCAATCGCTGCCAGCCCCGCGGGGGAGGCCTGGAAGCCGGCGCCCTGGGTGAGCATCAGCACGCCGGCCAGGCCCACGGCGATGCCAGCCATCTCCAGGCGAGCGGGCACCACACGCCACAGCAGGTTGAGGGCCGCGATCATCAGCGGCACCACCGCGATGAAGGCCACCACCAGGCCCGAGCCCACGGTCTGCTCGGCATAGGCCGTGCCGCCCATGCCACCGCCCAGCATCAGGGTGCCCACCACCAGGGCATTGCGCCATTGGTGCGCGTTGGGCCAGGCCACGCCGCGCCAGCGCATCCAGGCGGCCAGCACCACGCCGGCCAACAGGAAGCGGGTGCCCATCTGGAAAAAAGGCGGGAAGCTGATCAGCGCATACTTGATGGCCAGGTAGGTGGAGCCCCAGACCAGCCAGGTGGCCGCGAGGCAGAGCATCACCATCGGGCTGAGCGCGGGGGCGGAGGGCAGCGAAGAGGTGGCGGTGGACATGAGCGTGTTGTCGTCAGGTGTTGAGCCGCTATGCTAGAAAAGCTTGAAGCGCCGATGAAGATGAATTCAACGGAGATGAAGCCAATCCACCGTGAATCTCAAAGAAGGAAGCTGCCTTGACTTTGAACCTGGAACTGGACCATCACGATACCCGCATCCTGGCCGAACTGCAGGCCGATGCCCGCCTGTCGATGGCCGAGCTGGGCCGGCGCGTGCACCTGAGTCAGCCGGCCGTCACCGAGCGCGTGCGCAAGCTGGAATCGGCCGGCGTCATCACCGGCTACCGCGCCAGTGTGAACCTCGCCAAACTGGGCTATGGCATCCGCGCCATCGTGCGGGTGGGGCGGGCCGAATACGCCCGGGTGGTGAAGCTCATCCAGCAGACGCCTGAGGTGATCAACGCCTACAACGTGACCGGCGAGGACAGTTGGATCCTGGAAATCGCGGTGATCGACGTCGCCCACCTCGATGCGGTGGTGACGAAGTTCTGCTTGCTCACGGAAACTTCCACCTCCATCATCCTCAACGCGGCGCGCGAGCACCAGCCCATGCTGCCGGCCCGGCCCGAGGACGTCAAACCGCCCATCAAGAAGATCGACAACGCATGAACTTCGAGACCTTCTCCACCTGCGATCTGTGCGACGAGCACAAGGCCGACACCGACGGCGCCTTCCGCGTGTTGCCGCCCGTGTTCCACAGCTACGGCGGCAAGGCCCGCTTTGCCGGCCCGGTGCGCACGGTGAAGTGCTATGAGGACAACACCGAGGTGAAAGCCTTGCTGGAAGGACCGGGCCACGGCCAGGTGCTGGTGGTGGACGGCGGCGCCTCGCTGGCCCGCGCGCTGGTGGGCGGCAACATCGCCGCCGCGGCGGCGAAGAACGGCTGGGCCGGTGTGGTGGTGAACGGCTGCGTGCGCGACCTGGCTGAGATTCGCACATGCGACGTCGGTATCCGTGCCCTGGGCCTCAACCCCATGCCTACCGAACGCCGCCACCAGGGCCAGCGCGATGTGCCGGTGCAAGTGCAGGGCGTGTGGGTGCGTCCGGGCGAATGGTTGTTCGCCGACGAAGACGGCATCGTGGTGATGCCGGCACGAGGCTGACATTCAGCCCGCACGGACCAACCGATGCGGGCTTGGCGCTTCAATGCAGCACGTCCAGCAAGCGATCCAGACCGCCAAGGTTGATCGCCACCATCGCCTGCTCGCGCACCTTGGGCTTGGCGTGGTAAGCCACGCTCAGACCGGCGGCGGCCATCATCAGGAGGTCGTTGGCGCCGTCGCCCACGGCGATGGCTTGTGAGGGCGGGCAGCCCAGGCGTTGGCACAGGGCCAGGAGCTGGCGCTTCTTTTCTTCGCCGTCCACGATGTCGCCCACCACTCGACCGGTGAGCCGGCCGTTCTCGATTTCCAGCACGTTCGAATGGGCGTGGTCCAGCCCCAAGCGCTCGCGCACGCGGTCGGCGAAGAAGGTGAAGCCGCCCGACACGAGCAGGGTGCGCAAGCCCGCGGCGCGGCAGGCGGCGATGAGTTCGGCCGCACCCGGGTTCAGGCGCAGGCGCTGGGTGTAGACCTCCATCAGCGCGTCTTCGGGCACCCCTTTGAGCAGCGCCACACGGCGGCGCAGGCTGTCCTTGAAGTCGGTGATCTCGCCGCGCATCGCGGCTTCGGTGATGGCGGCCACTTCGGCCTTCTTGCCCACGGCGTCGGCGATCTCGTCGATGCACTCGATGTTGATCAGCGTGGAATCCATGTCGAAGGCGATGGCCTTGTAGTCAGCCAGGCGCAGCGGCGGGGTGAAGCCGCGGATGACGAGCCCGGGGGCGTATTCGATGAAGGTGGTCATGGCAGGAGAAGGGGAGGGCAGTCTCTTGCGTCGGGCTCAGGCCGGGGTTGCCACCGGCGCGCCCAGCGAGCGCAGCACGTCGCGGATGAACTGGGCGCGATCCTTGGGTTCGGGCAGGGCCTTGTCAATGCGCAGCTTGTCGTTGCCGGCCAGCTTGATGTGGCGGTTCTTCTGCACCAGCTCGATGATGCGCATTGCATCGATGGGCGGGTTGGGGCGGAAGGTGATGCTCATGCCCGTGGGCGCAGCGTCGATCTTGAGCACGCCGTAGGGCTTGGCCAGTACACGCAGGCGGTGCACGTCGAAGAGGGTCTGGCCCTGCGGGGGCAGTTTGCCGAAGCGGTCGGTGATCTCTTCGAGCAGGGTGTCGATCTGGTCGGTCTTCTCGGTGGTGGCCAGGCGCTTGTAGAGGTTCAGGCGCACATGCACGTCGCCGCAGTAGCTCTCGGGCAGCAGCGCAGGGGCGTGCAGGTTGATCTCGGTGGTGACGTTCAGCGGCGAGAGCAGGTCGGGCTCGCGGCCGGCCTTCAGGTCGCGCACGGCCTGCGCCAGCATGTCGTTGTAGAGCTGGAAGCCCACTTCCTGCATGTTGCCGCTCTGGCTGTCGCCCAGCACCTCGCCGGCGCCCCGGATCTCCAGGTCGTGCATGGCGAGATAGAAGCCCGAGCCCAGCTCCTCCATGCTCTGGATGGCTTCCAGCCGTTGCGCAGCCTGCTTGGTCAGGCCTTCGACATCGGGCACCAACAGGTAAGCATAGGCCTGGTGGTGCGAGCGGCCGACACGGCCGCGCAACTGGTGCAACTGGGCCAGGCCGAATTTGTCGGCACGGCTGATGACGATGGTGTTGGCCGTGGGCACGTCGATGCCGGTCTCGATGATGGTCGAGCACAGCAGCACGTTGTAGCGCTGGGCCACGAAGTCGCGCATCACGCGCTCCAGCTCGCGCTCGTGCATTTGGCCGTGGGCCACGGCGATGCGGGCCTCGGGCAGCAGCTCGGCCAGTTTCTCGCGGCGGTTCTGAATGGTCTCGACCTCGTTGTGCAGGAAGTAGACCTGCCCGCCGCGCTTGAGCTCGCGCAACACGGCCTCTCGGATCACGCCACTGCTTTCGTTGCGCACGAAGGTCTTGATGGCCAGGCGCCGCTGCGGCGCGGTGGCAATCACCGACAGGTCGCGCAGGCCCTCCAGCGCCATGCCCAGCGTGCGCGGGATGGGCGTGGCGGTGAGCGTGAGCACGTCCACCTCCGCGCGCAGGGCTTTGATGGCCTCCTTGTGGCGCACGCCGAAGCGGTGCTCCTCGTCGATGATGAGCAGGCCCAGGCGGGCGAATTTCACGTCGGGCGAGAGCAGCTTGTGGGTGCCCACGACGATGTCCACCGTGCCGTCGGCCAGTCCGTCGAGGGCCTGGCGCACTTCCTTGCCGGTGCGAAAGCGCGAAAGTTCGGCGATTTTGACCGGCCACTGCGCAAAGCGGTCACAAAGCGTCTGGTAGTGCTGCTCGGCCAGCAGGGTGGTGGGCGCCAACAGCGCCACCTGCTTGCCACCCGTCACCGCCACGAAGGCCGCGCGCAGGGCCACCTCGGTCTTGCCGAAGCCCACGTCGCCGCACACCAGGCGGTCCATGGGGCGCGGGCTCACCATGTCTTGGATCACGGCGTGGATGGCGGCGTTCTGGTCGGGGGTTTCCTCAAAGCCGAAGCTGGCGGCGAAGGCCTCGTAATCGTGCGGCGAAAAGCGGAAGGCATGGCCTTCGCGCGCGGCGCGGCGGGCGTACAGGTTCAGCAGCTCGGCCGCCGTGTCGCGCACCTGCTCGGCCGCTTTGCGCTTGGCTTTCTCCCACTGGCCCGAGCCCAGGCGGTGCAGCGGCGCCTCGTCGGAGCTCACACCGGTGTAGCGGCTGATGAGGTGGAGCTGCGACACCGGCACGTAGAGCGTGGCCTTGTCGGCATACTCCAGGTGCAGGAATTCGCTCGGACCATCGCCCAAGTCGATGTTCAGCAAGCCCTGATACCGGCCGATGCCATGGTTGGCATGCACCACCGGGTCGCCCACTTTCAGCTCCGACAGGTCCTTGATCAGTGCATCGACGTTGCTGACCTGCTCCTGCTTGCGCCGGCGGCGTGCCGTGGGCGCCACCGCGAAGAGCTCGGTCTCGGTGACGAACTGGATGGCCGGGGCGGGCTCGGGGCGCGCCCAGTGAAAGCCACCGGCCAGCGGGGCCACGGTGATCGCGAAGTGGGCCTCACCGGCCTCGAAGGCGGCCAGCGAATCGATCGTGGGCGGCTCGATCCTGTTGTCGCGCAGCAGCTCCAGCAGGCTTTCGCGGCGGCCGGGCGATTCGGCCACGATCAGCACGCGGTGCGGCGTGGTGCCCACATGCACCTGTAGCCGCTTCAGCGGCTCGGGGGCGCCGCGTTCGGCCGAGAGGTCGGGCAGGGGGCGGGCCCAGTCCACCGGCTCGTGGCCGCGCAGCGCGAGCTGGGCATGGGCATTGGCCAGGCTGAAGAAGTCCTCGGGGCGCAGGAAGAGGTCTTCGGGCGGCAGCAGCGGGCGTTCGGGGTCGTGCTGCAAAAAGCGATGGCGCTCGCGGGTGTCGCTCCAGAAGCGCTTCAGGGCTTCGTCGATCTCGCCATGCAGGGCCAGGACGGCGGCCTCGCCCAGGTATTGGAAGATTGTGGACGTCTCGTCGAAGAACAACGGCAGGTAGTACTCGATGCCGGCGGTGGCGATGCCGTTGCCGATGTCCTTGTAGACCCGCGCCTTGCTCGGGTCGCCCTCGATGCGCTCGCGCCAACGGGCGCGGAACTTCGCGCGGGCCTCCTCGTCCATCGGGAACTCGCGCCCGGGCAGCAGGCGTACCTCGGGCACAGGGTAGAGGCTGCGCTGGCTGTCGGGGTCGAAGGTGCGGATGGAATCGACCTCGTCGCCGAAGAGGTCCACGCGGTAGGGCACCGGCGAGCCCATGGGAAAGAGGTCGATCAGCCCGCCGCGCACGGCATATTCGCCCGGCGAGACCACCTGGCTGACATGGGTGTAGCCGGCCAGGGTCAGCTGGGCCTTCAGCGAGGCTTCGTCGAGCTTTTCCTTCTGCTTGAAGTGGAAGGTATAGGCCGCCAGGAACGACGGCGGCGCCAGGCGCACCAAGGCCGTGGAGGCCGGCAGCAGCACCACGTCCACGTCCTTGCGCAGCACGCGCCATAGCGTGGCCAGGCGCTCGGAGATGAGGTCCTGGTGAGGCGAGAAGGTGTCGTAGGGCAGGGTCTCCCAGTCGGGGAACACCGCACAGCGCAAGGCCGGGTCGAAGAAGGCGATCTCGTCGTGCAGCCGCTGGGCATCGGCGGGTTCGGCGGTGATGACGGCCGTCAGGCGTCCGGCCTGAGTCTGTTCACGGGCGAAACGCGCGAGCAGCAAGGCATCGGCCGAACCCGGCGGCCGGGGCAGGGTGTAGCGCTTGCCGGGGGACAGGGACGGGATCTGCATGAGAGGCGGCCTGGCAAAAGCAAATCGCCCCGAAAGGGCGCTCCCCCGGGGCGAACGGATGCCCGGATTATAGAATCCGCTTCCCCATAGCCCGGCCTTTCATGCAGATCTCCTTCGAGGCTCCCCGCTGCTATGCGCTGGTTCCCTGCGCAGGGATAGGTGCCCGCGCCGGGGCCGCCGGCCCCAAGCAATATGAGCTCGTGGCCGGGCGCAGCGTGGTGGCGCACACGCTGGCGGCCCTGGCCGCCGTACCGAGGCTGGCCGGCACCCTGGTGGTGTTGGCCCCCGACGACACGCAGTTCGAGCAGGCGGCTCCAGGTTATCCGGGCTGGGTGGCCCGCGTGGGCGGGCCCAGCCGGGCGGCGTCGGTGGCAGCCGGCCTGGTCGCGCTGCGCGAGCGCGGCGTTCAGCCGCACGACTGGGTGCTGGTGCATGACGCCGCACGTTGCCTGCTGCGCCCCGAGTGGGTCGAGGCCTTGATCGAGGCCTGCTTCAATGACGAGGTCGGCGGCTTGCTGGCCCTGCCGGTGGCCGACACGCTCAAGGAAGAGATTGCGGGCCGCTGCGCGGGGACGCTGGACCGGCGCGCCAAATGGCAGGCCCAGACGCCGCAGATGTTCCGCCTGGGCCTGCTCCACAGCGCGATGGTGCATGCGGGCGAGACGGTCACCGACGAGGCCAGCGCCGTCGAGGCCCTGGGCCACCGGCCCAAGCTGGTGCCTGGCGCGCTGGAGAACTTCAAGATCACCTATCCCCAGGACTTCGTCCTGGCCGAGCGACTGCTGAGGATACGCTGATGGACATCCGCATCGGAGAAGGCTGGGACACGCACGCACTGGTGGCTGGCCGCAAGCTCATCCTCGGCGGCGTGGAGATCCCGCACCATCTGGGCCTGCAGGGCCACTCGGATGCCGACGCCTTGCTGCATGCCATCACCGACGCACTGCTGGGGGCGGCAGCCCTGGGGGACATCGGCCGCCACTTTCCCGACACCGACGAGCGCCTGCGCGACGCCGATTCCTCGGTGCTGCTGGCCGAGGCGATGCGCCGGGTGCGCGAGCGCGGCTACGAGCTCGTCAACCTGGATGCCACCATCGTCGCCCAGGCGCCCAGGATGGCGCCGCACATCCCGGCCATGTGCCAGCGCATTGCCGCCATCCTCGGGTGCGGGGTGGAGCAGGTCAACGTGAAGGCCAAGACGGCCGAGAAGCTCGGGCCCGTGGGCCGGCAGGAATCGATCGAGGCGCGCGCGGTGTGCCTGCTGCGGCGCGCCTGATCAGGGGGCTTTGCGCAGCCGGATGCGGGCGATCAGTCCCGTGTCGGGCGCAGGCGCGTTGCTCAGCTCGAAGGTGCCGCCCATGCGGATGATGGTTTTCTCGACGATGGCCAGGCCCAGGCCGGCGCCGGTGGCGGCGGTGCGCGCCGCATCGCCGCGGAAGAAGGGCGTGGTGAGCTGGGGCAGCTTCTCGGGCGAGACGCCGGGCCCGTGGTCGCGCACGCTGATGATCACCCACGGGCCGGTGCGTGCATAGGTCACCTGCACGAGGGCAATGCCGGTGTCGCTGCTGCGCCCATAGCGGCGTGCGTTCTCGAAGAGGTTGCCGATCACGCGGCCCAGCTCGGTTTCGTCGGCCAGCACCATGGTGTCGATGGCCACGCGCGACTCGATGCGGATCTGGCTGGCGTCGCGGAAGGCCGCGGCGGCCCGGTCGATCACACCCGACAGGTGCACCGGCACCAGCTTGACTTCGCTGGGGCGGGCGTAGTCCATGAACTTGTCGATGATGGCGTCGAGCTGGTCGATGTCGGCGGCCATGTAGCGGCGGGCCTCCTCGTCCTGCACGCTCATCTCGACTTCCAGGCGCAGACGTGCCAGCGGCGTGCGCAGGTCGTGCGAGATGCCGGCGAGCATCACGGCGCGGTCTTCCTCCACCTTGGCCAGCTCGCGGGCCATGCGGTTGAAGCCCTTGTTGACCTCGCGGATCTCGCTGGTCATCGTGTTCTCGTCCAGGCGGGATTCGTACTCGCCTTCGCGGATGCGGCTGGCGGCGAACGAGAGCTGGCGCAGGGGCTGGTTGATCAGCCGCGCCACGGTGGCCGAGCCGATCACGGTGGCCAGCAGCGCGATGCCCACCCAGACGAACCAGGTCTTGCCGGTGACGGGCTCCAGGCGTTGCGGATCGGCCTGCAGCCAGTAGCGGTCGGTCTCGATGGCGAAGTCGATCCACAGGCCCGGCCGCCCGTTCACGCTGGAGGCCACCACGGTGGTGGGGCCCAGGCGGGTGCGCAATTCCTCGGCGATGCGCCGCGAGAAGCGGTCGGTGTCGAAGGGCACGTAGGCGTCGCCAGGTTCGCGCGGTTGCACGCGGATGGCTTCCTGCTCGGTGATGGTCTTGAGCAGGGTGACGCGGTTGATGCTGTCGGTGTAGCGCAGTGCCACCCGTGAGAGGTTCACCAGACTGGCCAGTTGCTGGGCCGCCTGCACGGCCCGGGGCTCGAACTCCAGGGCGCGGAAGGTCTGCACCCAGGCGAAGATGCCAAACCCCAGCAAGGCCCCGAGCAGCATGAAGGTGCGCCAGAACAGGCTCAGGGTGACACGTTTGCGGACCATCGGGGCTTGTCGGACAGGGCAGGGGCTGGATGCGCCCCGCAGTATGCCGCCCGCAGGCGCGGGACAGCGTCATCGGTGATGAAAAAACGCCAGACCCGGGGGTCTGGCGCGCAGCGTCCGGCCGGGCGGGGTCAGGTCGCGCCGTCGGGCACGAAGACATAGCCCACGCCCCACACCGTCTGGATATAGCGGGGCTGGGCGGGGTCAGGCTCGATCATCTTGCGCAGGCGCGAGATCTGCACGTCCAGGCTGCGGTCGAAGGGCTCGAACTCGCGGCCGCGGGCCAGTTGCGCCAGCTTGTCACGCGACAGCGGCTGGCGCGGATGGCGCACCAGGGCCTTGAGCATCGAGTACTCTCCCGTGGTCAGCGGTATGGCTTCGCCGTCCCGGGTCAGGCGGCGCTGGGCGAGGTCGAATTCGAAGGGGCCGAACACCACGGTCTGCGGCTCCTTGGTGGGGGCGCCAGGGGCCTCCATCGCAGGGCGGCGGCGCAGCACCGCATGAATGCGCGCCAGCAGCTCGCGGGGGTTGAAAGGCTTGGGCAGATAGTCGTCGGCGCCCACCTCCAGGCCCACGATGCGGTCGACGTCCTCGACCTTGGCGGTGAGCATGATGATGGGTGTCTGGTCGTTGGCCGCGCGCAGCCGGCGGCAGATCGACAGGCCGTCCTCGCCGGGCAGCATCAGGTCGAGCACGATCAGATCGACGGTCTCGCGCGTCAGCACCCGGTTCAGCGCCTTGGCATCCTCGGCCAGGAAGACTTCGAAGCCTTCCTGTGTGAGGTAGCGGCGCAGCAGGTCGCGGATGCGGGCATCATCGTCCACCACCACGATCTGGTCGGGGCGCGGCGCGGGGGTCTGGGGGGCTGTGGTCATGGGGACTCCCGAATTTGTAACAACGCGGGATTGTGCGGGTGAGCAACCGCCGAAAACGGTCGTTTTGACCAAGTGTTACAAATATTGCCACTCGGGGCCCGAGGCCGCAAATCCCCGTGTGAAGACGGGTGAAGCGCATGTAAAGCCTGGGCAAAGGCGGCACCGGCCGTCGTCGTTTCGACGCGGGCTTGCGTTAGCCTGTCACGTCGAGCCTCTTGTTACCTCAGGAAAGGATCCCATGAAGCGACGCTTCGTTCTGCCCGGTCTGTGCCTTGCTACCGCGTTGGCAACTCCTTCCGTCCTGGCCCAGCCGGCGGCGGCCAACGTGGTGAGTTTTGCCACCAGCGCCAGCGTGGAAGTCCCGCAGGATTTCCTGAGCCTGACGCTGAACACCACGCGGGAAGCCGGCGATGCCGCCACGGTCCAGAAGGCGCTGCAGCAGGCGGTGGAGGCCGCCCTGGTCCAGGCCCGGCCCGCCGCGCAGCCTGGCGCGATGGAAGTACGCACCGGCCACTTCTCGGTCTACCCGCGCTATGCCAGTCAGGGGCGGATCTCCGGCTGGCAAGGCACGGCCGAGGTCGTGCTGGAAGGCACGGACATCGCGCGCATCACCCAGACGGCCGCACGCATCCAGACGCTGAGCGTGGCGCGCGTGTCGCAGGGGCTGTCACGCCAGGCCCGCGAGAAACATGAGGCCGCCGTGCAGGCCCAGGCCGTGGCCCAGTACCGCGCCAAAGCGCAGGAACTGGCCAAGCTCTTCGGCTTCGGCGGCTATGAGCTGCGCGAGATCAACGTCTCGACCCAGGAGCCCGGTGTGATCCCGGTGCCCCTGATGATGCGCGCCAAAGCCGATGTGATGGCCGCCGAGGCGGCTCCCCTGCCGGTGGAGGCCGGCAAGGCGCTCGTGACGGTGACGGTCAGTGGCAGCGTGGTGCTGAAGTAGGGCCTGCGCGTTTCGCGCTGCCACCCACCCGCCCGGCCCGCGCAGGGGCCGGGCCGCACGCTCGGCGCCTGCTGGCTCGATGGCTTACTGGGCCACCCAGCCGCCGTCCATGTTCCAGGCCACGCCGCGGACGTTGTCGGCGGCGGAGGAACACAGGAACACGGCCAGCGCGCCCAGTTGCTCGGGCGTGGTGAACTGCAGCGAGGGCTGCTTTTCGCCCAGCAGTTCGCGCTGGGCCTGCTCCAAGGAGATGCCACCCTGGGCGGCACGGGCATCGATCTGCTTTTGCACCAGGGGGGTGAGCACCCAGCCCGGGCAGATCGCGTTGACCGTCACGCCGGTGGTGGCGGTCTCCAGCGCCACGGCCTTGGTGAAACCCACGATGCCATGCTTGGAGGCGACATAGGCCGATTTCTGCGCCGAGGCCACCAGGCCGTGCGTGGAGGCGATGTTGATCACGCGGCCCCAGTTGCGTCGCTTCATACCGGGCAGGGCCAGGCGGGTGGTGTGGAAGGCCGAACTGAGGTTGATCGCGATGATCGCATCCCACTTCTCGGGCGGGAAGTCCTCCACCGGGGCCACGTGCTGGATGCCGGCGTTGTTGACCAGGATGTCCACGCCGCCGAAGTCCTGGGCGGCATAGGCCATCAGCTCGGCAATCTGCGCCGGCTGGCTCATGTCGGCGCCGTGGTAGCCCACCCGCACGCCGGTCCGGGCCAGTTCGGCCTTGGCCGCCTCGACGTCGCCGAAACCGTTGAGCACCACGTCGGCACCTTGGCGTGCCAGTGCCAGGGCCACCCCCAAGCCGATCCCGCTGGTCGAACCCGTGACCAGGGCGGTCTTGCCTTTCAACATATGGAGTCCTCTTTGCTAAGGTTCAGGGAGAATCAGCGACAAGCCCCTGGATTATCAGAGAGGAGGGCCCCGATGACGCAGCCGCGCCTGGATTTCGTGCAATGCCTCGACCCCCACGGCCTGCACCGCATGGCCTATTGGGAATGGGGCGACCCGTCCAACGGCCGGGTGCTGGTGTGCGTGCACGGGCTGTCGCGCCAGGGCCGCGACTTCGACGTGCTGGCCCAGGCGATGTGCGACCACTACCGCGTGGTCTGCCCCGATGTCGTGGGCCGCGGCCGCTCGGACTGGCTCGACGACCCGATGGGCTACCAGATCCCGACCTATGTGGCCGACATGGTCACCCTGCTCGCGCGGGTGCGGGCCGAGACGGTGGACTGGGTGGGCACCTCGATGGGCGGACTCATCGGTCTGGGCCTGGCCTCGCTGAAGGGGGCTCCGGTGCGCTCCCTGGTGCTCAACGACGTAGGGCCCACGATCGAGCCGGCGGCTTTGCAGCGCATCGGCACCTATTTGGGGCAGCTCCCTCGTTTCGACACCGTGGAGGCCGCGGCCGACTACTTCCGTTCGATTTCGGAAGGCTTCGGCCCGCACACGCACGAGCAGTGGCTCGCTCTGACACGGCCGATGCTGCGCCGGATCGAGGACGAACGGGGCGTGGCCTACATCCCGCACTACGATCCGAAGATCGCCGTGCCTTTCCATGCGGCCACGCCCGAGATGGCAGCGGCCGCGCAGGCCCTGCTGTGGCAGCGCTATGACAGCCTGCGCACCCGCACGCTGGTGATCCGCGGCGCGCAGTCGGACCTGCTCACGGCGCAGACGGCGCAGGCCATGGCCGAGCGCGGGCCGCGGGCAACCGTGGTGGAGTTCGAAGGCGTGGGCCATGCACCCACGCTGGTGGATCCGGCCCAGGTGGCCGTGGTCCGGGAGTTTCTGACGACAGCATGAAGACGATGTCCCAGGACGCGGCCGAGGTGGCCGCGCCCATCGTGCAACTGGCCGGCGAGATGGACTCGCCCGCCGCGGCGGCTTCGCTGCGCGGGCCCGGCATGGCCGAGGCCCTGGCCCAGGAGACGGCGCGCCTGGAGCGCGCGCGCGCCTTTGCCGAACCCCTGTTGGCCGGCCAGCGGCTCGACACCGGCGAGGATGCGCTGGACCACGCCGCCGGCGTGGCCTCGATCCTGCGCTCCATCGGCGCCTCGCCCTCGCTGCTCGCGGCGGTCTACCTCGTCTACGTGGGCGAATATCTGAACAAGCCCGAGGAGGTGATCGGCAAGGCCTTCGGTGCATCGTATGCCAGCCTGGTGGCGGCCACGCGCAAGCTGGTGCAGATCCAGCGCAACGCCCGCGACGCCCTGATCGACGAGGAGATGCGCGCCGAGCAGACCGAGCGTGTGCGCAAGATGCTGCTGGCGTTCTCGCGCGACCTGCGTGTGGTGCTGGTCCGCCTGGCCTCGCGCCTGCAGACGCTGCGCTATTACGCCCAATCCAAACGCGAATGTCCGCTGGTGCTGGCGCGCGAATCGCTGCACGTGTTCGCGCCGCTGGCCAACCGCCTGGGCATCTGGCAGATCAAATGGGAGCTCGAGGATCTGTCTTTCCGCTTCCTCGAACCCGAGCAGTACAAGGCGATTGCCCGACAGCTCGACGAAAAGCGTATCGAGCGCGAGCAGGTCGTGGAGCAGGCCCGTCAGCGCCTGAGCGCCCAATTGCGTGAGCACGGCATCGCCGCACAGGTGCAAGGCCGGCCCAAGCACATCTACAGCATCTGGAAGAAGATGCGGGGCAAGCAGCTCGACTTCGACCACGTCTACGACCTGCGGGCCCTGCGTGTCATCGTGCCCGGCGTGCCCGATTGCTACGCCGCACTCAGCCTGGTCCATGAGCTCTACCGGCCGCTGCCTGAGGAGTTCGACGACTACATCGCCAAACCCAAGCCCAACGGCTACCAGTCGCTGCACACCGTGGTCTACGACGAACAAGGGCGCAGCCTGGAGATCCAGATCCGCACGCAGGCGATGCACGAGCATGCCGAGCACGGCGTGGCGGCCCACTGGGCCTACAAGGAGGCCGGTACCCGCGGCTATGCGGGCGTGAGCGCGGCCGGCGATTTCGAAGCCCAGGTGGCCGAGGCCCGCAAGGCCGTGCTGCGCCAGTTGCTGGCCTGGGAGCGCGATTTCGTTGGCCAGGCCACGCAGACCTCGGGCGCGGTCTTCGACGACCGCATCTATGTCTTCACGCCGCAGGCAGCCATCGTGGAGCTGCCCGCCGGTGCCACGCCGGTGGACTTCGCCTACACCGTGCACACCGACCTGGGCCACCGCTGTCGCGGCGCCCGGGTCGATGGCGCCATGGTGCCGCTGAACACGCCCCTGCGAAGCGGCCAGACCGTCGAAGTGGTGGCGGCCAAGGAAGGTGGCCCGTCGATGGATTGGCTCAACCCCGAGCTGGGCTACCTGCGCAGCGCGCGGGCCAAGGCCAAGGTGCGGGCCTGGTTCAACGCCCTGGCCCAGCAGCAGACCATCGCCCGCGGACGCGAGCTGGTGGAAAAGCTTCTCCAGCGGGAGGGGCGCACTGCGATCAAGCTCGAGGACCTGGCCACGCAACTGGGCTTTCGCAATGCCGATGCCCTGTTCGACGTGGTCGGCAAGGACGAGTACTCGCTGCGCCACATCGAGAACCTGTTGCGTCCGTCCGATCCCGCAACGACGGCCGATGACCAGATTGCCCTGCGCAAGCCACGCAGCGACTCCGGCAGCGGCAAGGGCGGTGTGCTCGTGGTGGGCGTGGAGTCCTTGCTGACCACGCTGGCGCGCTGCTGCAAGCCCGCACCGCCCGACGCGATCGGCGGCTACGTCACCAAGGGCAAAGGGGTGGCGGTGCACCGCGCCGACTGCTCGACCTTCCGCCAGATTGCCGGGCGTCACCCGGAGCGGGTGATCGCGGTGACCTGGGGCCAACCCACTGGCGACAGGATCCCAGTCTATCCGGTGGACGTGGCGGTCGAGGCCATCGACCGTCAGGGGCTGCTGCGCGACATCTCCGAAGTGTTCGCCAAGGAGAAGATGAACGTCATCGGCGTGAACACCCAGACCGTGCGCGGCACGGCGTGGATGACCTTCACCGTGGAGGTGGCCGATTCCGCGCGCCTGGCCCAGGTGCTGGGCGTGGTGGCCCAGGTCCCGGGCGTGCGGCAGGCCAGACGCCGCTGATATCGTTTTCAGAAGACGGCTGCACCAATTGACGGGGCATAACGCCGGCACCGTTTCACCCAGACCAATCCCGGCCTCGAACAGGGCGCGCACGAAGCGCAGCACATGGTCGCGCATCAGGCTGACGCTGACGCCCGCGTCCTGGGCCAGCTTCGATACCGTGTAGGTGCTCACAAAAGACACCTACTTCCTCGCCCTATCCCGCGCAGCAGGACAAATGCTTCACGTCCTTGCTGAAGGTCTGCGCCGCGAGCTTCAGGCCCTCGACCATGGTCAGATACGGGAACAACTGTTCGGCCAGTTCCTGCGCCGTCATCCGCGCCCGGATGGCGAGCGCCGCCGTCTGGATCAGTTCGCCAGCTTCCGGCGCGACCGCCTGCACGCCGATCAGCCGGTGGCTGCCTTCCTCGATCACCAGCTTGATGAAACCGCGCGTGTCGAAGTTGGCGAGCGCACGCGGCACGTTGTCGAGTGTGAGCAGGCGGGTGTCGGTTTCGATGCCCTTCAAATGTGCTTCCTGCTCGGAAAGGCCCACCGTGGCCACCTGCGGATCGGTAAACACCACCGCCGGCATGGCGGTGAGGTCGAGCATCGCATCGCCGCCCGTCATGTTGATGGCGGCGCGCGTGCCAGCCGCCGCTGCCACGTAGACGAATTGCGGCTGGTCGGTGCAGTCACCGGCGGCGTAGATGTCCGGTGCGCTGGTACGCATCCCCTGGTCCGTGACGATGGCCCCCTGCTTGTTCACCGCGACGCCCGCCACTTCGAGGTTCAGGCTGTGGGTGTTGGGTACGCGACCGGTGGCGACGAGCAGCCGGTCGGCGCGCAGTTCACCGCTCGGGAGCGTCAGCACGAACTCGTCATTCGTATGCGCAACCTGGCTCGCCTGCGTGTGCTCCAGCACTTCGATGCCCTCGGCGCGGAACGCCGCCGTCAGTGCTTCACCGATGGCCGGGTCTTCGCGGGAGAACAGCGTGCTGCGTGCCAGGATCGTGACCCGGCTCCCCAGCCGGGCAAAGGCTTGCGCCAGTTCGACCGCCACCACCGACGAGCCGATCACGGCCAGCCGCTCGGGGATGGCGTCGCTCACCAACGCTTCCGTCGACGTCCAGTAGGGTGTGTCCTTGAGGCCGGGAATCGGCGGCACGGCCGCGCTCGCGCCGGTGGCGATCAGGCAGCGGTCGAAGCTCACGGCGCGCTCGCCGCCATCGGGCAAAAGCACCGTGAGGCTATGGCCGTCCTTGAAGCGCGCTTCGCCTTGCAAGACTGTGATCGCCGGGTTGCCATCGAGGAGGCTTTCGTACTTGGCATGGCGCAGCTCATTGACGCGCGCCTGCTGCTGGGTCAGTAGCTTCTCACGCAGGATCGCCGGCGGCGTGGGCGGCAGGCCGGCATCGAACGGGCTTTTGCGGCGCAGGTGGGCGATATGGGCGGCGCGGATCATGATCTTCGAGGGCACGCAGCCGACGTTGACGCAGGTGCCGCCGATGGTGCTGCGTTCAATCAGCGTCACCCGCGCGCCTTGCTCGATGGCTTTCAGCGCCGCCGCCATCGCGGCACCGCCGCTGCCGATGACGGCGATATGCAGTCCGCTGTCGTGGCCGACCTTACCGCCGCCGCCAACCCATTCCCGCACGCGGTTGAGCAGTCCGCTCTTTGCGGGACTAGAGAGGGCATGAGCCAGCGTCGCGCGATAGCCAAGTCCGGTGACGGCGGCAATCAGGGCCTCGGTTGACGTGTTGGGCTCCATCGTGAGCCAGGCGCTGCCCTGGGCATAGGAGACTTCGGCCGCCCGCACGCCCGGGACGTTTTCCAGCGCCGCTTTGACATGAGCGGCGCAGGAGTCGCAGGTCATGCCGGTGATTTTCAAATGTGCCATGAATTCTTACTCTTCAAATGGCGTGTGCTCGAAACGTCAGCCACGTTTTGCCGGCAGTCCGCAGCCATCCGGCCCGCAGCGACGTTTTGCTGGCGATAGCAGATCCCAGACCGCCACGCCCAGCATCAATGCAAGTCCCACGTAGAGCACGCTACTGACGAAGGTGTAACGTCCGATCAACACCAGGATCGGGCCGATCATGCCCAGCACGCTGCGATCCCATTGCTGGTGACTGAACCAGCCCAAGGCATTCGCCAGCAAGGCAATGACGGCAAACAAGGGCAACAAGGTACCGACAAAAACCGCCTCCCACTGGGACAGAAAACCCAAGCCGACAGCCGCGCCGATGCTGGCCAGTGCCGGAAAGCACATCGCGCAGCCCATGGCCGACCCCCTGCGTCAGAATAGTTGTCGCCCCGATAGAACGATGAACCTGGGGGCGAGGATGGAAGAACGAGTTGGCTCGATACGGACAAGCATTCAAGGACCGGGCGGTGGCCAGGCTGCTGCCGCCGGAGAGCGCGCCGCTGGAAGTGGTGTCGCGTGAGATGGGGGTGAGCATCGACACGCTGCAGCGTTGGCGGGCGGACGCGCTGTCCAGGCCTGCTCGAGAGCGGGGCTGGACAGCGGCGGCTCGACTGGAGGCGGTGATCGCCACTGCGGCCATGGACGAGGCGGCCAAGAACGCCTGGTGCCGCGAGCATGGTGTGTATCGGCAGCAGCTGCAGCAGTGGCGAGACAGCGCCACGCAGGCGCTGGCCGAGCCCGAGGAAGCACGCGCGAGCCCGCAGGCCACCAAGGAAGACCGGCGGCGCATCAAGGAACTCGAGCGCGAGGTGCGCCGCAAGGACAAGGCGCTGGCCGAGACGACGGCGCTGCTGGTGCTGTCAA